>JAOZOO010000049.1:12476-20466 GCA_029933225.1 Bacteroidales bacterium | reverse complement strand
TCATGTATTTGCAGGAGGCCTATACTATTTCGCTGGCAACGGATTATACCGAAGGTGTCGGAAAGAGTCTGATGTGGATGGGGCGTGTTTATTATTACAAATCCAAATTCAGCTTATCAAACAAATATCTTGACAAAGCAAAAAAGCCATTGGAAGATGCCGGGGACGTACATACGCTCTCCTTTTGGTATCTGGCAAAAGCGATGAGTCTGAGTGTAACCGGTGACTATGTAAACGCCATCGAAATGTTTACAAAATCCATTGACCTTTGTAAACAATGTGGTAACATGAAAACAATGACAACCGCTTACCTCGGAATCGGGACGACTTTACTGGACAGAGGTGATGTTGATAAAGCGATGGAGTATTATCAGGACGCCCTGACTTTGGCAAAAGAGACTGACAACAGAGTCGGTGTCGCAAACTCATTAACCTCAATTGCCTCGGTATATAAATCAAAGGGGTCGCTTGATACTTCAATTTCCTATTTCAGGCAGGCACTGAAAATACGTACAGAATTAAAAATGGATCGTCATGTTGCTTCTTCCGAAATGTCAATCGGGGAAACCCTCATCCAGATGGGAAGATATGACGAAGCGGAACAATCACTGAAACATGCACTTTCAATATTTAAGAAACTCAACGAAAAAACCGGTATTGTGATTTGCAATATGAGTCTGGCGGATGCTTTGAACAAACAGGGAAATCCCGAAGGCAAAAGACTTGCCGAACAAACACTTCGGTTGGCGGAAGATATTGATAACCCCAATCTCTTAAGTTATGTTAACAGCAAACTGTCGGATATTTATGCTTACAGCAATGATTATCAAAAAGCTTATGCCTATCAAAAAAAACATGAGGTTCTGAAGGACAGTCTGTTTACATCCGAAAAAGAACGGATGCTGGCAGAAGTGGAAGCCAAGTTCCAGTCGGAAAAAAAAGACCGGGACATTGCCCTGCTGAAAGAAAGAGCCAAAGTGGAGCGTAACAAAAATCTCATGCTGATCATTCTGCTGGTGGTGTTTCTTATCGTAATCTTTCTGTTGATCGTCATGTTCCGGTACAAGTCAACCGCCTTCAAACGACAGCAAAAACTGCTGGAACAGGAAAAAGTCATTCACGAACAGGAAAATCAGATTGCTGAAAAAGAAAAGCAACTGCTTCAGGGGCAACTGGAATCCAAGAACCGGGAACTGGCTTCCAAGGCGCTGGAAATGATCCGGATGAATGAAACCATATCCGAAATCATTGAAAAACTGGAAAAGTTCAACAGCCATGCGAATGCCAACCCCAAAATGGTCAGGAGCATCAAAGAGATCATCCACGACCTGGAAACCCATACCAAGCAAAATATCTGGAACGAGTTCGATAAGATTTTTAAAAACATCCATTCGGGGTTTTATGCCCGGCTGCTGGAAATATGCCCCGACCTCTCCCCCACCGAGATCAAAACGGCAGCCCTTTTAAAACTGAATCTCACCACCAAGGAAATTGCCGCCATCACCTTCAAGTCGGAAGGAGGCATCAAGACCACCCGCTACCGTCTGCGGAAAAAGCTGGGATTATCCGGCGACGACAAGCTGGTTCCTTTTCTGATGCAGATCTGATGCCTCCTGCTAATCCGAATATTTTGTAACTTTTTGAAACGCATTGTGAAACTTTTATCATATCTGAATTATTTTGAAATTCATGATGTCAGGAATATTTTTGCTATCTCCTATTTCGGCAAATCAATGCTAATTATTCATTAAAAAAACACTGTTATGAAAACTTCCGATTCTGTAATGCTGATTGCCTTCTGCTGTTTGTGCATATTTATTTACACAGGATGTAAAAAAGATCTCCCTCCGGAAAAATCCGTTATCATTACCGAGAGCGATGGAAACACGACAACATCGGAGGATGGGGCCACCGACAACTATACCCTGAAACTCGCTACCCAACCCGCGGCAAACGTTACTATTTACCTTGCCGTTGATAATCAGATCACTGTTACGCCGGCACAGATTACTTTTTCCGATTCAACCTGGGACATCCCTCAAACCATTACGGTTTCTGCCATTGATGACGAAATCCCTGAAGGTGCCCATCAGGGCATAATCACCCATTCGGCCAAAAGCATGGATGCAGACTATGATAACATCATCGTTTCACCGGTAGTTGTAAATATTGAGGAAAATGAATTTTCGCTGATTATTTCCGGTTCCCGTACGGGTCATTTTGCGGTTGTTGATCCTGTAACGGGACAGGACATCGCCGAGTGTGCCCCTGCCGTGAATTATGTCGGCGAAACCTGCCTCGGGTACATGGGCAGGAAAGCAGTACTGATAAGCCCGGTAGTTCCTGCCGGCAATCCTGTTATTTTCACCTGCGATCCATTCACGGGTGAAAATCCCGTTCAACTGTTGTCTGATAATGAGTTTTACGTACTGAACATTGACGGTTCGCCGGTTGAACCGCGTATTGTTTTCAGTGCAAAAGACCCGCTTGAATCTAAACATCATGTATATACGATAAATGAAGATGGCTCCTCCCTGACACGGCTGACACAGGATGAAGAGCTGATCGAGTGCCCCGGCAGAGTGCTTACCAAACTTATGGGAGCAGACAGACCGGCATGGTCGCCGGATGGAAACAGGATTGCATTTGTTGCCTTCCTCAGCGAAACAGAAACAAACTATGCGCACAATGCCATCGTTGTCATGCAGGCAACAGGTGAAAATAAAGAAGTTGTTTACGACATGCCGGATGTGGCAGAAGCCCATTATGATGATATCTGCTGGAGCAAAGACGGTGAATTCATTCTGTTCGGTGTTTCGGAAGATGGTATTGACAAAGTGAAAACGCTGCACGTTTCAACCCGGAAAACAACCGAAATACAGCAGCACATGATTGTGGGATCGCTTGGGAAGGAAAGCCACTGGACAGACCCCCTTCAGCAGAAGATATTATTTAACCTCCACTCACCGGGAGGCAGCGATCTTTATACAATTGATTATAAAACATCGGGGAGTTCATTTACCATTACATCCTCCCCAAAAAAGTTAACCGACGGAAAAGCCGTGGGACACAGTTATCAGGAAGCCGACTGGCAGGAATGGGATGGTGAGATGAAATAGTCTCGGCACAGACAATTATATCCGAAAACTCCCGGCCTGAAACCGGGAGTTTTTTTATATATTTGTGAGAACCAAATGATAATATCTTTTTTCTGAATGAAGAAACTCACCCAAAACCGGCAAAATCTTACCTTTTTTACTATTTTCCTGATGATTGTTACCCTGTTGTTTACCCACGGTATGGCACAAGCGGCTGACGATTTTACCGAAATGGAACAGAAAGTCCGGGAAATGGCTGACGATACCGCCAAAGTGCACCTGCTGATCAAACTGGGTGAACATTATTGCAGCGTAGAAAACGACAAGGCGCTGATGTATCTTCAGGAAGCATTCACCATTGCCACATCACTCAATTACAAACCGGGGATTGCCAGAAGTCTTCTCTGGCAGGGAAGAGTGTACTATTACAAAGATGAATATCCATTATCGGACAAATACCTCGACAAAGCCAAAATAATACTCGAGGAGATCAAAGACAAAGACGATCTTCCTTTTTATTACTTTGCCAAAGGGGTGAATTTCAACATTCGCGGCGATTATATCCATGCGTTGGAAATGTATAAAAAGTCCATCAGCATATCGGAAGAAACAGGTAATGAAAAGTGGCTTTCAACCAGTTATTTAAGCATAGGGATTGTACTTCTCAACCGTCAGGAACCCCGGAAAGCGTTGAAGTATTTCAGGGAAGCGCTTGAGATGAAAAAACAAATTGACGACCGGTATGGGATGGCAACAATCTATTCAAGTATTGGAAGGGCTTATGACCAACTCGGGAAGCTTGATTCGGCTTATTATTATACTGACAAAGGGTTAAAGATCCGTGAACAACTGACACCGGAACGGCTGGTTGCCTCTTCGTTATATGCATTAAGCGGTATTTTGATCAAAAAAGGGCAATATGCAGAAGCGGAAAAGCAGATTAAAAAAGCACTTGATATTTTTACGAAAGTAAAAGACGATACAGGTATTATTATTTCAAACCTGCGGCTGGCTGTGGCCGAAAACAGGGAAAGGAAACCGGAAGCGATCCCCAGGGCCGAGAATGCGCTGAAAATGGCCAAAACAATTGATAACCCGAACCTGGTCAGCTATGCGTATAAAAAATTATCGGAAATGTACGCTTTTAACAACGATTACAAAAATTCTTACGACTGCCTCTTAAAACACAAGAACCTGCAGGACAGTCTGTTTACAGCGGAAAAAGAAAGAACACTGGCCGAAATGGAAACCAAATTCCAGTCGGAAAAGAAAGATAAAGACATTGCATTGCTGAAAGAAAAAACTATTGTCGAAAGAAACAGGAATATCATGCTGATCATTTTGCTGGTGGTGTTCCTGATCGTGATCTTCCTGCTGATCGTGATGTTCCGGTACAAATCAACCGCCTTCAACCGGCAGCAAAAACTGCTGGAACAGGAAAAAGTCATTCACGAACAGGAAAATCAGATCGCTGAAAAAGAGAAGCAACTGCTCCGTGAGCAACTGGAATCCAAAAATCGGGAACTGGCTTCCAAAGCGCTGGAGATGATCCGTGTGAACGAAACCATATCAGAGATCATTGAAAAACTGGAAGAATTTAACAGTGCAGCCGATGCTGACCCCAAAATGGTTAAAAACATTGAAAGTATTATCCATGACCTGGAAATACACACCAAACAAAACATCTGGAACGAGTTCGACAAGATCTTCAAAAACATCCATTCCGGTTTTTATGCCCGTCTGCTGGAAATATGTTCCGACCTGACTTCCACCGAAATCAAAACGGCAGCACTGCTCAAGCTGAATCTCACCACCAAGGAAATCGCTGCCATCACCTTCAAATCAGAAGGAAGCATCAGAACCACACGGCACCGGCTGCGCAAAAAACTGGGATTGACCGGCGACGATAATCTTGTGCCGTTTTTGATGCAGATTTAAATGCATGCCGTTTCCTGAATCGCCGGAAGTCCTGAAAAGAAATTCTTTGGCTTAAACCTAAAAAATGAATAACAACACCTCATACCCTTCCGTGAACATGCCGGAAAAGTGTTGCCTTTTATCGTTTCATCTGCCTGAATGCGGATTACTGGAATAAAGTTTTTGTGCCACGGTAAGCTGTAGCTCGGCATTCTTGACAATAACGCCCGCCGTCCCTTTGATGGTTAATTGATAAGTGCCCGGTTCAACCGACTCGCCTGCCGTAAGGGTCAAGCTCGTGGAATGGACGTCCCACGGTACCGGATTCGGATCAAAAACAGTGTCCACTAAAGTTGCGCCTTGCCCGATGATATCCCCTTCCACAGTAAAGGAGATGGACTCATTCCAACCCCCCATTGTACTTATATCAATATTGACTGTACCGGACTGTCCCTGGGAAATCGTGACAGAACCTGTGTCAGTAGTAAGCGTGAACGGTTCAACAACAATTAGAACGAAATAATCCGATTTTTCACTGATAATATGGTCGTTGCCGACAACTTTCAGGCCGAATTCGCCAGGAACGGCAGTAGGACCGGCGGTTACAGTCATCTGGCTCGTGTTTTCATTACCGGGAACCGGATTGGGGTCGAAGGAGAAGTCAACCTTATTCGGCAGGTTCCAGATCGAAAGATCAATGTCTGCCGAATGCCCTCCCGATCTTTCAATAGTCACGGGAACTGTGGTTGACCTTCCCTGGGCTACCCCCACGTTGCCCGAAAAAAGGGAAACAGAGTAGTCCGGAGCCCCCAGAACCTGAACATCGAGCGTGGCCGTAGCGTGTCTTAACTCTCCCCAATACGGCTCATGTTGACTTACATGTATGATAAATTGTTGTTGAATGATGCCGGTCGGCTCATCACCGGGTACACTTACCGAGATGGTGCACCCTCCTCTGTTATTATTCACAGAAGCCACTCTGCATATATATGAATTCGGCGGACCTATATTATCATCCGGGCTGACTACATACATGTCCTTTATGAAGTTAGCACAATTTGAAGATGCATTTATTTCCACAGCTACTTCAGCAGATTCTCCTGCAGCAATAGTTACGGGATTAGGATTGAAAACGGTTTGTATGCCGTTAATTCTACACTCTGAAACCGGTCGAGAGTTAGTGGATTTACTGCAATCCATTTTTACGAATAACAACAGAATCAGTAAAGACAATGACAATAAGCGCATAAAATCAAGGAAACTTTTGTTGTTTAAAAATTTAGTCATGGTTGTACCTCCTTTGTGGTTAGTGAAACATTAAAAAATCACGGAGAGAAAAATAGGATTGCAGTTTGTCAGGCAAGATATAAATCGTACTTTTCTTACAATGACCTGTTTTCAAAAGATATCTTTTTCAAAGATAATAACTGCAAGCCCCTAAATGCAAGAAAATGAACAGAAATTCAGGTTATTTAGAATATTTCCAGATAAATATTGATGGCATTTTCAAACCTGTACGATGTAATACCAATTGTAAACTTTTTCAGAATCAGTAGTGTTAACAGGCTGTTCAGGTCTGTGTGACATTTTGAAACACCCCCTGAAACTTTTTTGATATTCCGAAAATTAACACAAACCATTTTCATGGTATATTTTTGTTTTTGCTTCGGGTTCAAACATTTTAAACACACAAAACTATGGGCGACGGAAGAAAACATACGACGCGTAAAAAGAGCCGGCATCCGGCTGAAAAAGAATCCATCGAAGAACTCAAAAACAGAATCAGGCATCAGAAAGACGCACTGAACAAGATCATAGAAAACATTCAAAACAAACAAAAATCAAAAGACTGAAATCGAACACAATCACTGTTAAATATATTTATTAACCCTTTAAAAACAAACATTATGAAAACCATCAGATTTTTAATCCTTTTCACGGGTATCTTATCCATGATTTTTGTTTCTTCATGTAAAAAAGACAAAGATACCAATCCGAACAACGATGCACCGGCCTATCAGATGCAGAAAGTGGATATTCCGGAGGCCATGGCACAATCCAACGATCCCGGCGCCAAACAGGCCGTTTATTATCTGAATATGGTCAACGCTTTTTCAAGGTACAACAGCATGATGACACCACCCAAAAGCGCTTTTGTTTCCCGGCTGAAAGGCGGCGGGGGACCGTGGGTCTATACCTGGGATGTGAATGACGGCGAAAAAAACAACTACACCGTCACCCTGAAAATCACCGAAACGGCGAATGCATATCATTGGGAAATGACCCTGGATGGTTTGGTCAGCGGTATTGAGTTGCATAACTTTATTTTTATTACGGCTGAACTGGATAAAGACGAAACAAAAGGTTCATTTACCGTTTACGATTTTGAGGAAATGGGCACTGTCTTCATGACAATGGACTGGCACCAGTCTGACGGGAATTACTATTTCACAGTTGAATTTCCGGAAGAATTCCTGGCCAACATTGTGGTCAACAGCGACGGCTCTGGAAGCATCGAAGGCAAGGACTGGATGAACGGCCAGTATGTGCTCGTCTATCGTGCAGAATGGGATGCTTCAGGTCACGGGGAATACTGGTATTATGAAAACGGGGAAGTCATCAACCACGGATCATGGTAAAAACATCATTGGTTTTTCTCATACTTGCATGGCCCGGCATACCGCCGGGTTTTTTTATTTCCTTATAAAGGAGCCCTCTATTTTTCATACTTTTAAATATCCTGAAGAAAATTGTACTTGCAAATTAAGTATCCTTTGTCTTTCACTAATCCGGTTCTTCACCTGATGTTCCCCCTACCTGTCTGATTCTGTCCCCATTGTTGGTGTCCCCCAACAACATTTACAAAAACAATAAAACCGTTGGTGAAGACACCAACGGCGGAGGTGTTTTTTAGTTTTCCGTCGTTTGAATTCTGTTTAAACCGTTGTTGGTGTCCCCACCAACAACATTTACAA
>JAOZOO010000049.1:0-12376 GCA_029933225.1 Bacteroidales bacterium | reverse complement strand
GACCTGTACAGCCGTTGGTGAAGACACCAACGGCGGGGTTTTATTTACTTTTTACCGTCGTTAGAGTTCTGTTTAAACTTTGTTGGTGGGTGTCCTTTTTACCGTTGTTGGTGTCCCCACCAACAACATTTACAAGACCTGTACAGCCGTTGGTGAAGACACCAACGGCGGGGTTTTATTTACTTTTTACTGTCGTCAGAATTCTGTTTAAATCGTTTTTTTACGAAAGAAATGGCAAATTGCAGTGGTTCATAATTTACAACTACACATTCCCAGAACACAGTTTATCAATACATTACAAACTTTGTGACTTTTTGAAACCCTTCCTGAAACTTTTAGCATACCCCGAAAATTTGCGGTCACCGGTATCACAAAATACATTTGTCGTAGCAATTCACAAAAAAACTTCTATCAACCGGAAAAATGACAAAAAAAAGAAAATACACGACCAGAAAAAAAAAGCAGGACGCGCTGGAAGAAGAATCCATTGAGGAACTCAAAGCCAAAATCAAACATCAGAAAGATGCCCTGAATAAGATCATCAAAAAATATTCAAACAAGGAATAAAAATCAAATGCTAATCCCAAATACACACACCATGAAAAAGAATTACTTTATCACAATCCTTGCCTTCCTGTTTACAACGGGCATATCAGCACAACCCGTGATTACCTATAACGGAAATGCGCCTCAAATTGGCGATATTTACAATGTATCGGGAACGTTCGGTACTTTCGACCCGGGCCCGGCCGGGGGTGGCCAAAGCTGGGATTTTTCAGATGTTCAGGCCACATTAACAGCCGGAGTCACTGCGGTGGATCCTTCATCAACACCTTTTGCCGATGAATTTCCCGAGGCAACCCTTGCCTTTCGTGATGATGACAATTCCCTGGAAACCTATAATTATTGGCAATTAACCGGTTCGGAATTGTTTTTTCTCGGAATGGGAAGTGATCCCGGTACCAACCCGGACATTATCCACTATCTTGATCCCAGAAAAATAATGCAATATCCTTTTGCATTCAACGACACTTACACCGACAGTTACTTTTACGCCTATCCTTCTGCTATCATGCTGATTCACAGAAGAGGAACCATAATCGCAATGGCTGATGCCTGGGGAAGTGTTAAAACACCGGCAGGCACTTACAACAGTACACTCCGAATTAAAAAGGTAAAGGCTTATACCGATTCCGTATGGAATACGGGAGGCGATCTGATGAGTGTGACCACACATTCCGAAACAGATTATGAATGGTACACAGCCACCTCACATTACCCTGTTCTCCACATCCAGGTTACCGAAGCGGGATCATCGTTATCATACACTTCACTTGTCGGGGGTATCGAAGACAACCCGCTCCTTTCACATATCAGTGTTTATCCCAATCCCGCTGATGATATCATCAATGTCAGACTGTCCGATGCTGTTTCCGAAAAGATTGAAATCAACCTTGTCAATCAGATGGGACAACAATTAACCCAACTTACAAAAACCGGGAACCACCGGTTTTCGGCAGATATCGGCGGACTGGCCCCCGGTGTGTATTTTATCAGGATAAAAAGCAGTTCGGGAAAATCTGCAGTTTCAAAATTCATCAAACGATAGCAGAAAAATGTATGGCAATCACATAATAAAAACACTCAAAAATGAAATCAAATCCAACATTTAAAATCATGAAAAAGTTAATGATGAAAGGCATTCCGCTGATTTTGCTCTTGATGTTTTTTACCGCTCTGCCGGAAAACATCAGGGCACAACAGGTGACCCCAACAGTGGTGTGTTCCGGTGGTGAAACATTCACGGCCGGCGGACTGTCGCTTGATTTCACCATCGGTGAAATCATGACCGAATCCTTACCGGCTTCCGGCAAGTTACTCACACAGGGTTTTCTGCAAGGCCCCGATAAAAACACGGGCATTGAAGAAAACCTCATTGATGAAAAAGACGTTGTGGTTTATCCCAATCCGGCAGGGAACCTGATTTACATCCTGAACAACAACCGGGAAACCAATCCGGTAAGCGCAAACATCGAAGACCTTCAGGGACGGAATGTCCTGCACATGGATTGTACGACCAATCCCGTGCGTCTCAACCTGGAAAATCTGACCCCGGGATTTTATATGGTCTCCGTTCTTCTTGACAATCATCAAACCATCAATAAAAAAATCATCAAACAGTAAACAATAAAAAAACAAACAATCATGAAAACACTTTATTTAATCATTTTGACATTTGTAATCGGGAGTCTGACGGCTCAGGCCCCCCAGAGTTTCAAATATCAGGGCGTAGCCCGCAACAGCGACGGCACAGCCATCACCAACACAACCATCGGGCTGAAGCTCACCATCCGCTCGGGCAACGCCAACGGAAGCGCTGTGTATTCCGAGACTTTTACCCCTACAGCCAACGGGATTGGCATATTCACAGTTAACATTGGTGAAGGCAATGTAGAGTCCGGAAACTTTCAGGACATTGACTGGGGAGCAGACAAATATTTTCTGAATGTGGCCCTCGATGCCGACGGCGGCAGCAACTATACGGATATGGGGACAACGCAATTCCTGTCGGTTCCTTACTCGCTTTACACTGCTTCCATATATGTGAATTATTCCAACGACACACTCTGGATCGGTGACCAATATGTGGTGATTGGCGGCGGAAGCCCTCCCGGAGGCACCGTTACCGACTATGACGGCAACGTTTACAATACCGTTGTGATAGGTAATCAAACGTGGCTCAAAGAAAACCTCCGCTCACTGCATTATGCCGACGGCACGCCCATTGACAGCGTTTGGGTTTACGACGACAACGAAAGCAATGCCGAAACCTGGGGACGTTTATACAGTTGGGATGCCGCAATGAACGGAGCCGGCTCTTCCAACGGAAATCCCAGCGGTGTACAGGGCGTATGTCCCGACGGGTGGCATCTGCCCAGCAAAGCAGAATTTGTAGAATTAACAGACTTTATCGGTTCTGGCAACGGCTGGAAAATGAAAGAAACAAGCGCAGCCTATTGGAATACCCCCGATCAAAACACCAATGAAACCGGCTTCTCCGCTCGCGGTGCAGGACTCCGCGAAAGTATTAGTCATACTTACCAAAACCTGAAAGAAACCACCAATTTCTGGACCGCCACCGAAGAAAGCGATAACAGGTCTTATGATGTGATTATTTACGATCAGCAGGGTAATGCTGTGGTACACAATGATCCCAAATTGCACGGATTTTCGGTAAGATGTGTCAAAGATTAGAATTAACATCTGCATCATACAGAAATCAAATACTATGAAAATCACTGCATAATTGATTTTAACAGGTATTCTACAGGAGTTTATTTGATTGAGATTGAATATGAAGATGGTTGTACAGTATCAAAAAAAATTATCAAATAACTTTATGAACCCAAATACCATGTTAAAATGAAAACACTAAAAAACAGTTTATTGATCCTTGCTCTTGCATCACTTTTCTTTGCAGGATGTAAAGAAGACCCCGGCGAAGCTCTTCCACAGTATGACCACAGTTTGATTATGTCACGTGGAAGCGGCGCCAAACTTGTGCTTACGAATCCTGTTGATGGCAAAGACCTTTTTGTGAGCGTCCCGTCACCAGCTGTTGATGATGTGGCAAGCCTCAAAGCAGGTTATATGTGCAAAAATGCTGTTTTTGTCGCCAAAACTACCATGAGGGAATATACGATGTCCATTTATACCTGTGATGCAAAAACAGGTACGGGTACGACAGCAATAACGCCAACGGATCTTTATGTTTATTCTGAAATTAATTGTTCACCGGCAGGACCGAAAATAGTCTTTCCCGGTAAATCCAATGACCACCCGGAATACCAGTCAATTTATACGATCAATGAAGACGGCGGCGGACTGACACAGGTCAGCGAACCACTGGAAACCGTCATGGGCATGGATGGCGGAGAGTACGAACTGCAACCAACAAGTTTTCCTGCTTTTTCACCGGACGGCTCAAAAATAGCTTTCGATGCACTGGTGTTGACTTTACCTGACCATTACGATTATTATGAATTTATTCTGATCATGAATGCCGACGGCACCAACAAGGAGACTGTATTTTCCGAGCCGGGACAGCATGTTGAGATTTATGATTTGTGCTGGACGCAGGACGGTAAATTTTTATTGTTTGTCATGCTTGATAACGACGATAATTTTCACAGAAGGGTAAAAGCACTTAACATCGAGAGTAATAAAGTAACCGATATTACTGCTTCGCTCGAAATAAACGGTGATCAGGTTTATCACATCAGTACCTCCCCGAATTCCGACAAAATTGTGTTTAATCAGCATCTTGGCGGAGGAAGTGATCTGTTCATTGCAGAATACGAAATCCACGATGACGTATTGACCATCAAAGGATCACCTGTGAAATTAACAGATAGTGGTGCTACCGGATATCATTATTACACACCGGGCTGGCAACTGTGGGACGAAAAATAAACGAAAAAGATCTCACTTTTTTACGAGCGTTCTTAAAATAAAAATACGCAATTGGGACCGGAAGGGTGGATGGAGATCAGCAGACCTCATATTCACCCTTTCCTTTTCTTCGGAATTGTAAAAAAATTACTTGGCGACAGCCGGAAAGCAGAAAAACAAAAAAACCAAACTAAACCACAAACATCCACCAATACCGGCTGTTGCTTTTTCAGAATACTGGTTTTATGATGACGGGGAACCCGGCGGCAGCGGCTCATGGTAACATTGTCCGGAGTTTCCCGTATAAAAGACATTGTTTAACATTTTGTTATTCTGTGATTTAAACTATTATGATCCGAAAAGCCCGGTTTCCCGGGCTTTTTTACATCCTGGCCAGCCCCATGAAAACCGCATGGAGGGTCACCGTTATGATCAGCCACAAATTGCGGGACTTCACCGGAGAAAGATTGAAGAACCGGTATTCGATATGACTACCCTGGCACGAGTCGAGGCAATCACCGCAATAAGTACAGGTTGGCCCCGGTTTTCGGTTCAGGATATCTTCCCGGTTCAACGCATCGTAAGGGCATTTTACGGTACACAACATGCACTCGGTGCATCCGTCATTGATCACCATCCTGAACGGATTGACAAGTTTCAGGTATTGCATCAGTGTCCCGATCGGGCAAAACGAAACACAATTTATCATTTTGCCTTTTCGCGGCGAAATGAAGATCACGATCAGCACGCCAATAATACCGATCAGACTGGCGCCGATGACCGCATAAAGAACAGGCGCATTGAACAAACGAAGCAAAATTATTCCCGAAACCATCAATACCAGAAAACTGTTTTTGATCGCATTCCGGTTGACAATGCGTTTGTTTCCAATCTTTTGCGAATAAGCTGCGAGGTTATCAAAAGCGCCGAAATAACACAACTGGCTGCACCATGCCGGGCCCGATAAAATGACAGTGCTTAAAAACAGGATGGGCATAAACCCGATTTCCAGGCGATATAAGGCCCCGCCAAGGATCAGGGCAGGAACCGGAAAATGCAGCTTGCCCGTCATCAGGCATTCATCGCAACCCAGCAGGCCCGCAACCAATTGCCCGAAAAAGAAAACGGCAAAGATGGTCCAGCTCCTTCGCCGCCACAGCGCTGATGTTTTAACGTTGTACAATTTATTGAAAAGAAAAGCGGCATAACCGGCCAGAATCAATATTTCTGTCCATCCCCATCCCGGTAAAAAACGTTCCACAAGCAGCATGGGCATTTTCACCTTCCACTCCACCATGACCAGCAATGCAATGGTGAGCAAAGCGGGAATAATCGCCAGCGGATAAAATGATGTTTTTTTCAAATGCTTTTAGCTTTAGCGGGCAAAAATAAAAAGGCTGTCCGTACAGACAGCCTTTCATTTAAAAAATCTATTCAATTACTCTTTCGCATCCGAATAATCAAGCGATGCCAGACGTTTGTAAAAATCATAGCGCCATTTTGCATTTTTGATCGCATGTTCCGCCAGGTCACGTGCTCTTTCCGGGAATGTTTTCTTGAGTGAGATGAAACGAACCTCGTTGTTGTGGAACTGTGTGAATTTATCCCAGTCGGGTTCTTTCGAATCCAGTTGCAACGGGTTCTTGCCTTCTTTCTCGAGTAGCGGATTGTAACGGTACAATGTCCAGTAGCCGCTTTCCACAGCCAGTTTTTCCTCGGCCTGCGATTTGGCCATGGTCAGTCTCAAACCGTGGTTGATACACGGCGAATACGCAATGATCAGCGACGGTCCGGGGAATGCCTCGGCTTCCTTGATCGCTTTGAAATACTGCGACTGGCTGGCGCCCATGGCTACCTGTGCAACGTAAACATAACCGTAGGAGACATAAATGGCTCCAAGGTCTTTTTTGCGAATGTCTTTACCGGCTGTCGCAAATTTTGCCACTGCTGCCGTCGGGCTGGCTTTCGACATCTGCCCGCCCGTGTTTGAATACACCTCGGTATCCATCACAAGGAGGTTAATGTCCTCGCCGGAAGCAAGCACATGGTCCAGTCCGCCAAAGCCGATATCATAAGCCCAGCCGTCACCGCCAAAGGCCCATACTGATCTTTTGACAAAATATTGTTCAAGGTCAAGCAGTTTTCCGGACAAATCGTCATCCTTTTGTTTCAGCACTTTGGTCAATGCAGCCGATGCAACTTTTGATGCTTCACCGTTTTCTTTGGCTTCGATCCATGCTTCAAAGGCTTCTTTGCGTTCGTCATCCAGGCCGTTTTTCATGGCTTCACGCATATACCTTTCAATACGGTCACGCATCTGACGGGTACCGATGGCCATACCGAGCGAATATTCGGCATTGTCTTCAAACAAAGAGTTGGCCCACGCCGGCCCGTGCCCTTCAGCATTGGTTGTATATGGCGTAGAAGGTGCAGAACCTCCGTAAATGGAAGAACATCCCGTGGCGTTACCGATCATCATGCGATCGCCGAAAAGCTGGGTCAGCACATTGATGTAAGGTGTCTCTCCACAACCGGCACAAGCTCCCGAAAATTCAAACAACGGAGGTGTGAACTGGCTGTTTTTCACCGAAGAGAATTTGTCAACCGCTTTGTCTTTGACTGCCACATTTTTCACCATCCAGTCCCAGTTGGGTACTTCGTGCATCTGACTGTCAAGTGGTTTCATGATCAGAGATTTTGTCGGAGAAGGACAAACATCGGCGCAGCTTCCGCAACCTGTACAATCGAGTACGCTGACCTGAATGCGGTATTTAAAGGCTGACAATTTACCTTTTACGTTAAGCAGGGTAGCATCTTGTGGTGCAGCTTTGACCTCTTCTTCATCTAACAGGAAAGGCCGGATGGCAGCATGAGGACAAACATAAGCACACTGGTTACACTGGATACAGAATTCCGGTTGCCACTCGGGAACATTTACGGCAATGCCGCGTTTTTCGTAAGCAGCCGTTCCCGGAGGGAATGTCCCGTCTTCACGTCCCAGAAAAGCACTTACCGGGAGATCATCACCTTTGAGGTGGTCAATGGGTTTGACTACCTTGCGGATGAATTCCGGCATATCCGTATATTTTTCTTCTTCTTTCACTTCAATTTCAGCCCATTCTTTCGGAACTTTTACCTCAACCACTTCGGAACCTTTATCCACGGCTGCATAGTTCATCTCCACGATTTCTTCCCCTTTCTTGCCGTAAGATTTCTTGATGAATGTCTTCATCAGCTCATCAGCCTGCTCGTAAGGAATGACCCCGGAAACCCTGAAGAATGCGGCCTGCATAATGGTATTGGTCCTGCTGCCCAGGCCGATTTCGGAAGCAATTTTGGTGGCATTGATCATATAAAATTTGATATCATTTTCAGCCAACTGCTTCTTCATATCATCCGGCAGACGCCGTTTGGTCTCGTCTTCGTCCCAGATGCTGTTCAAAAGGAAAGTACCGCCTTTTTTGATGCCCTTCAGCATATCATATTTCCCAAGATAGGAAGGCACATGGCAGGCCACAAAATCAGGCGTGCCCACAAGATATGTCGAGTGAATGGGATGATCGCCAAAACGCAGGTGCGAGATGGTGATACCCCCCGATTTTTTGGAGTCATAAGCGAAGTATGCCTGCGCATATTTGTCGGTGGCTTCGCCGATGATCTTGATCGAATTTTTATTGGCACCTACTGTTCCGTCGGCGCCCAGTCCGTAAAACTTGGCTTCGAAAGTTCCTTTCGGTGTAATGCTTATCTCTGGCAATAAGGGTAACGATTTGAAAGTCACATCGTCGTTGATACCCACTGTAAACTGATTTTTCGGTTCTTTCTGCTTCATATTGTTGAAAACAGAAACGATCATTGCCGGTGTCGTATCTTTGGAGCTCAGTCCGTAACGTCCGCCAACAATGAGGGGCGCATTTTCCTTACCGTAATAAAGGTCTTTGATATCGAGGTACATGGGTTCGCCATTGGCACCCGGCTCTTTGGTACGGTCAAGAACTGTAATACGTTTTACCGTTTCCGGCATTGCCTTCATAAAATATTTTTCCGAAAAAGGCCTGTAAAGGTGAACAATGACCAGTCCGACTTTTTCACCCTGACTGATAAGATAGTCAATGGTTTCACGAATGGTTTCGGTAACCGAACCCATGGCCACAACCACATGTTCGGCATCTTTGGCACCGTAATAAACAAACGGATGATATTCACGGCCGGTGAGTTTTGTGATCTCCTGCATATATTCTTCCACGAGGTCGGGAATAGGATCATAAAAACGGTTGGCTGCCTCGCGTGACTGGAAGTAGATGTCCGGGTTCTGGGCAGTACCTCTTGTCACAGGTTTATCAGGACGCAGGGCATTTTCCCTGAATTTTTTCAGGTCTTCCCACGGGAAAAGATGTTCAAGTTCCCTGGTTTCAAAGTATTCCACTTTCTGGATTTCGTGCGAGGTGCGGAAGCCGTCAAAAAAGTGAAGGAAAGGAATGCGCGAACGCAAAGCAACAAAGTGAGCCACAGGAGCTATATCCATAATCTCCTGAACGCTGCCGGTAGCCATCAGGGCAAAACCGGTTTGCCGGGTAGCCATTACGTCACTGTGGTCACCGAAAATTGATAATGCCTGTGCAGCCAGACTACGTGCACTGACGTGGAACACACCGGGAAGTAACTCCCCGGAGATTTTATACATATTGGGGATCATCAGAAGTAATCCCTGGGAGGCTGTAAAAGTAGTTGTCAGCGCCCCGGACTGGAGAGATCCGTGAACAGCACCGGCAGCACCGGCTTCCGATTGCATTTCAACCAGTTTGACGGGTTCGTCAAATATATTTTTCTTGCCGAAAGCAGCCCACTCATCTACGTATTCAGCCATTGTTGAAGATGGCGTAATGGGATATATGGCAGCTACCTCGCTGAACATGTAAGCCACATGGGCAGCAGCAAAGTTGCCGTCACACGTGGTAAATTTCTTTGTTCGTTCCATTCTTTTTATAAATTTAATTTAACAGATTATAAACACTTTAAATATTACCGCATTTTTATTGAAAACCATCCGGCTTTTTTTACCGGAAACAGCGGCGAAAAAAAGCAGCACAAAAGTACAGAATAAAATATTGATAATTTGACAGGACTTAAACTGTGATGCAATTTAAAATGAATTTAGATTATTTGGCTTTTACTATCAATCTGAAATAATCGTAATTTTACACCCCGCAAATATTCTTGATTTAAAACGATTAAATAAAAACATATTATGGACCTTTCAACCACATATCTCGGGTTAAAACTGAAAAACCCTATTATTATCGGCGCCAGCAACCTGGTAACCGATGTGAACATGTTGAAAAAACTTGAAGAAGCCGGCGCTTCCGCTATTGTTTACAAATCACTGTTTGAAGAACAGATACACCTGGAAAATCTTCAACTGGAACAGGAAATGACGGATTATGACGATCGTCATGCGGAAATGACTTCGCTTTTTCCTTCTGACATTTATGAGGCCGGCCCCGGAGAATTTCTGATGCATTTCAAAGATGCCAAAGCCGCACTGAATATCCCGTTAATTGCCAGTCTGAACGCCGTTTATGATGACACCTGGTATGAATATGCCAAAAAACTTGAAGAGGCAGGAGCCGATGCACTGGAACTTAATTTTTATAACAATCCGAAAGATTTTGAAATGGACGGACGTTCCATTCTGAATGAAGAGTTAGACGTGATCGAGGGCGTGAAAAAAGCAGTGAAAATTCCCGTCAGCGTTAAATTAAGCCCATTTTACACTAATCCGCTTTATGTTTTTAACGAAATGGACAAAAAGGGTGTTGACGGATTTGTTTTATTCAACCGTCTGTTCCAGCCGGATATCAACGTTGACCTCGAAGAGTTACATTTTCCTTACAATCTGAGTACAGATTATGACAGTCGTTTGCCGCTCCGTTACGTGGGTATTTTGTACGATAATATCAATGCTGACATTTGTGCCAACAGAGGTATCTTTACCGGAAAAGATGTGGTAAAAATGATCCTGGCAGGCGCCGATGCCGTTCAGGTTGTCAGCGCCGTTTACAAACATGGCCCGCAACAGATCACCAAAATGCTTGAAGACATGGAAATCTGGATGGCCAATAAGATGTACGACAAGTTAGATGACTTCCGGGGTAACCTGTCAAAGAAAAACATCAAAGACCCGTTTGCTTATCGCAGGGCGCAATATGTTGATATCCTGATGAAATCGGGTGAGATATTTAAAAAATATCCGATGAAATAAAGGTTTGTAAACCTTTTCAGAGAAAAGCTGTTTAAGAACAAAACAGCTTTTTTTATTTTAAAACAAATGAAGCAATCCAATAACACAATAAAAATCAGATTATGAAAAATGAAACCCAATACTCGGTAAGCCCGCAGGGCGAAAAGTTTCCCATTCCCAAACCTGAAGATTTTCAGGCAGAATATGAAAAAATTGAAAAACTGGCCAACCAGGCCAAGGCCGAAGGCAAAGAAGTGGTCGTGGTGATGGGCGTCGGTTTTGTGGGCGCTGTGATGGCAGCCATCGTTGCCGACACGGAAGACGAAAACGGAAACCCGACAAAATTTGTCATCGGTTCGCAAAGGCCCAGCGTACGAAGCTACTGGAAGATACCCGTCCTTAACCGCGGCGTCTCCCCCGTAAAAGCCGAAGACCCCGAAGTGGACGTGCTGATTGACAGATGTGTCAACGACAAGAAAACCCTTGTGGCTACTTTCAACAGCGACTGTATCCAACTGGCCGATGTGGTGGTGGTTGACGTACAGTGCGATTACAAGAAAAAAGAGCTGGGAAACATGCGTACGGGTGAAGCCGACATGGCCGCCCTGGAAGCCACCATGAAAACCATCGGGCAAAAGATGAGCCCCGACTGCCTCGTGCTGATCGAAACAACAGTGGCACCGGGAACTACCGAGTTTGTGGCCTGGCCGATATTGAAAAAGGAATTTGCCAAACGGGGAATTGATTCGGTTCCTTTGCTTGCACATAGTTTTGAACGGGTGATGCCCGGACGGGAATATGTCTCGAGTATCCGTGATTTCTGGCGGGTTTGCAGCGGCTGCAACATAGAAGCCCGTCAGAGGGTTGAAAAATTCCTGCACGAAGTACTCAATACCAAAGAATATCCGCTGACAGTGATGGACAGACCCATTGAGTCGGAAACCACCAAGATCATTGAAAATTCATATCGTGCCACCATCCTGGCTTACCTGCACGAGTGGAGCATTTTTGCCGAACGCAACGGCGTTGACCTGATCAAGGTGATCAATGCCATCAAAATGCGGCCGACGCACAGCAATATGATCTTTCCGGGACCAGGTATCGGCGGCTATTGCCTGCCTAAAGACGGTGGATTGGGCTACTGGGCCTACAAACATATCCTCGGTTTTGAAGACGGCGATAATTTGTTCAAGATCACCCCCACAGCCATCGACATCAACGACACCCGCGGATTGCATGTGGCTCAACTGACCCGTGATGCCCTGCGGAACATGGACCGTTACATTGCCGGTGCCGATGTGTTGATTTGCGGCGCCAGCTACCGTCAGGATGTGGGCGACACAAGGTACAGCGGCAGCGAAATGGTGGTCAGGAAACTTACAGAAATGGGAGCGGAAATGCGCGTCCATGACCCTTATGTTGACCACTGGTATGAACTGGAAATCCAGGAAACTTATCCTTCACCGGGAACATCCTGGAAACGGTTTTTCAGGAACCAGGAACATCTTACGGAAACAAAAGTCAACAAAGACCTGAAAGCATCTTTGAAAGGTGTGGAAGCCGTCATCTTTGCCGTACCTCATGATGAGTACAAAGACCTTTCGCCGGACGATATCGTAAAATGGGCAGGCGGCCCCATCGCCGTGATTGATGCTTTTGGCATGTTGCCCGACGACAAGATCA
>JAOZOO010000289.1 GCA_029933225.1 Bacteroidales bacterium | reverse complement strand
GGGTAGGGGATAAAAGGGGTGTTTGTTCACGATATTTACCAAGGTAATTATTCCAGGTTGCTTTTCCAAACTGTTTTGTAACAGGTTTTTAAGGATAAAGGTGCGGGGGTGGGAAAGCAGATTCCCGGCATGAATGACGAATGATGATTTATGAATGGGTTACAAGGCGAAATTCAGAGGGTTAAAGAGCTGGCAGACTGAAAAGAGGGGGACGAGGGATGAGAAAAAGTACCGTAAAGACAACCCTTTGTGGTAGTCCGGTGGCGGGGAAGGATGAATGGGTTAAAAAGTTATAGAGTTAAAGAGTAGTGCAGAGTTAAGGGCTGTGGATGCAGGGAACGGAGCTGGTATTGGGATCGGTTCATCATTCAACCCGTTTCAGATCCAGATCCTGAAAATCGAAACTGAAATCAATATTGGGTGATATCCCCTTCATTTTTATGCCGGTTGCTTTGCCTTCTTCATTTAAAATGAATGTGGCAAACGCATCTGCATTCATGCCGGTATATTCCCATTTAACGGCGAAGGTAGTGGCCTTGTAAAAATACATCTGGCCATTCAGTTTCGGAGACCGTCTGGACGTAAACCACAGCTTGCCATCCTTCAGGGATATTTCCACTTCTCCGAACCAGTTGTCTTTATAGATCCCTGTGTAATCACTTAATTTTATGAGGGATGGCCTGTTCTCATGAACAACCTTCCAGACAGCCGCTGTTACAGAATCGGATTCGTTTTCTCTGGTTTCTGCCAGTTCCGCCAACATCCTGACCCAGTCTTTCTTATCAATATTCAAATATGAATCGAGTATCATGGCGGGAAGGGAATAGTAGCAATATCCTCCGGGCGCTGAGTTGGTAAGAACCACGATCCCGAGGTTCTGGTCAGGGACCAGCACTACCTTTGAAAGCATTCCCGGCAACCCACCCGTATGGGAAATGATGATCTTCCCGTTCATATCCTGCAGGATCCACCCCAAACCATACGCGCGGAAATGTGAATGAGTCCGCGGGTCTGACTTGAGGGTGAAATCGATATTCGTATAGGGCTTCCACATTTTGTCTTGCTGTTTTTCCGAGAACAGTTCACCGGACAGATCCTTTCCGTACTTCCCGCCGTTCAATTGCATGATCATCCATTTACTCAGATCGGCAACACTTGCATAAATACCCCCTGCGGGGGCTGTAAGGTCACTGTCAAACGTTGACAATTGCTTTATTTGTTCACCTTCGGAATTATGGGGTAAAGCCAGATTGGCATTTTCTGGCAGTCTGGAGTTTGTGGGGACCGAGTTGTCCATGCCCAGCGGATCAAATATTCTCGACTGGATAAAATCCGGCCAGCTCATTCCGCTTACCCGTGCCACGACCTCTCCTGCAACGATATAAAGCAGATTATCATAGTCATATTTTGTACGAAAGGGAGAGACAGGTTTTTGGAACTGGAAACTTTTAAGTACGTCCTGAACAGTAAAGTCAGCACCATCGGGGAAGATCATCAGATCTCCTGCTCCGAGCCCCAGCCCACTTCTGTGGG
>JAOZOO010000288.1 GCA_029933225.1 Bacteroidales bacterium | reverse complement strand
CAAAACCGTCAACTTCATTGTACGTTTTGCGGCCTTTTGTAGGGGTTGTCCAAAATAACTTCCCTGCTTCAAGAGTATCAAAGCAGCTACGGTGGATTTTTCATTACAGCGCAGGATCTTGTTACACCGCTCTGCGGCCAGGGTCTGCCGCCCCGGTGTGTCCATCCTTTTAGCATTCAACTGGGCGCATAGAGCATAAAAATACGTTACGCCGCAGGGCCGGTGTAGGGAGAAAGGAACTGCTGAAAATCCTGAGCCACCTGAAATCGTGGCACAGGCATAGGAATAATTTTTTGTTCGCGACAAGAAAATTCAGCAAAATTTACTTTTCATTTTTATGTATTTGGGATGGTAACGAAAGCGGAATTTTCTGAAAAAAAGGGGGCTAGGCATGATGAGGGGAAAAGGTGTCAAGTTGATAGGAATTGGAGGCGGCGGTTGTAATGGGACACGGATTCTGTCAAGGAGCCGGAAGAAGGAGATATCATGTGTGCTGGTGGATACATGCTGGCAATCCATCGAGGGGGAAAATGCTGATGGCATGGCAGATGTAATCGGAATCGGGGCGGAGATTGGCAAAAGACTCGGTGCGGACCAAAATCCTGGCAAGGGTTACCGGTGTGCAATGGCTGACAGATCACTGCTTGAGAAACTCATGGATGACACCGGCCTGATATTTTTGAGAATTGCTCTGGGAGGTGGGACAGGCTCGGGAGCAGGTCTTGCATTTACCGAGATGGTGTCTTCTGCCGGGAATATAGCTGTTGTAGGTTTGCTGACCATGCCTTTTTCATTTGAAGCCAGAAATGGGATAGATATGGCAGAAAAATACAGGCGTTTGATAGTTTCTCATCTTGACATTGAAGTATGTATTTCAAATGATGCCGCCCGGAAATGTAAGAACGGGAATGAGTCAATTAATGATATGTTTCAAAGGATTGAACAGCCCTTTCAATCGGTTATTACAGATATATCCATGAAATTTGAAGAGTTCGGGCGTAATCCCATGAAATTGAAAGGTTTTCTGGCATTAAAACAGGAACAGGCAATGTTGCAGTTTTAGTTGTTCTTAAACTGCTTTGCATTGGTGACATCCAACTGGACTGTTACCTGTTGTATCGCCTTCTCATCTTCTCAATATCCCGGGCTACCTCCTGGCGCAAATCTTCCGGCTTCAGCACACGGGCATCCGGCCCATACCCCATTATCCATCTCTTTACCTCGTAACGACCGCTGGTTTTCATCTCCAGGATTATGGACCCATCCGGTTTTTCCGTTATCTTCTGGTTCATGGACCACTGGCGCTCACGTATATATCTTGCCTGTGAGGCTGAAAACCATACCTTCACTTCTATCTCATCACCGAAGACCACTCCAAACGCACTGGAAAGCAGTTCTTCAGGATCAAAATTCGCCGGATATTCAAACCCTTGGTCTGTGTTGATCCAGACTTCAGTCATACGCTCCACAGCGAGAGTGAGTATGTTGTCAAATGACGGTGCGTGGACAAACAGGTAAAGGCCGCCGTTATGTTCAAA
>JAOZOO010000048.1:7584-20710 GCA_029933225.1 Bacteroidales bacterium | reverse complement strand
ATAACCGTAACACATAATCTGATTCGTGGTGAATGTAATGTGTTAAGTTTAAATATGTTAGTTGTTGGGATTCTCCAATATCTTTCAGCAACACACATCCAGTTCAGTTAATGTACCAAAAGCATACCTATGGCTGAAAATGGTTAATGGAGAATGTATCCACAACCCGTAAACCGAATAAACACTCTTCCAGGTCCTGCGGACTCTGGAAGGTGTTTCCCTCGCACTCCGCAACCTGTACCTCGTACCCCGTAACCAAAATCAAATTCTTCTGTATAAAAAGGAAAAAAACCGGAAGTATTCATATCAAATAAATATTATTTTTGCAGTCACTGAACGAGATGTCGTATGAGCAGAAACGAGGTGGTAGAAAAGGTCAATGATTTTTTAATTGACGAGTTTGAACTGGAACAGGAGCAACTGGTACCGGATGCCCTGATGAAAGACGATCTGGATATTGAAAGTCTTGACTTCGTTGATATTGCCGTAATCATAGAAAAACAATTCGGCATCAAAGTCACCAGCGAACAAATGGTAAAGATCAAAAAGCTTGAGGACCTTTACAACTTTATTCTTGAACGATTGAAAAACTAATGTCTTCCTGGAAAGGAAAAACCAGGGGCGGCCTGGCAGGTTACCGTTTTTTTATTTTTCTCCTGAAATATTCCGGCCTTAAATTTTCCTATTTTTTTCTCCGTCTTGTCGTGTTGTATTTTGTTTTTTTTGCTCCCAAAGCACGCAATCCCATTTACTGGTATTTCCGGAATATTCAGCAGTTCGGCAAATTAAAATCCGTCAGGTATCTTTTTAAAAATTTTTATGCCCTGGGGCAGGTATTGCTCGACAAAGTGGCGCTGCTTGCCGATTTTAAAACCCGGTTCACTTTTGATTTTGAAGGAGAGGAATATCTGCATCAGATGGCTGCGGAGGAAGGCGGCTTTCTGATTGGTGCTCACATCGGCAATTGGGAAATTGCAGGCCAGTTACTCGAAAGGATCAACACCCGTGTGCACATCCTGATGGTGGAAGCCGAGCACGAACGGATCAAAAAATTACTAGACAGCGTGATGGTGAAAAAAAGAATGGATATCATCGCCATGAAGGATGACCTGTCGCATTTGATCGAGATTAAAAAAGCCCTCGACAACAACGAGATCGTTGCGTTGCATGGCGACCGTTTTGTGGAAGGGGCGAAAACCATCACTGGCAAACTGATGGGCAGGGAAGCCCTTTTTCCTTACGGCCCCTTTTATATGGCACTAAAATATAACCGTCCGGTAACCTTTGTGTCGGCAGTAAAAGAAACGGATACCCATTATCATTTTTATGCTACCAAACCCCGCAAATACGCCTGGCCGAAAGACCCTGTCGAAAGGGAAAAAGAGCTGGACGGTATTCTGGCGGAATACACGGCTGAAATGGAAAGAATACTGAAAAAGTATCCTGAGCAATGGTTCAATTATTATTACTTTTGGGACGTCCCGAATAACTGAAAAAGAAAATGAGTTTTACTTACGGATCGGATGATAAATCAGGCGAGCAGGCACGATTTGATGCCCAGAAAATCGCCTTTGCCCCCATCATGTTTCAGGCAGCCAAAGCACTGCGCGACCTCGGTATTCTTGACTACCTGATGAAGAACCGCAGAAAAGGTGCTCTGCTGGAAGACATTGCCCGCAACCTTGATCTGTCGGAATACGGTGTAAAAGTTTTGCTTGAAGCCGGACTGAGTCTCGAAATGGTGAAGGTGGAAAATGATCGCTGGAGCCTGACCAAGACCGGTTATTTTATCCTGAATGATGAACTGACACGGGTCAATATGGATTTCACCAACGACATTAATTACAAGGGGTTGTTTCATCTTCAGGAATCTATAAAAAACGGCAGGCCGGAAGGGCTGAAAGAATTTGGAAAATGGAACACTATTTACGAAGCACTATCGGAGCTGCCGGAAAACGTAAGAAAAAGTTGGTTTGCGTTCGACCATTATTATTCCGATGACTCTTTTCCGGAAGTGATGAAATATGTCTTCAAAGACAATCCTGCAAAGATTCTGGATGTGGGCGGCAACACAGGTAAATTCTCCATCTTTTGCGCAAAACATAACAGGGATGTCAGGATGACCATTGTGGACCTTCCGGGTCAGGTGGCAGAAGCGAGAAGGAATATCGAAAAGCTTGGCCTCGAAAAAAGAATTGATGCCATCGCTGTTGACTTGCTCGACCGGTCGGTTGCCCTGCCAAAAGGTTACGATGTGATCTGGATGAGCCAGTTTCTGGATTGTTTCTCACAGGATGAGATACTCAGTCTGCTCCAGCGTGTTTATGATGCCCTTGACGAAAACGGTTCGTTGTTCATCATGGAAACATACTGGGACAAACAACGTTTTGAAGCCTCCACTTACAGCCTGCATGCCACTTCGCTGTATTTCACCGCCATAGCTAACGGAAACAGCCAGATGTATCATTCGCGCGACATGGAAAAACTCATCGAAAGATCAGGACTCTATCTCGATGAAGTCATTGAAAAAGTCGGCGTAAGCCACACCCTTTTCAAATGTAAACGGAAACCGTAAATGAGACAGCAAATGAATACCGGCCCTGTGTATTATTCCAAATATACAGGGATAAGTATATTGTTCATCATTTCCCTGTTGGCCATCACCATTGGCTATCAGCAGATATACTGGCCATGGTGGGCGGTGACTGTTCCTGTTGTCATTTACCTGCTTTTTATTGCTATCGGCTCTTTTTTTATTTGTTTCAACTTTTATTTCACATCTGTTTGCAAGATAAAAACCACAGAGAAGAAAATTGCGATCACTTTTGACGACGGACCGCATCAGGAAATTACGCCAAAGCTGCTTGAAATTCTGAAAAGACATGAATTACCCGCCACATTTTTCTGGACGGGAGAAAACATCAGCCGGAATAAAAACATCGTTAAAGAAGCAAACAAGCAGGACCATTTGATCGGGAATCACAGTTACAGTCATTCTCCACGGTTTGATTTGTTCAGCCACCGGAAAATGATCGCTGAAATAGAAGCCACAACCAAAGAAATTGAACGTATCATTCAAAAAAGGCCTCTGCTTTTCAGACCACCCTATGGTGTGACCAACCCGATGCTGGCCAAAGCGTTACAGCACACGGGACTCATATCCATCGGCTGGAGTTTACGCTCATTCGACACGGTCAACAGTCCTGAAAAAGTCCTGAAAAAATTAAAGAAGAAAACCCGGCCCGGAGACATTATCCTGTTTCACGATACCCGCGAAAACACCCCCGGAATTATTGAAAAATATGCCGGCTGGCTGAAAGAAAACGGTTTTGAAGTGGTATCGCTGAAAAATTTGCTTAATATTGACGGCTATGAAGAGATATAATAATTCCTTCTCTGTGGCCCTCTGTGGCTTCTTTGTGAAACTCTGTGTAACAACTTTTCCACAAAGAGATACAAAAGGACGCAATCTTCAAATATTTTTTCCCCTTATCGCTTTTTTGCTTTTTACAGCCACTCTGACAGCGCAGACACATTCAGGATTTAAAAACGTGGCAGACGTAACCATTGTTAAAGAAGGCGTCCGCAAGGCTTCTGCCGAAATGAACAGCTTGTCCAGCAAATTTATCCAGGAAAAACACCTGACCATGATGGACGAGGTGCTGATCAGCAAAGGCCGGTTTTTATTTAAAAAAGAAAACAACATTCGCTGGGAATATACTACCCCTATCCGTTATGCCATCATCATCCGGGGCGATCGTTTTGTGATCAACAACGATGGCAAGATCAGCGAGTTCGACACCGGAAGCAACCGGTTGTTCAAAGAGATCAACAACATGATCCTGATGGCCATTAGCGGGAACTTTGTGGATAACCCGGATTTTAAAGCATCCTTTTTTGAAAACGATACGTTCTACCTCGTTTCGTTAAAACCGCAAAACGAACGGCTTGGGGATATTTTGCAATCCATTGATATCTATTTCGATAAAAAGGATTTTGGTGTCCGCAAAGTTAAATTCGTGGAACCGGGTGATGATTTCACGCTGATTGTTTTTACGGACCAGAGAGTGAATGTTGACATTCCGGATGGTCAATTCATACCCGGAAATGAATAAACTATGTCGAATTTCTTTAACCATCTCTAATCTCCGCACATGTTTGGAATTTGGTTTTTTTAATTTGTAATTTGTTTGATATTTGCAGTTTGTGATTTGTGATTTATTGTTAAGAAACGGACAATGAGATTTAAGTTACTCCTCATATTGCTTGTCGTTATTTTCTTCCTGCCGGGATGTTCCGGTTCAAAAAAAGCAGCAGTGAACGAAAGCGGTATCAAGATTTCGCTTCCCCGTTTTTTTGCTCCCAATTTTAAAAAAGCACTGTACAAAACCGACATGACCATTTACGGTCGGGAACTCACGGGGTTAATGCTGTTCAAGAAAAGCAACGGTATCGTCCGGGTAGCTTTCATTTCGGAGATCGGGCTGAAATATTTCAATCTGGAAATTCCCGCCAGCGACACGGCCGCTATCAAATTCCTTTATCTGACAGAGATGATGAACCGGAAACCGGTGATAAAAATGTTGGAGACCACATTCCAGATGCTCTTTTTGCATTATCCTGAAAATGCGGGTGTATATGTTTCTGTTAATGAACCGGACAGGATAGGCAAAGTGTTTACCTTCAATGGTGAGAAGGTTATTTATAACTACAACAGAAATTCGGGACAGGTAAGCAGTGCAAGACAAAACAAGTTGTTAAAACCAAAAATCAACATTGTAGCCAGTAACTATGCCGTGCAATATCCTTCCAGAATTCAAATCCGGCTGAAGAAGAAGATGGAGATTAATCTTTATCTTATTGAAGAATAAAGTCGGGTAACCTGACCTGGCGGGCGGGCTTGCTCCCGCCAGGTCGCGAAAAGCCAGGAGAATTACAAGTTAGGAAGTTCTTTAACCATGTGCTTATCTAATCCGAAAGGTAGGTTGGGACTTGGCGGATCGTAAATATAACGGGGGATGTTCTCTTTCCTCCCGGCGGGAATAAAACTACCCGGAAGGCGTTTTCTTTCCACCCTGCGGGTGCAAGCCCACCCGCCGGGAGGTGCTATCCAAATCTTTTGGCTGCAATGCCGAGAGAAATGCCAAAAAATGCAAACAGCAGCAACAGGTTTTTCCAAATCTCTGCGATGCCGGCGCCCCGTGCAAAAATATCGAGATACATGTCTATCCCCCAACGCAGTGGCGACAGGCCGGATATCAGCTTCAGGTTTTCAGGCATCATGTTGACCGGCATGAAAATGCCCCCCAGCGCCGCCATGATCACCACGAGAATGGCTCCGAACATGGCTGCCTGGTTGTGCGTGGAAGAATAAGTCCCCACCAGCAAACCAAAACCTATGGCCGACAATGCCGACACCAGCGTAGCCATGAAGATGGCAAAATAATGACTTCCCGTCACCAGCGCCGGAAGACCCAGCCAGTGCGGAAAAACGTAAACGCCCACCAGTACCATCAGGAAAAACTGAAGAAAACAAACCAGCAGGTAAGCCAGTGTTTTTCCCAGCAAAATGTTGATGTACGGCACGGGAAGGGTTTTTATCCGGTCGTAGGTTCCTTCGTTCTTTTCAGCGATCAGACTGCCGGCCAGCGGGATAACAATAAAAAACATGGCAAACAGCGAAAATGCAGGTACATTGTTCTGTGTGATACTCGGTTTGATGACTGCTGCACTTCCTTCACCATAGGTGGCATCCACTTCCACAATATCCTGTGGCAGTTCATCCGTTCTGGTATCTTTCAGCGCATCGAGTACCGCCTGTGAAGCCGGGTCATCGGTTTCGATCACTTCCGACAACTCGTTAAACAGCACCTGCGTCATCAGCCGGGTTTCGGCACCACGTTCGGCCAGTTTCACCGCATTCAGAATGGAAGTTTTTATAACCTCCCGGATGGCCGGGTCGAAAATGATCTGAACCCCGTGAATCTTTTTTTCTGTCGTTGTATCTTCATCACCTTCAACCAATGATTTCATTCCTGTAATAACTTCCTTTTCCGCTTCTTCGGATGTGTTCTCTGAAATGATGATCCCCGCCCTGAATTTTCCTTTGGCCACTAATATTTTCAAAATATTGTCAGATAACGGCTTGCTTCTATAATCCTCCACCAGGTTGATTTCCTCACTTTGCGAAAGCGCCTGCCGCATCAGCTTGCCAATGGTACCGTCGTCATGATTGACAAACAAAATGTCGATGTCGGAGCCGCTGACAGAATGAATGGCATTTTGCTGGGTAAGCGTGATGACAATGATCAGCAGCAACGGCATCAGGAACAGGATGGACAACCCGGCCCTGTCCCTGACGAGCGTCAGTATTTCCCTGTGTATGTTGAAATAGAGTTTTCTCACAGCTTACTCTCTTAATGCTTTTCCCGTCAGTTTTAAAAACAATTCGCCGAGGTCGTTGCAATCGCCATACTGACCAATGAGGTCGGCGGGATTGCCGGTGGCAATCACCAGGCCGTCGTCAATGATGCTGATGGTTGTGCAAAGCTCTTCGGCTTCATTCATGTAATGCGTAGTATAAAGGATCGTTGTGCCCTTATGATTCAATTCTTCGAGATATTCGAAGATCAGGTTTCTTGATTGAGGATCGACACCCACCGTAGGCTCATCCAGCACAAGTATTTCAGGATTGTGTACCATCCCCGAGGCAAGGTTGACCCGCCGCCTGATTCCTCCCGAGCATTCTTTTATCAGCTTCCCTGCCTGATTTTTCAGTTGAAGGCGCTCAAGCAGATAGCTGACCGTGTCGTTCAGAATCTTTCCGAACAGTCCGTGCATCTGCCCGAAGTAGCTGATATTTTCCCGGACGGTAAGACTCGCAAACAAAGCGATTTCCTGGGGCACCAGTCCGATGATCTTTTTTACCTCGATGGTATGATTTCCCGGAACCTGGTGGTCGATGGCAATGGTTCCATCCGTTGGCCTGAAAAGCCCGCAGATAAGCGATATCAACGTTGTTTTCCCGGCGGCATTGGGCCCGAGGATACCGTAAAATTCGCCCGCTTTGATGGTCAGGTTAATTCCTTTTAATGCCTCCACGTCAGACCCGTTGTACCTTTTGTGAAGATTTTTAATAATGATGGCAGGGGAATTGTGTGACATGTCAGGATCAGTTTTTTACAGCTTCGATAACACTAAACGGCGAAACGGTGTGGACAACTCTTTTAAAGGTAAAACCTGCTGATTCCGTTAATTGTTTGTATTCACTTTCTGTCCTTTCCCTTCCTGTCCCGGTACCGGTCAGCATTTGAAGATCAAGGATTTTTCCAAAAGCCGGCTTGTTGTTGTTTTCAATCACTGTTTCCACAATGAGTATCTTGCCGTTTGAAGGCATCGCATTGTAAATATTCTTTAACAATCTGATACTCGTATCGTCATCAAAAATATGCAGGACGTTTTTCATCAGGTAAGCGTCACCCGAAGGTACTTCAATGAAAAAGTCTCCCGATTCGATACGTACCCGGTCTTCAACGCCGTATTTTCGCGCTGTTTCAAAGGAGGTTGCCACAACATGCGGAAAGTCGAAAACAACCCCTTCCATATTTTTGTATTTCTGAAGTATCTGAAAAAGCAGTGTGCCTTGTCCCCCGCCGAGGTCAACAAGGGTTTTAATGTCGCTGAAATGGCAGGCCGCCAAGAGGGCTGCACCCAGCATCCGCGAGGTGTTCGACATGGCTTTGTTATACAGTTCGTTTCGCTCGGGATTTTTTTTCAGGTAGTCAAACACATCCATTCCCAACTCATCATAAACAATATTTTTCCCTGTCCTGACACTTTTTTCCAGTCCTGTTATCAGGCGAAAATTAACATCACTCACATGTTGCATCACCATTTGCTTGATACTGAAGTCACCTTCCATCAGCGCTTTCGACATAGGTGTGTTGGCAAAAATACGGGAATGTGTTTCCTTAAAAACACCTTCTCCTGCAAGAAAACGCATCATACGGTAGAGGGCATCAGGATCAGAACCGGACAGTCGGGCAAGTTCATCAACAGACATTTCGCCATTGCCGATCATGTCGGCCAGATTCAACTCGCAAGCCACACCGAGAGTTTTTGAAACCCAGATACCCGTTGCTTTTTCAAAAACAGCCACTCTGGGCGGCACCATCTTAAAATAGAGCTTTTTAAGAAAATTCCTGAATGATGTCAGGATATTATAAAACCAAACAGGCGGTATGCCCGGTTCTTTTCCGTTGTGATTCATTCCGTTTCAGAAATTTTCGCAAATGTAACCGAAATCGTGACTTGTCAGTTTTCAAAAAGAGCTAAAAATGCAGAAAGAAGTCAGCCGGTTTTGTCAATATTTTTCAGCCGTTTGAAATCGAGTATGGTGATCACCTTACCATCCAGATCAATTATGCCGTCTTTTCTGAATTCTGAAAAGGTACGGATGATGTTTTCGGTAGTCATCGAAACCAGCTCACCCACCTCGCGGCGTGTGACCGGCAGCCTGAATTTGTTCTTCCGGTAAACATCTTCGGCAAGGAACAGCAATATGTTGGCTACCCTTCCTTTGATCTGTTTCTGGGCCAGGGAAAACCTCCGTTCGATGGTCTCATCCGAAATTTTGCTGATCCTGTTCAGCACCGAAAGAGCAAAATCACTGTTGTTTTTAACCACATCAATAAAAGCGTCCAGCCTCACGTCACAAACCAGTGTTTCTTCCAGAGCGGCAATTGAGTATTTATAAGCTGCATTGGAAAAGATATTGAGCAAGTTGATGAAGTCGCCGGGCTTGTTGATACTGAGTATCTGATCTTTACCTCTCCTGTCGGTCTTGTAAAGTTTCACCAGCCCTTTCCTCATGTACAGAAACGAGTTGATCCGTTCCCCCTCTTTTTTAATGACCTCTCCCCTCTTAAAAACATATTCCGTGCGGGCATTATTGATGATTTCATACTCTTTATCATCAAGCTCCCCAAAAAGCAAGTTTCTGTAAACACAATATTTACAATTTAATATGTCTTTACTTGTCCTCATTATAAATAGACTGTAAATATATAAAATATGAGATATATCATACATCATTATTCTAATATCTAGATATGTGGATATATTTTTGTCAACTCAAAAGATATTGATAATTAAATGATTTTGTTCTTTAAACACCCTATAATTTTATGAAAAAGTTATTAATTCTCGGAGCCGGTACTGCCGGTACGATGATGGCCAATAAGATGAGAAAACATCTGGCGCGCGATGAGTGGGAAATTACCATTGTTGATCAGTTTAAAACCCATTATTATCAGCCCGGTTTTCTTTTTATTCCTTTCGGGATTTACACTAAAAGCGACGTGATCAAACCCAAAAGCGACTTCTTCCCGGTGGGTGTGAATGTGATTTATTCAAAAATTGATAAAATTCAACCCGAAAATAATAATGTTTTGCTGGAAGACGGAAAGGTTTTGAAATATGACTTCATGATCATTGCAACCGGCTGCAAAACGGCGCCTGAAGAAGTGGACGGGCTCAAAGGCAATTTATGGTATAAAGAAATTTTTGATTTTTATACGGTTGAAGGAGCCACGGCCCTGGCCGACCATTTTAAAACATGGAAAGGCGGCGAACTGGTGGTGAACGTTTCGGAACTGCCTTACAAATGCCCTGTGGCGCCACTTGAGTTTGTTTTTTATGCCGATGCTTTTTTTACCGAAAGAGGCATGCGCGACAAAGTCAACATCACTTATGTCACTCCCATGCCGGGCGCTTTCACAAAACCCCGCGCCACCAAAATGCTGGGCGAACTGTTAGAAGAAAAGAACATCAACCTGATTCCCGATTTCGCCATTATGGAGGTAAACAACGAAGAGAAGAAGATCATTGATTACGGTGGAACCGAGGTGAAATTCGACTGCCTGGTTTCCATTCCGCCAAACATGGGTGATGAGGTGATTGAACGAAGCGGCATGGGCGATGACATGAACTTTGTGCCCACCGACAAACATACTTTACAATCCGGCAAATATGAAAACATTTTCGTCATCGGCGATGCAGCCAACCTGCCCACTTCCAAAGCCGGATCGGTAGCGCATTTTGCCGCAGATATTCTTGAAGAAAACCTGATGTGTGCCATCGAAGGCAGGCCATATACGGCCAGTTTCGACGGTCATGCCAATTGTTATATTGAAACCGGATACGGAAAAGGAACCCTGATTGACTTTAACTACGATACAGAGCCCCTGCCGGGTTCATTCCCTTTCCCGGGTCTCGGCCCCTTCGACTTGCTGAAAGTCTCACGGATGAACCATTACGGAAAAGTGTTGTTCCGCTGGATTTACTGGCATATCCTGTTGAAAGGCAAAGAATTGCCTATTGACTCGGAAATGCAAATGGCCGGTAAAAAATTATAGACTGACACCGGGATACATTCACTAAAAAATATGACAATCATGGCAAAAGATAATATGCAGGAACAGATCAATGAGATCAACCGGAAACTCGATCTGGTTCTTGACGAGGTAATGGCGCAGCGCGAAACCCGCCAGTCGCTTGAGGACCTTACGGCCGATCTGACCATTGTGGGAAACGATGTTTTTAAATCCACGGTGGAAGAGTTGGATAAAGCAGGCGTGGAACTCGACGGTGAAGCAGTTAAACAGTTTATGCTGAAACTGATCCGCAATGTTGACACTCTTAACGAGATGTTCGAGATGCTGGAAAGCATGAACGACCTGATCAAAGACATATCACCCGTGCTGCATCAGACAGGGCTCGACGGAATCAAATTCATGCACGATCTGGAACAGAAAGGATACTTTGATTTCTTCCTTGAAGCGGTGAAGATCATTGACAACATCGTAACGCACTTTACCTCCGAAGATGTGAGATTGCTGGCCGAAAACATTGTTACGATCATGGAGACCGTGAAAGAGCTGACACAGCCCGAAATGCTAAAAGCCATCAACAGTGGTGTGGTAGTTTACAAAAACATTGATGTGAAAGACGTACCGGAAATTTCACTGTTTAAAGCCATGCGCGAAATGAATTCGAAAGAGATGCGGCGCGGCCTTGGCTTCATGATCACATTCCTGAAAAATATTGCGATAGCAACAGAGTAAATTTAATTCATAAATAATCAGATGTTTAATTTAAAAAAATAAAATTATGCCTACAAAATCATTAGCCGGAGTAAACATAGAAGTAACCGAAGAGGGTTACATGATCAATTCCTCGGACTGGAGTGAAGATATTGCAAAAGAAATTGCAAAAGAAGAGGGAATCGAACTGACGGACGAGCACTTCAAAGTTCTTGAATTTATCCGTAACAAAGTGGCCAATGGCGAAACCCTGACCATCCGCGGTATTAACAAATCGGGTGTTGTGGACGCAAAAACATTTTACAAAATGTTCCCGGGAGCACCCCTGAAAAAAGCAACCAAAATTGCCGGCGTTGCCAAACCGGAATCTTGTATATAATGTTTTAAAACCCCGATAAAATGGAAAAAACAGAAAAAGTCCCTTTGCAAAAGGTCATGATCATTTGCTCGAAAGCAGCACTTGAAGACGTTTATGCAGCGCTGGTGATGGCCAACGGCGCTGTTATGGAAGGCATCGAAACCAAGGTGTTCTTTACATTTTTTGGCCTGGATGCCATTACCAAAAAAACCATGAATAAATTACACACGGCCACGGTGGGAAACCCCGGCATGCGCATGCCCGGCGGACTGCCTTTTCCCACTCTGCTCGGTGGCTTGCCCGGCGTGGAGGCAGGCGTGACCAAAATGATGAAAAAAGAGATGGAGAAGCTGGACATGCCTCCTGTTGACGAGTTTCTTGAGCTGATAGATGCCGGTGGCGGCGAAATATATGCCTGCAAACTGGCTGCCGACATGTTCAAACTCAAAAAAGAAGACTTTCATGAAACGGTGAAAGACATTATAACTGTAGGCGACCTGTATGCCATGTGCGACGGGCCGGGCGTGCAGATTATTTTTACTTAATTGTTTATTGTGTTTTATTTGGAAGAAGTCCCTTCGTAAAGAAGGGGCTTTTTTTTATTTTTGCCCTTTCCCCCAAAGTATGGCAGAAAAAATAACAACAAAGAATAAGCCCGAAGAAAAGGAAAAAGTGATGTCCTTTTGGGATCACCTCGAGGAGCTGCGAATGACTTTCATCCGATCATTCATTGCCGTTATCCTGCTGGCTATCGTGGCTTTCCTCAACCGGAAGATCATCTTTGATGTTATCATCCTTGCCCCCAGCAAACCGGGTTTTTTCACCAACGAGATATTATGTAAGATTTCCCACAAACTCTCGCTGAATGCGCTTTGTATCAGCGATATCAACCTGGATATTATCAACATCAACATGTCGGGACAGTTTCTGACACACATGTATATTTCGTTGGTGGCAGGGTTTATTGTTGCATTTCCTTATGTGCTCTGGGAGATCTGGCGCTTTGTCAGACCTGCATTGCTGGAAAATGAAAAAAAATATTCCCGGGGAGGATTACTGGTTTCCACCCTGCTTTTCGTTACCGGGATTGTTTTCAGCTATTTTATGATCGTTCCGCTGACGGTGAACTTCCTTGGCACTTACCAGGTCAGCCCCTCAGTTCATAATCAGATATCTCTGAATTCATACATCAATACGGTGGTGTCGCTGACCTTTGCGGTCGGACTGGTTTTCGAGTTGCCTATTCTGGTTTATTTCCTCACGAAAATAGGTGTGCTTACACCGGATTTCCTGAAAAAGAACCGGAAATACATGTTCGTTATCCTGCTTGTCCTTTCGGCCATCATCACGCCTCCCGACATGTTCAGCCAGGTGCTGGTGGTCATTCCGCTGGTGCTGCTTTACGAGTTCAGCATTGTGATTTCCAAGCGGGTTTACCGTCGGACGTACGGGGAAGAGGAAGGGTAGAAAGCTGAAATCTGAAATCTGAAATTAGAAAGTGATGCGGGGTTCGGGGTTCGGGTTACGGGGTATGTGTACAATTTAAACCCCCAATTTCCTAAATATTATATCGAATATCGAAATGTCGTCTTTTTTTATCTTCGAATTGAACGAATTATGATTTTTCGCAAGCGAAAAATCCATTCGTGTAAATTCGTGCCCTCTA
>JAOZOO010000048.1:0-7484 GCA_029933225.1 Bacteroidales bacterium | reverse complement strand
CGAATTATGATTTTTCGCAAGCGAAAAATCCATTCGTGTAAATTCGTGCCCTCTAAAACCAGCAAGACACACCTGTTTATTCCGGTTACAAATGAGGACAAAGGCAGCTTTCATTCGATGACAGAAAAGGTTTACGGGATGCAGTATCCGAAATGAGGAAGGATGAAATTAGAAACCTGAAATTGGAAAGTGTTCCGGGGTGCGGGTTACGGGGTGAAGCTCCAACTTTAAACATCAAACTGTAAACTTTAAACCATTCCGGGCTACGGGGTAGCTGGTTACTGGGACTCCAACTCCTAACTCTTCAACTTTCCAACATCCTCATCTGCTCCCGGATATCCTCACTCCCGGACACGGGCATATCCAGTACCTCCTGTATTTTTTCCAGCTCGGAGGTGATATAATTCAGCGATTGCAGGTGCAATTCGTCGATCAGGACATTCAGATTGTTTGTCAGCAATGAGACCAGCCGGCGCAGGTTTTTTTCCACTTCAAAAGGGATTTGTTTTAGAAAATATTTCCGGAAAGTTTCCCTGAACAATGGCATGGGAATGAGAAACCACAACAAGTCAATATGGCTTTCAAAAGCCCACGATACCGAAATGTTGGCCTTTTCCATGGTTTTCACTTCGATTTCAAAATCATCCTCCGGCATGCTGACACCCAGTACTTTCTGCAGGTTCTGATTCAGCCGTTCGCGAAAGCCGGTGAGGTAATTGTTGAAATGCTCCCGCACTTCATTTAGATAGCGCTGCATAAAATCCCTTTCGCTGTTTTCCACCTCTTTCATGGATTTCGCCATCGTTTCTTTAATCCACGTTTCATATTTTTCCGTCACCTTACCGAGGTTGCCTTTCCATTCATCATAACCGGCAGATAACTGTTCTGACAATTTTTTGGTTAACCCGGACTCATGTTTCTCAAGCGCTTCCTCGAGTTTTTCGCGTGTAGCTGTTTTGTAGTTTTCGGTGATATAAGCCAGTTCCTTTTTTACATATCCCAGTTTGAGTTGCTGGTCAATGATTTTGTCTTTCAGTTCTTTTCGTTCTTCTTCTTTTTTGTTTTGCAGGTTGAGTTTTATTTCAAGGTAACTTCTGGTAAGATTGGTCAGGTACTGCAACTTATGGTCAGCAATGCGCCGGTTGGTTTCGTGTGCCTGTTTCGAGAGTTTTGTGAATATTCCTTCAACAATCTGTTTTTTGAAGTTCCCATTGGCAACCTTTGATGAATAAGGAAACACATCAAAATGATTTCCAAACATTTTGTGCACTTTTTCTTTGACAAATGCTGTGATATCATTCAATTCATCTTTCTCAACAAGGTCGGTTTTGCTTATAATGATGTAAACTTCAGGGCTTTGTTCCACGGCTGCCCGCATCAGTTCGATATCATTCTCCGACAAGGGTTGCATTGCGCTGACAACGACAATGGCCGCACCGATATTTTTATACCAGTTTTTGGTCACTTCGGTATTTTGGGCAAAGACGCTACCCAGCCCCGGCGTATCAATGAATCGGAGCTTTTCAAAAGCTTTCAGTTCAGGTAAGCTGATATCCACGCGAAAAACCTGTTTTTTGTTTTCCGGATTGTTTTTTTCTGTGATGTATTCATCCAGTTGGCTGACGGATATACCGGCCTTCTCCCCGTTCAGCTTCTCAACCCACGCTTTTTTTTCCCTGCCATAAAACAGGCGGGTGATCACAGCCGTTACGGGCAGCACGCCCACCGGCAAAACAGGTTCTTCGAGAAAACTGTTGATCAAAGAGCTTTTACCGGCCTTGAATTGTCCGAGAATGACGACATCCACAACATCATTTTCTTCCAACATGGTTTGCAATGAAGCCGATTGAGCAAGAATGGTTTCAAACCTGTTCTCACGGGCAATATTTACAATCCGGTCAAGCTTGTCTGCGGCGTGCATTTTCTTCGATTTCTTCCTTGGCTTTTTCGTACCATGTGGGGTTGCCCGTGGCAAAGCCCATGGTCAACTGGTAAAACACTTCCGGGGCCTCCACATGCACCCAGTGCGACGCCCCGGCAATGGTAATGATTTCGGCATTGGGAAAATTGTACCTGATCTGGTCATAATCTTCCAGCAAAATATAATCGGAAGCGCCGCCTTTGACGAACAGCGTGGGTTTCTCAAATTTGCTGATGGTGTCAATCCCGTCGAACAACTGATCCAGGTTATCGGCAATGCCTTTGATGTTGATACGCCATTCAAAACGGTCTTTTTCCACGCGGTGCAGGTTTTTCATGATGAATTGCCGGATGCGCAGTTCGGGTATTTTTGCTGAGAGTTTTTTATCCACTTCCTGGCGGCTTTTCACTTTCGACAGGTCAATGGATTGCATGGCATCAATTATCATCAGGTGCTGCCTGCGCGGGCCGTAAGCTTTCAGGGTGATGTCCACCACGATCAGCTTGCTCACCAGCAACGGATTTTCAAGTGCAAAGCGCATGGCTACCTTTCCGCCCATGGAGTGCCCCAGCAGGATGGGGTCTTCTATCTCATGTTCATCAATGAAATCAAACAGGTCATCGGTCAGTGCAAGGTAATTGAACACATCGCTGTGCGGCGACTGGCCGTGGTTGCGCTGGTCGGGGATAAAAACCTCGAAACCCTCGGCAGCCAGCCGCTTTCCGTAGGTGACCCAGTTGTCGGATATCCCGAATATTCCGTGAAGGATGATGACTGGTTGATCTCCTTTTTCGCCGAAATGACGGTAAAACAGTTGCATGAAGCAAATGTAGAGAATTGTTGCGATTCAGGCGAAATGAGTAAAAATGTTTTCTATGCCGTACAATGGGAAAACGTGAATACTGCCGTAATGACTGAAGTTCTCAAGCGATATTCTGACGCCAACCGGTATATTCTTTTCTTTCATAAACAAATACAAACTCTGCATTTTCCCCTGTGTTCCCGATTTTACCTCAACGGGTATGATTCTCGTATTCAGTTGCAGCAGATAATCCACTTCCGCATTGCTGCCACGCTTTTCACGATGCCAGTAATACAATCGTGGCTTTCCGTATGGCGAAAAGTTTTTCACGAATTCTATGCCTACAAATTGCTCTGCAAGGTTCCCTTTGTTGATTGCAGAAAAATCATCTGCAAGCAAATGTTCGGAAAGGTTAAGCCCAAGTATTCGCTGAAAGACCCCATGATCGAATAAGATTACCTTGAATTTGTTTGGATGGACACCCGCTCCCAGTGGCAGACCGTTCGCCGAACTATGTTGTACTTTGTAAGCCAAACCCGCCATTTCCAGCAATTGCAACGTTTCATTAATTTGCTTGTGATTGGCCGAGAGAGCGGCCTTTGACAGTATAAATTTATTCCCCGATTGATACACAATCGAGTTAAAAACTTCTCTTATTCGTGAAACCGGAACGTGTTTTTTATATTTTGAAAAATCATCTTCGAGGCCTGTGATTAATTGATCAAGTACCACTTGTACTTCATGCAAATCACTGGTTTCCACAAAGGTTTTCACGGCTTCCGGCAGCCCGCCGGTAAGAAGGAACTGTTTCAGGATATTGACCAGCTTGTTGTGCAAAGCGGGGTTTAAAGGCCTGGAAGGTGATGCCTGTCTTTTTACTTCGAAAAGTGCATCCTGACCCAGCGCCAGCAGAAATTCATCAAATGAAAGCGGATACATATACAGCGATTCTATTCGTCCCAAACCGAATGAAGGCAGATCCTTGATCGTAAATTCCAATAAAGAACCGGCAGCTACAACATGCAGTCCCGGTCGTTTTTCATGAAATGACCACAACGAGGTAATCGCCGGGGGACAGGCCTGTATTTCATCAAGGAACAATAAGGTCTCGCCGTCTTTTACCGGAATGTTGTAATAGGCCGATAAGTTGGTGCAGATAACATCCGGATCAAGGTTCGATTGAAAGAATTTATGGGGTTCCTTTTCAAGTTCAAAATTTATTTCAAGAAAATACTTAAAACTTTTACCAAGATTCCGTACGGAGTAAGTCTTTCCAACCTGCCTTGCACCTCTGATCAACAGCGATTTCCCGGAGGGTTTATTTTTCCAGTTAATCAACTGTTCTTCAATTAGTCTTCTCATATCCCAAAGTTTATAATGCAAAAATGTCAAGGCGAAACTAATACATATTTTACAAAAAGTCAAGGCAAAGATGAAGCAAAAAGTATAAAAAGTCAAGGCAAATAAAGAAAGAAAAGTACAAAATGTCGGGGCGAAGCCGTTATAAAACGATAATTATCTTTTATGAAATGAAAAATATCCGATAATTTTCATTTCCCAGATGAAAATTATCCGAGAAAAAACAGAGTTCAAATAAAAAGTTTCAAAAAGTTGCTGTAAAACAGCTAACAGTAACTACCTAAATTACTTGACTTTCGCTTCCTGATATATTACCTTTACAGAAATTTGCTGCCTTGTCCCGGAAAATCTCAATATCGCTTTTAACGACGACATTTTTTGTGTTGGCAAACATTAGCTTGTTTTCGCAAACGAATGATCAAAAATATGTCCATATCCATTCCGTTAAAGGGATTGAAAATCCGGTGGTCACGTGTGTTTTTCAGGATTCGGAGGAATATATCTGGTACGGTTCGCTGAATGGATTATATCGCTGGGATGGCTATAAAGCGCGTCATTTTCATCAGGTTCCCGGCGACACAACCTCTCTCCCTTTTGACATCATCATTTCCATTCTTTTTGAAGATAAGGACAACCGGCTGTGGATGAGCACGCTGGGCCAGGGTTTAGTGATATATGACAAAACTTTAGACAAGTTTATAAGCAATCCGTTAAACTTAAAAGATGACCCTGAAAGAATAGACCTGAAATGGGTAAAATGGGCCACCAAAGACACAGATGGCATTTTATGGGGAATTGGCGGAACAAATGTTTTTTTTAGATTTGACTTAAAAACCGGTGAATACGATTTCCTGTTGCCGGAACCTTCGGACACATCAAATGCCGCCAATGTGGTTACCGCTTTAATGTATGACCCAGTTAACAGAATCTTCTGGGCCGGAACAAAAGCGGGACTTTACAAATACATCATTGCCGAAAACAAATTCTTACCGGCAGCAAAAAACAAAACACCCGGACCCGTTGAGATCAGCAGCATAATTGAAGAACAACCGGGAGCGATTTGGGCAGGCACCTCCACCGGTTTATTTCAGTATAACGATACTGAACAAACCTGGGAAAGTTTTTACGCCTCTACCGGTGATTCTTTGAACATTCAGGACATATTTCAAAATCCGTTAGACGGAAACAATTCACTTTGGCTCATAACGGATGACGGCATTAAAAAATTCAACAAAAAGGATAAAACCTTTACACACTATTCCATCAAATACAAGGGAAGGCAATTCACGACCACTCATTTTATTGCAACAAGCAAAGGCAGGCATCTCGATGAAAACGGTTTCCTGTGGATATCCACGGAGAACGTGGGCGCTGCCGTGATCAACCTGAATGAAAGTCCTTTCCGGCAGTACAGGGTCGGGATGAACAAAACCGAACAGGACAGAAACGGAGCCACGGCCTTTTACCTTGACGATTCGGGTAACCTGTGGATAGGCACAGGATTTAACGGTCTTTACCGATATGATCGAAATATGAGGCCAACGGCGGCATACCGTGAACACCCGGGAGATAACAACAGCTTGAGTCACAGTTTTGTACAGGCCATTTTCAAAGGAACTGACGGCAGTATATGGGTCGGCACCGAAAACGGCCTGAACCGGCTGGACAGAAACAAAGGAGTATTTCAGCGTTTTATTGATCAACCGCTTGAATTTCAGGGGGGATTGGATTTTGTCAGGATAACTAATCTTTACAGGGACACGACCGGAAGATTGTGGGCCGGAACTACCCAGGGGGCCTATTTTTCAGACAACCCCGCTACAGAAGAACCTGTTTTCAGGCAATTTAAACCAATACCGCCTTTTTTTACCACAGTGAGCGAAATCTTCGGGGATAAATCCGGAAATCTTTGGTTTGCCACTCCTGTTTATCAGGGTATATTCAAATTAACCGGCGAGCCCGGACAACAAAATACAACAGTCAATTACAATATTGACCCGGAGAACCCTGAACATTTTCCTGTTGATGGTGCCATGTCAATACTCGAATATGAAAACGGGATTTTCTATCTCGGTACAAGATCCGGTTTATACAAATGGGATCAGAAAAACAACGTTTTTGAATTATTCAATAGAGAAAACGGGCTGGATGCCAATATTGTTTACTGGATAGAGAAAGATGATCACGGTAATTTGTGGCTTTCAACCGAGCGGGGGTTGATCCGTTTTAATCCTTCTTTGCCCGGAGAAAGAAAATCAAAGATTTTTACTTTTAAAGACGGGGTTCCTTTCGTGGAAATCTACCCTGTTAAGTTTTATAAAAGTCCTGATGGAAGAATGTATATTGGTGGCAGAAGGGGATCAGGCAATGGATTTTATAGTTTTTATCCCGACAGCATCCGGGAGAATACACACATACCCAATATTGTACTGACCAATTTCAGTGTTCATAACAAAAACTATTCTTTGAATGATAAAATGATCTCATCAGGGGGTGTTAAATTAAAGCACAACGAAAACTTCTTTTCTTTTGAGTTTGCTGCCCTCGATTATTTTGATCCGGAAAAAAATCAATATGCCTGTTACCTTGAAGGATTTGAAGACACGTGGAATTATGTGGGAAACCGTCATTTTGCCAACTATACCGGTGTACCCCCAGGCAATTATACATTCCGTGTCAAAGGCTCCAACAATGACGGCTACTGGAACGAAGCCGGGACATCGCTTGCCATCACCATTCTGCCACCGCCCTGGAAAACATGGTGGGCTTATCTGCTTTACGGGTTGGGTACTGCGGGTGTCTTTTATTCGATATTTTATTATTATTTCAGGCGAAAACAACTGCTGCACAACCTGGAACTGGAACAGGTGCAATCGGAAAAGCTGAAAGAGATCGACAGTATGAAATCCAGGTTTTTTGCCAACATTTCACACGAATTCCGCACGCCACTTACACTCATTCTCGGCCCTTTGCAGAAAATGATAGGCAGCGCTGCAAGCAAGACCGACAAACGGGAACTTAACGTGATGCAGCGTAATGCCCGCCGTCTGCAGCAACTCATAAACCAGTTGCTCGACCTGTCGAAGCTGGAAGCAGGGAAAATGCAGTTGCAATGCAGTGAAATGAATATTGTGGAATGGGTGAGGATGCACATACAGTCGTTCGAGTCGCTGGCCCGGCAGAGAAAGATTGATTTTGTGTTTGAGCAAAAGCAGCCGGAAATTATATGCTGGTTCGACCCGGAAAAGATGGCCCGCGTGCTGAATAATTTGCTGTCGAATGCGTTTAAGTTTACGGGGGAAAATGGAAGAGTGGAAGTGTCTGTATTTCTCACCCCCCTCAATCCCCCCTCAAGGGGGGACACGCCACCCACTCCCCCTTTGGAAAAGGGGGTTGGGGGGA
>JAOZOO010000287.1 GCA_029933225.1 Bacteroidales bacterium | reverse complement strand
TGTCGGAAAAACGAAATACCGAATTGATAAAAAATGTAATTTCACAGCCGCTTCCACGTTAAGCATTAAACCGATCGTTTTATGAGAACATCTTTGATCCTGATCTTCTTATCACTGACCTATCTTGGGGCAAAAGCCCAGAATATAAAAAATGAAGACCTTATTTATGATGACAAAATCCACACGGTTTTGTTTTACAGGACGGGGAACCAGATGAACCCGCCGGTGATCAGGCTGGGCACAAACGACAAACTGCGACTGGCATTTGACGACATGAGCAACAAATCCTACCTGTTTCATTACACCATTATCCATTGCGACCACAACTGGAACCCCACAACCAACCTTCAGAAAAATGAATACATTGACGGCTTCGAAGAGGCAGATATTACCAATTATGAATTTTCGCTGAATGCCATCCCGCCTTATGTTCATTATGAGGCGATCTTTCCGGGGCCTGATATGCGGATCATCCTCTCGGGCAATTATATATTAAAGGTATATGTTGACAATCCGTCGGACGAAAATGTGATCTTCACCCGCCGGTTTTTCGTCATCGAATCGCTGGCCCGTTTCGACGTCAGAATACCCTATTATCCCAAAAAGCTGGAATATACCCGGATGAAACAACAACTTGACGTGATGATCCAGACACCCGATATGTTCAATGACGAACCGCAGTTGCGCACCTTCCTGACCATCCAACAAAACGGACGGTGGGACAATGCCAAAACCGGCCTGAAACCTACCTCGGTTACCTCCAACACGCTCAATTACGACTATCAGTACGGCATCGTTTTTAACGGCGGCAACCAGTTCAGGCATTTCAACATCGAGAGCTACTGGTACCAGTCCATGTACATCAGACAGATCATCAGCGATGCGGACGGATATGTGGTCATTCTGCACACCTCCTACCCGAGGACGGGTAAGCAATACGAAACGGAACCCGACATCAACGGGCACATGCTGATACAGGCCCGCAAAGGCCAGAACACCAACACCGAAGGGGAATACGCCTGGGTGGAATTCCGGCTGAAGATGCCGAAAATACATGGCGCCGACGTCTATATCCTCGGTCAGTTGAACGACTGGCAACTGGATGGCAAAAGCGTGATGATCTACGATAACAGCTTGCAGATGTATCGCGGCTCCATTTACCTGAAGCAGGGATATTACGATTACATCTATGCCGTTTTGCCCGATGGCGAAACCCGCGCCAATGTCACGCCGATTGAAGGCGACCACTGGGAAACCGGCAACGATTATACCTTTTACCTGTACTACCGTGAACGGGTTCCTGAATACGACCGGCTGGTGGGCTACATGACCATGAACTCGAAGACGCAGAATTAAAAGGCATGTAGATTATTTCCCGCCGGATGGAAAAGCGCTGTCACTAATCGGGGGAGCCACCGCATTACAAACTGCCAACCCACAGCCCTGCCTGCGTACCAAACCGGATTTGGACCGCTTTCAGCGGGGTGTTGTTTTTGATTTTTTCATTCTTTTTTGCAGCAGAACAAAATATTTGCTAATTTTGGAATG
>JAOZOO010000286.1 GCA_029933225.1 Bacteroidales bacterium | reverse complement strand
CTCCTGGATACCCATGAAATACCACGGTGCTTTGGCCGGGTTGGGGCTCATGGCCGGATCGGCCCTTTCCTGCAGCGGCGCATTGAACAGAATGCTTAAGACAAGCACAAATGCGATCAGCGACAGCGCAACAACCAGCTCTTTGGAAACCAGGTCGGGATTGGAAGGGACCATTTCCCCGCCGGCATTTTCAGGAACGACAACACCATTGTTTTTTCTCACTTTCCAGAAATGAAATACCATGAGCAATACAATGGTCAGCGGGAGGATGGCCGTATGAAAGTTGTAAAATATCAGCAGGGTGGAAGCATTCACATTCTGTCCGCCGCGGATGAGATCTGTCAACTGTTCACCGATGACTGGAAAGTAATTAAGCATACTTGTGCTGACGGTAATGGCCCAGTAAGCAAGCTGATCCCAGGGCAACAGGTATCCGGTGAAATTGGCAAAGATCACGACAACCATCAGGGAGATGCCGAGTACCCAGTTCCATTTGCGGTCAGGATAAAAAGCACCTGTATAGAATGTGCGCAGCAAATGCAGAAAGGCGATCACGACAAACAATATCCCGCTCCAGTGGTGGATGTTCCTGACCAACTGGCCAAACAATATTGAATTTTGAATGGAAAGTATCGAGTTGTAAGCTTCTGCCGGGGTGGGGGAGTATGAAAACCGTAGCAATATTCCGGTGAAAACCTGGATAACAAACAAAACTGCCGCCATGCCGCCCAGCCCGAAAGTCAGCGTGAATTTTATTGACGCTTTTCTGACTTTGACCGGGTGAAGGTGCAGAATGAAGTTCTGCGGCTTTCTTCTGACACTTTGCGTGTTATCTTGTTTCAATCGTTATGGGTTACAGACCTTTTCAGGTTTTATTAAAGATACGATTATTTTTTTTCTCTTTCTTTCTCCGCTTTTTTTGCGGCTCTCTTTTTCGCTTTTTCCTCTCTTTTTTTCTGGGCTTTTTCTCCGGCGCCTATCGGGATGTTTGCTTCCAGGAAAAGGGAATTGTTTTTTGTTCCCGGCATCCCTTTCAGTGCATTGACAAATCCATAATAATATCTTATGTTCAATGAGATACTTGTGGGTTTGCTGCTGAAGCGATATCCCATACCGGCCGTTACTCCCACGTCAAAGACGTTCGTCAGATCCTTATTGAATTGTTTGAGTAAATATTTATTCTCTTTTGTTTTGTGATCGTATTCCACCCACGATTTGTACCGCAGGCTGGCCTGCAGGCCTCCTTCCAGAAATATCCTGTTTTTAAACTTGTATCTCATCATCATGGGGACGATGAAAGTGTTGATCTTCTGATAATAATTGCCACCGTCCTGGGTACAACTGTCCGGAAAATGAGCTCCCAGGTTAGTAAGATCAGTTTCTGTCAGTTTTCCTGCCCCAAGTTTTGCTTTGACCAGCACGCCGGTACTTGTGTACCAGTTGCCTTTTACATTGATGACAAAATAAAATCCCAGATTCCAGTCGCTGACATATTTTTTTGTGTCCATGTTGAAAATACTGGAAAAGTTTCCTCCGCCCTGCAATCCGAATTCAAT
>JAOZOO010000047.1:16100-20925 GCA_029933225.1 Bacteroidales bacterium | reverse complement strand
AAGAAAGTGAGCAACAGCAGCCGGATGTGCATACCGTCCACGTCGGCATCGGTAGCGATCACTACATTGTTATAACGGAGGTTTTCCAGACTCTCGTCAATGTTCAGTGCCGCCTGCAACAGGTTGAATTCCTCATTCTGGTAAACGATTTTCTTGCTCAATCCGTAACAGTTCAGCGGTTTGCCTTTTAAGCTGAAAACAGCTTGTGTCTGCACGTCACGTGATTTGGTGATGGAGCCGCTTGCCGAATCGCCCTCAGTGATGAACAGCGTGGTCTCGAGGCGTTTCTCGTGATTGGTGTTCAGATGAATGCGGCAATCACGCAGTTTCTTGTTGTGCAGACTGGCTTTTTTCACACTCTCGCGCGCCAGTTTTTTAATACCGGCCATGTCTTTCCTTTCCTTCTCCGACTGAAGTATCTTTTTATAAAGCGCTTCCGCCGTTTCGGAATGGATATGAAGGTAGTTGTCGAGATTCCGTTTGATGATATCATTAACATAATTCCGGATGGTCTGTCCGCCCGGCTCAATATGTTGCGAACCCAGCTTGGTTTTTGTCTGTGACTCGAAAACCGGTTCCTGCACCTTGATGCTGATGGCTGCAATGATGGAGGTACGGATGTCGCTGGTTTCAAATTCTTTTCCGTAAAAATCGCGGACAGTCCTGACAATGGCTTCCTTGAAAGCAGTCAGGTGTGTGCCACCGGAAGTGGTATGCTGTCCGTTGACGAAAGAGTAATACTCTTCGCTGTATGCCCTTGAACTGTGCGAGAGGGCACATTCAAATTCATCTTCTTTGATGTGAATAATAGGGTAGAGGATAGGGCCGTTGCCGTTGATGTTGTGTTCGAGCAGGTCGCGCAAGCCATTCTTCGAGTGAAGTTTTTGTCCGTTGAAAACAATGGTCAACCCACTGTTAAGGAAAACATAGTTCCAGAGCATTTCCTCAACATAATCGTAGATATAATGATAATTACCGAATATTTCTTCATCCGGCATAAAAGTGATGATCGTTCCGTTTTTTTCTTCCGACGGTACCAGCGGGACGTCGTTTACCAGCACACCGCGGACATATTCCACAACTTTTGTCTGTCCTTCGCGAATGGATTGTGCCATGAATTTAGCCGACAATGCGTTTACCGCTTTGGAACCCACGCCATTTAGTCCCACAGCTTTTTTGAATACTTTGGAATCGTATTTGGCTCCGGTATTGATCTTGCTCACGCATTCCTTCACTTTGCCGAGTGGCATACCGCGGCCGTAATCCCTGACCGTAACTTCTTTATCATTTACAACAACCTCAATAAAGTTGCCATGTCCCATAACAAACTCATCTATCGAGTTGTCAATCACCTCTTTCAGCAATACATAAATCCCGTCATCAGCCGAACTTCCGTCACCCAGTTTACCGATGTACATACCCGGCCGCAACCGTATGTGTTCTTTCCAATCCAGCGACCGTATGCTGTCTTCTGTATAATCAACCGACATCTATCCTTAATTTTTGGCAAAAATAGAAAGTAATTAATCGGAAAATCACCGGAAAACAATTAGTTTTTAAATACGGATTGTTGAAAACCCTTGTAAATACAAGCATTCAGGAATTTATTAAAATGACACTGTTAATTTTTTCAGGAAATAATTGTTTGGGTAAAATGACTGTTTCAATACTTTTTTGGCCTGCTATTCCGTTGTCTTTAAATAAACACTTCCGCAAATGTCCTGTAAAGTACTCTTATTTCTTTTCCTCATCATTCCATGTCTCACAGGAGCGCAGGAAGTTCAAAAAATAAACCGTGGCAACCTGGATTCGCTCCGGAGGATTTTCATGGAAAAACAGAAAAAGGCAGACATTGAAAAAAGAGCCCGGTTTGAGAAGCAATTACAAAGTGCTGACAAGGACACCATTAATGATCTGGATTACAGCCACATGTTTTATGAAGCGTTGCCTGATCTTTCCGGTTTTCATCATCTGATATCCATTAATTTAAGCAACAATCATCTGACAAAAGTTAATTTTATCACACTGGAAAGTGATAGTTTGGAGCGTATCAATTTATCAAATAATACAATCAGGAAAATAAAATTTAATCGTTGTGAGCAGGTCAGGTCAGTCAGCCTCAACCAAAACGAGTTGAGGAGGATCCCGCGCTCCCTGCGGAAATGCCAAAGTCTTACGAATCTGAATGTAAGCAATAATCATATTAAAAGGATTCCCCGGTGGCTGGCAAAAATGGACAGCCTAAACGAGTTGAACCTGAACTTTAACCGAATAAAACTGAACAACAAAGCTGCTGTGAGGATGAAGAATATCAATACGCTGCTGCTCGCCGGAAATAACCTGAAAGAATTACCCGATAATATCGGTGAAATGACAGGAGTAAGGAAATTCAATTTTTCGAAGAATTCATTAAACATTGTGCCCCCGTCATTTAAAAACCTGGACAGCTTAACCAACATTATCTTTTATAAAAATAATTTCAACGAAATACCAGGTGAGATTTTTTATTTGAAAAACCTGGTGGAGCTGGATTTTTATTACAATCACATCTGCGAAATCCCCGAGGGCATCGGCAGCCTGACAAAACTCAAGCAATTGTTCTTATCGTACAATCAAATACGACTGCTTCCCGATACCCTTGCTGCACTGAAAGAGTTGAAATATATGTATATTCATCATAATAAGTTGGTTGTTGCCCCGCTATGGATCACTGCTTTACCAAAACTTGAACGCCTGGATCTGAGTTATAACAGGCTTGTTTCCATTCCCGACCTGTCAGACGCGGAAAATCTGGCTGAGATCGATTTACAGCACAATGATTTAAAACGGTTTCCCTGGGAATTGCTTGACAAAGAAAATCTGAAGTTCCTTATTTTTAAAAACAACCCTTTTGTTTTGACCAACGAGGAAGAGAAAATTCTGAAACAATGGCAGAAAAACCAGAAACCTTTCAGCCGGTATATCGTTTATTAAAATTCGTATAATTTTACCAGCGTTTTGATTCAGACTTTATGCCCGGTTTTACCATCATATATCAGAAAGACGGCCTTGACGAAAGTATCGTAAAACGTACCAACCGGCTTGTGGAAGCTTCTTTCAGGATTCAGTACATCATCAACAAAGAGGACCTGATCGTACTTTTCAGGGACGGGAACCAGTATCCGTTCCAGGTGATCAAATCAGGGCGGCATATCATCCTGATCGAAGGGAAAATATACAACATCAACGCAGTACACGATAAAGATTTCATTAACAATGTGAAGGCCATTGCCAGGACAGGTGATATTAATCTGCTGGATTATTTCCATTCCCTTGACGGCGAGTTTATCATTTATGTAATCAACCGTCTGAACAGAAATGTGACGATGATCAACGACTATCTGGGACGACTGCCGCTATACGTCTGGCATCAGAAACGTTTCATCCTGTCGCGGGATATTTTTGTGATGGACAAAGTGACGACCGGGTTGCTTTTCAACGAGTCAACGGTTTACCAGTACCTGCGGCTGGGTTTCCCGCTGGGCAAAAACACCCTGTTCCATGATATCGACCGTGTACCCGGTTCTTCATTCCTTACCATTGATGATAAAGGGATTCGCCTCCGTGAAGGTTCTTTTGATGAAGTTGTTTTTAACGGTACGCACGCCGGCAACGAACCCGAAAAGGCACTGTATGAACTTTTCCGCAAGGCAGTAAAAGACCGGTTACAGGCAGGTAAAAAGGTTGTCATTTCGCTCAGCGGCGGAATGGGTTCGCGACTTGTGGCAGGAGAAATTGAGAAATCGGGCTACCCGGCAGATTTTGCCACTTACACCACCGAAACACCTGTTTTCGGAAAAGAAATGGAAGTGGTGAAAAAGATAGGGAAACATTACGAACACTCACCACATGTGACGGTCTGCAAGACATGGTCACCGGAATTCTTCGACGAGTTGACCGGCGCCAAAGGGGGGATGAATGACTTCGGCAGGGCTTTCGAACTTCAATTCCTGAAAGATATTTCTTCCCGTTTTCATGAGATGATCACGGGTTACGGGATGGCTTCCACACTGGCTTATCTGTTTCCCGACGTGCCGGTGAGCAAAAAGAAATTTGCCGCTTACGTGCTGAAAAAACACAGGGTCTCAAAAATCCGCACGCTGGACAGATTTTTCCTGTTCGACCTGAAAAAAGAAGAAAAAAATATGCGGGAACTACTCCTGGACCTGCCGGCAAAGAATACTACATCGAAATACAAATATTTCCTGCTTGCCGAAATGGCAAGAAACCTGCTGTTTGAAGAAGAAGACCGCGACCGGAGTTTCATCTGGAGCACTTCGCCATTTTACAACCCGGAGTTTTACAGGTTGGCGCATGCCATCCCCGAGAAGCTGAAACGGAAATATGTCTTGTTGGAGAAATTCACCAGGCTGGTTGACCCGCAGTTGGCCGAGATACCCCATGCACAATGGGACTTTGCCATCGCCGAAAAACAACGGGTCAGGAAAATGATCTTTCGTGAAAAGCTGCGCCATTATTTCAGCGGTTTTAAACGGGAAGATATGGACTATGACCGGCAGGAAGAAATGGCCACTCTCGTTGGTTCACTGATGAACAAAGGTTACGGAGGGCAGCTTTCGATGTATGCCAACAAGTATTACCTGAGTATGTCGCGTGAAGAAACCCTTTACCACTTAATTGCTTTGCTCAAGGTTTCGGAGATGTCCTGGAAGAGTGTGTGATGGGATGAGAGTTCGTTATTTGGTTTGTTAATTGGATGGAATGTTTCTTAGAAATGACTGTGTTCTTTTAAACGGAATCCGGGCTAATTGCCGACTGCCGACTG
>JAOZOO010000047.1:0-16000 GCA_029933225.1 Bacteroidales bacterium | reverse complement strand
TGAAGATTGCCGACTGTTTTAACTACCTTATGAGATAGCTGCAATCATCTGCGAAATGTCTCTTTGACCAGTTCCCTAAAATCCCTGAAATCCTTCCTTTGAGGTATCCATTCCCCAAAGCGGGTTCCCGTTTGTTTTTTAAAGATGATATACTGGTAGATCACAGTCGAGAGGTAGCTCACTGAAGCCGTGGCGGCAGCGCCGTTGATGCCGAACAGGGGAATGAGTGAAAAAGCAAGAATCACCGTAAAGATAAATCCCACCACATTGGACCACAGGTTCACTTTCGGATTGCCCAGCCCCGAGAAATAATGGCTGAAAATGGCGTTGGCAGCCAAAGCAATGACACCGGGGCTCAGAATCAGGATAACCGGCTTGACGCCGGTGAATGCTTTGCTGAATATCCAGGTGTAAAAACTTTCGGGCAGGATGATAAGAACCAATACCGCCGCAAAAGTAAGCAGAACCGTGAACTTCATCAGCTTGACGGTCAACTGTGCAGCATATTTTTTATCGGTTGTATTCGACAGTGTGGCAAACTGCACTATGGAGATGCTTTGCCCGATCAGCCGGAGTCCTTCAGTCAGTTGTACGCCCGCCGTGTAAATACCCAAAGGCGGCAAACCGGCAAACCGTTTGATAATATAAAAACTAAACCGTTTGTTGCCGATATGCAGCACATTGGCAATTTGTGTAACGATGCCGTATTGAATAACTTTTCGTGTTGTAGCCGGCCAGCGACGGATCGTCCATGAACGCGATATGCCCAGCATGGCAAAAAAACTGAACAGCGCTGCAATGGAATAACCGGCATACAAACTGTTGACATAAGCATCGAAAGTTTTTAGGTCTAAATAAAAAATATGGATCAGGAAAACCAAAAGGACAACCAAAACCTGCGTTGTGAAAATCGTATTGTAGGTCTTTATTTTTTCGTGCCCCAGCAACAGGTTGTAATGAGTGAGCATCAGTGAGTTGATGACGGCCAGTCCGATGATGGTCAGCTCGGCGCCTTCAGGGATGACGGTCGAATAAACCACTGGAAAATAGAGTTTAAGCAACTGAAAGATGAAATAAAACAAGACGTTTACTATGGCGATCCACACATAAGCCGGGATGAGCAATTTGCCTGTTGATTCCCGCGAAGCGTAATAAATGAGCGCACTGCCGGCAATCAGGTCGATGACCAGTTGGATGATGCCCACATCGAGCAGGATCAGCCCGATAGCGCCCAGTCCTTTACTGCCAATGTGATTGGTGATCAGAAAAAGGATGGCCAGGTTGACCAGGGCGTTCAGTATGCGGGTTCCCGCCGTTCCGACAATCTTTTTGAGCATAGCTGCGTTGTTGGGACAAAAATAGGGATTAAATCATTAACCTGACCCGGCTGGCAGGGTTGCAGTACGGTTTGGAATTTACCTCCCTTCAAATAAAAGCACAAATCAAACGTTATTCATTTCGATTATATCTTATTTTTGACCTGATTTTCCTGTATCCATGAAACTTTCCGTCATTATCGTAAATTATAACGTGGAATACTTCCTCGAACAGTGTCTCTATTCGGTGAAAAGAGCAATGAAAGGGATTGACGGTGAGGTGATCGTGGTGGATAACAACTCAACCGACAGGTCAAACCTGATGGTGAAAAAGAAGTTCCCGGAAGTTAAACTGATCGAAAACAAAGAAAATCTTGGATTTTCAAGAGCGAACAATCAGGGGATTAAAATTGCCAAAGGAGAATATGTACTCCTTCTGAATCCGGACACGGTGGTGGAAGACGATACATTTGAGAAGGTTGTCGGGTTTATGGACAGTCATCCTGATGCTGGGGCGCTGGGTGTGAAGATGGTGGATGGCGCGGGTAACTTCCTGCCCGAGTCCAAAAGGGGACTGCCTACGCCGCTGACGGCATTTTACAAGATGTTCGGGTTGTCGTCATTGTTTCCCAAATCCAAAAGATTCTCAAAATATCACCTCGGCTACCTCGATGAAAACGAAATCCACGAGGTGGAAATCCTTGCCGGAGCTTTTATGCTGATCCGGAAAAAAGTGCTGGACGAGATTGGTCTATTGGATGAAACATTTTTTATGTACGGCGAGGACATTGACCTGTCTTACAGGATTATCAAAGCCGGGTATAAAAACTATTACTTCCCGAAAACGCGAATCATTCATTACAAAGGTGAGAGCACCAAGAAAAGCAGCGTGAACTACGTGCTGGTATTTTACAACGCCATGGTGATCTTTGCCCGCAAGCATTTTACGGGCAACCGGGCGAGGGCGCTGGCGCAACTGATCAACATTGCCATTTATTTCCGGGCTTTTGTGGCCATTCTCTCACGCCTGTGGAACCGTTTTATTTTACCACTGGCAGATGCCGTGGCCCTTTACGGCGGGCTTTACCTCATTGCCACGGTCTGGGCGCGGAGCATGATCTATCCCGAAGGGGGGAGCTATCCGTTGCCGTTTTTCTATTACGTCATTCCTTCCTACATTCTTATCTGGCTGTTGTCTATTTACTTTACAGGCGGGTACGACAAACCGGTCCGGTTAAAACCGGGAATTATCGGACTCATTGCCGGAACAGGAGTCATTTTGGTATTTTATGCTTTGCTGCCCGAAAATATGCGTTTTTCACGTGCACTCATTTTGTTGGGAACGGTCTGGGGTGTGATCAGTCTGCCTGTGGTACGGCTGATTTTCTACTGGCTGAAAGTCCCCTGGATACAATGGGGCGAGAAACACAACAAACGCTTCCTGATTATTGGAGACAAGGAAGAGGCGCAGCGGGTATCCGACCTGCTGAATTCTTCCTCGGTAAAACCCGAATTCATTGCGCTGGTGAGCCCGGATGAAAAGCTGGAAAAAGATGAAATCTTCGTGGGCAGCATTTCCCAGGTCATCGACATCATTAGCATTTACAACATTGACGAGGTGATCTTCTGTTCCAAAAGTATCCCGCACCAGACCATCATTGACAAGATGACCGAGTGGAAAGATGCCGATGTGGTTTACAAAATCGCCCCGGAAGACAGTCTGATGATCATAGGCAGCCATTCCATACATACCAAAGGCGACCTCTATACGGTGGACATCAGCGGAATTGACACCATCATCAACCGCAGGAACAAAAGACTACTCGATTTCTTTCTTTCTGTGATCTTTCTTTTGCTTTATCCTGTATTGTTTATGTTCCAGAAACACCCCGGTGGCTTTTTCTCGAATATTTTCGGTGTGATGTTTGGCAAAAAAAGCTGGGTGGGATATTACGACCTGCCGCAAAGCGAATACCACCTCCCCAAAATCAGAAAAGGGGTGCTGACACCTGTGGACGGGATGAAAATAAAATCGAAAGACCGGGATGTCATTGAAAAACTGAACCTTATCTATGCACGGGATTATACAGTTTTGAAAGACCTGAATATCATTTTGTATGCTTTCCGGGAACTTGGGAAATGATTAACGCGGATTTGCGCAGATGAAATGCTGATCATTGTTTCACGCCACGCCGCCACGCGTGCAGCGTCTTTTATTCAATCCGTGAAAGGGCTGTCTAAAAAGTCCTTTGTGTCTCTCCGTGTCTTCTTTGAGCATCTCTGTGACACAAATATAAAAAGCTATTACACAGAGGTTCACGGAGAAGTCGCAAAGAACCACAAAGATTTTATTCTATATAAGTTAGTTGAAAAATTGACTTTTTAGACAGCCCCAGCGTGATATACAGACATAGAATTTATTCTTTATCGTGAAAAAAATAATCATAATAAATCCGCGTAAATCAGCGTCTATAAAGCCAATGTAGATCAGCGTCTAAATACCGACACAGATCAGCGTACAATCAAAATAAAAAATTAATTTTGCAGCGGCAGCTTTAACTGTCCGTTCATTTATTTTCAACCGTTCTGTTATGTTATACCGAAGGCATCTTCGAATAAAAGTTTTACAGGCATTGTATGCCTGGTACATTTCGGGGTCTGACGATCTCACCAAAGCCGAAAAACAATTGTTAAGAAGCATTGATTTGCTTTACGACCTTTTCATTTACCAGATTTCTCTGATGGTTGAATTGAAACGTTTTGCCGAAATCCGAATCGAAGAAAACAAACAAAAATATTATCCCACCGAAGAGGATCTGAATCCCAATCTGAAATTTGTTGAAAACAGGGTGATTGCCCTGATTGAAGAAAACAGGGATTTCAGGAAACAGGAAGAACGACTGAAGATCAACTGGGTTGACGAGAGGGATCTTATCCGTAAAATTTACAATGCATTACGGAAATTTCCTCCCTACCTTAAGTACATGAGCAACCCGCAACGGTCGCTGGATGAAGACAAAAAGCTGTTTATCCAGATCACCGACCAGTTGCTTTCCGATTTTGACCTGTTGAAATCATTTTATGAAGAAAAGAATATTTATTTTGTTGATGGTTACGACATTGTAAATATTCTGCTGATCAAATTCTTCGAGACCATCAACAAAAACTTTACGGAATACGCTCCGCTGCCCACGCTTTACAAGCAGGAAAAAAACGGGAAAAACGAAGACCGTTTGTTTGTGCGGAACCTGTTCAGAAAAACCATTCTGAAAGATGAAGAAAACACCCGGATACTGGCAGCCAAAACCAGCACCTGGGACTATGACCGCATTCCCAAGATGGATATTATTTTGCTGAAAATGGCCATCGTCGAACTGCAGGAGATGGAAACCATTCCGGTGAAAGTTACGCTGAATGAATACATTGAACTGTCAAAATATTTCAGCGCGGCCAAAAGCAAGACCTTTGTCAACGGAGTGCTTGACAAGCTGATCAGGGAATTTACCGAGGACGGTAAAATAGTCAAAACAGGACGTGGCCTGATCGGTTAGATTTTCTATTTTTGCACGTTCGACAAAAAACCCTATCAATTCAGGGATAAAACAGATAAACAATTAGGATTTCGGGCAAGTATGTTCTTGTCTTAAACTTTAAATTTTAAGAAAAATGGCATTTGATATTGAAATGATCAGAGGGTTGTATGAAAAACTGCCCGGACGCATTGAAGCAGCAAAAAAATTACTGAACCGCCCCATGACGCTGGCGGAAAAGATATTGTATTCACACCTTGACGATGGCGATCCCAAACAGGTTTACAAGCGGGGAGAGTCGTATGTTGATTTCAGGCCCGACAGGGTAGCCATGCAGGATGCTACGGCACAAATGGCGCTGCTTCAGTTTATGCAGGCGGGCAAGCCCAAAGTGGCTGTCCCTTCCACTGTGCATTGCGACCATTTGATCCAGGCAAAAGATGGAGCTGAAAAAGACCTTGAAGAGGCCAAATATACCAACCAGGAAGTATATGATTTCCTTGCCACCGTATCCAATAAATACGGGATCGGTTTCTGGAAACCGGGTGCCGGGATCATCCACCAGGTGGTGCTCGAAAATTATGCTTTTCCGGGCGGGATGATGATCGGAACCGACTCGCATACACCCAATGCAGGCGGGCTGGGTATGATCGCCATCGGCGTGGGTGGTGCCGATGCTGTTGATGTGATGGCAGACATGCCGTGGGAGCTGAAGTTTCCCAAACTGATCGGCGTGAAACTTACCGGACGCCTAAGCGGATGGACTTCCCCAAAAGATGTCATCCTGCGTGTGGCCGATATCCTGACCGTCAAAGGCGGAACAGGTGCCATCGTGGAATATTTCGGCGAAGGGCTTGAATCCATGTCAGCTACCGGACGGGCCACCATCTGCAACATGGGTGCCGAGATCGGTGCCACAACTTCCACTTTTGGTTTTGATAAACATACGGCTGAATATCTGCGTCAGACAGGTCGTGCCGATGTGGCTGAACTGGCCGAAGACATTGCGCCTTACCTTACCGGGGATGCAGAAGTTTATACCGACCCGGAAAAATATTTCGACCAGGTGATTGAGATCAACCTCTCCGACCTGGAACCTGCGCTTAACGGACCTTTTACCCCGGACCTGCGGACACCGGTATCGAAAATGGCTGAAACGGCTGTCAAAAACGACTGGCCGCTGAATCTTGAAGCCGGTCTTATCGGTTCATGTACCAACTCATCTTACGAAGACATTACACGTGCGGCTTCCATTGCGCAGCAAGCTATCGATAAAAAATTAAAAGTAAAAGCCGACCTGCTGATCACACCCGGATCGGAACAGATTTATTACACCATCAAACGGGACGGTCTGCTTGAAATCTTTGATAAAATAGGCGCTACTGTCCTTGCCAATGCCTGCGGCCCCTGTATCGGACAATGGAACCGTGAGTCGGTAAAAGACGGACATAAAAATTCGATTGTAACCTCTTTTAACCGGAATTTTGCCAAGCGGAATGACGGCAATCCCAATACTTATGCATTCGTGGCTTCACCCGATATGGTGATGGCTTATGCCATTGCCGGAAAACTGGATTTCGATCCGTTGCATGATGAATTGATCAACGAAGACGGCGAGAAAGTGATGCTGGAAGAACCCAAAGGAGTTGTTTTCCCGCCCAAAGGATTTGATGTGGACGACCCGGGCTACCAGGCACCGGCAGAGGACGGCAGCAGCATCGAGGTGGTCGTTAAGCCCGATTCACAACGTCTGCAACTGCTGAAACCTTTTGAGCCTTGGGACGGAAAGGATTATCTCGGTATGAAGCTGTTGATCAAAGCCAAAGGCAAATGTACCACCGACCACATTTCGATGGCCGGCCCGTGGTTGCGTTTCAGGGGACACCTCGAAAATATCTCACAGAACCTGCTCATCGGAGCAGTCAACTATTTCAACGGCGAGACCAACAAAGTGAAAGACCAGACTGACGGCACTTACAAACCTGTGCCCGAAGCAGCTAAATCTTACCGTGACAAGGGTATTGGCTCTGTGGTTGTGGGAGATGAAAATTACGGAGAAGGCTCTTCGCGCGAGCATGCTGCCATGGAGCCCCGGTTTTTGGGTGTTAAAGTGATCCTCGTGCGTTCGTTTGCACGTATCCACGAAACAAACCTTAAAAAACAGGGGATGCTGGCGCTGACCTTTGCCGACAAAGCCGATTATGACAAAGTGCTGGAAGACGACACCATCGATGTTGTGGGCCTGAAAGATTTTGCACCCGGCAAACCGCTGACGGTCATTCTGCATCATGCCGATGGCAGCACGGATGAATTCAAAGCAAATCACACATACAACGCCAGCCAGATCGAATGGTTTAAAGCAGGCAGTGCATTGAATCTGATCAGGAGTAAAAACAAATAATAAACCGGGCAGAAAGGAGATACAGGAATATCATTTTTATGAAATTGAAATTTTTCTTTCCTCATAATAAAGCCGGAGATGAACCGTTATTGGAATAATACAAACTAAGGAATTCCGCGTGAAATACAGATATATCAGTTTCTTATTCATTCTGACCATTGCAGTGCTTCCCGCCCGGGCCCAGCTCGGCGGACGCTATGCATTTACTTTCCTCGATCAGCCCGTATCAGCCCGTTTGGCTGCACTCGGTACTAACCAGGCTTCCATCGCCGACAAAGACATCAATGTGGCTTTCATGAATCCGAGCTTCATCACAGCCGATATCAATAATCAACTGGCATTCAACTACGTGAACTTTTTTGCAGGCTCTAACTTTGGCGCGTTCAATTACGCCCACACTTTCAATAAAGTGGGGAGCTTTATGGGTTCAATCCAGTTTATGGATTACGGTAAGTTTGATTACGCCGATGAAGCGGGAAACACGGCAGGCACATTCGGCGCTTCTGACTTTTCATTCAATATCGGCTGGGGGCGTCAGCTTGATTCTTTGTTTTCGATCGGCGCTAACCTGAAAATATTGAATTCCTTTTACGAAAGCTACAATTCATTCGGGATAGCCGTTGACGTGGCGGGCACTTACAAAAGCAAAACCGGCTGGACCATGTCGATAATTGCCAGCAACATAGGTTTCCAGATCAGTACTTTTTCTCCCGGTGAACAAAGGGCGCCATTGCCTTTCAACCTGCAATATGCGCTATCCAAGCGGCTGGAGCATGTACCGTTCAGGTTTTCGTTTGTTTACAACCACATTGAAAAATGGGATCTGACCTATTTTGACCCGGCCAACCCACCCGGAGGCATTGACCCCATAACGGGTGAACCACAGGAACAGAAAGGCCTGGCAAAATTCGGTGACCAGTTTATGAGACATATAGTGCTGGGGGCCGAAATTTATATCGGGAAGAATATCGTTTTGCGGGGAGGTTACAACTACCGCCGACGGAAAGAGTTGAGTATTGTGGATAAACCCGGCATGGTGGGTTTCAGTTGGGGACTCGGCGTCAGGATCTATAAATTCAAGATCAACTATTCCCGGTCAACGTATCATCTGATCGGTTCGCCAAATTATATTTCGCTGGTGTTTGATCTTGATACATTCAAAAACGACGAAACTGTCCGCTTTTAGGGACAGTTTCCGCCGATCAATAACCAAAATCAAAATTTGTTATAAGGTAAACGTTCCGATTTGTGTTGTTAGCCTATAAGGACTACGATAAGGGGTGAGTTTTATCTTTATGCCCTGCTCTTCGCATATCGGGCAATGTTTCATTTTAACCGGAAAAACATAATTGCACTCATCGCAATAATAAAAATGTATCCTTTTGGCTTTTCTCTTTCTGAAAAGCACGAGGCCGATTGCTGCAATTGGAGTAAGAAAGAGGCCGATGAGAAAAATCTTTAAGAGGTGCTGTTGATTGTCTGTCTCGATGACGGACAATATTACGTTAAAGATGATATAAAACAAAGTGAGTACCAGGATCATAATAGTTTATTTTTTATCGAATTCATAGAAACTCATAAAAATCTGACACAAATGTAAGACGGAAACAAAAAGTTTATTGCTTCATTTGTTTCAAATGATGGCACAAATGTTTCATTCTTGTTAAAATTATGTTAAATCTGAAACATCGTAAAGGTTAAAGGTAAGTTTTTCTGTGATGTGAAAAATAATGTAAATCACTGTAGTATGTGTTATAATATAAAATTTCGTTAACATCTTTGGGGAGATGACCCGATTTTAAAAATACTAAATGTTAATAGTTAATAAAAATTCATCTCCCGGTGAAATAATTTTTAACCTTCAATACCTTTGCAGAGCAAAAACAGAAACCGGAGTGGGTAAAGTAAGAAAGCATATTCCAATTGTTTTATTGTTACTAATGTTCTGTCTCCCATCGCTTAAAGTGAGGGGTCAGGATGTGTATCAAACGGTTTTGTACACCCAAAACATCATCAGCGCTTCGGGCCAGCCCGGCGGCTCGTACGGATATCGTATTTTTCTGACCCTGGCCCAGGATAATGTGAAGAACCTGGATCATGTTTACCTCGATTTAAAAGGAAAGGTGCTGTTGAGAAATGATGAAACGGCAACAGGTCACACGGTTGTTTACCTGAAATTTGTTCCGGAAAAACTGGAGGGGGAGACCTATTACAGGGACTTTAATATCGACAGTCTGCTGATTCCTTCGGCTTATAAAGGAATTTTAAGCATCACACAGACAAACGGGGAGGTTGTTGATTATCCGCTGGAGATGTTACTTTCGGGCGGCGTTGTGGACATGGGAACCATCAAGCCAGCCATCAGCCCGGAGGGAGAATTGGAGGCCACCATCCGGATTAACAGGTTTATTTACTCACATCAGGTCTATCAGGCGTTTATGAAAGCTATTGACCTGATTAACAACTATTATGCATACAATGAGATATTAAACCGTTTGCTGAAGAAATATCAGCAAACCGGAATTAACCGGAGCCAGGAGACCTCACAGCTTTTTGTAGCCTGGCATGAGATCACCCGGATTCACGGTTATATTCAATCCTATGATTTTAAAGACAATCTTTTACTGGAGCAACATGATCCGTTGAATTTTCTACCCAAATGTGAAAAACTGAAACGGCTCGGAAGACGCGCCTCAACCCTTCGGAAAATGGTGCTACAGTCGGGTAAAAGCACACGACTCACGGAAAAGGAACAATTTGCCCTTAAGTTTACCGGCCTTTCGGCAACATACAGCAACCTGTCGGGGCAGTACCAGCCATACATTGCCACCGGTTTCGGACAGGTGGTCAGGATATTTCCCGGACGCCGGGATATGGAAGCCATTGCAGAAGAAGCAGCCTATTACGATGTTTTTCATAATCTGGATCAGCCTTCAACACCTCAACTGATCTATAATTACTTTATTGATCTGGCCAGCCTGACCTATAAAAACCGGAGATATGTTTCGGCACTTGATTTTATCTACAATGCCAAGGTGCTGGAAGATTATTTTAAAGAAATAAAACGCACCCGGAAATTTGAAGAGCTTTACATGAAAACCCTTGACGGCGTGCTGCGATCGTATCTTGACGTTGCCGTCATTGCTTACAAAAGAGGCTCCTACACATTGGCAGACCGTTATTACCGGAAGGCTGAAGATGCTTATGATTTTTATCAAAACCTGCAATACGGAAGCCGGATGCCTACCGATGCTTTTTTGATGTTTATCGAAGAACAGGTGGAACTGTCGTACGGCCTGCTTGAAACCAACCAGTATTACGAAGCGGTTGCCATGCTGGATAAGGCCAGTGAGATTTCTTCCTCAAAAAATATCAACACCGATTCCATTGCATTCGATTCGGCATACTCAATCGGGTACCAGGGAATCTACGGCCTGAAGCTGGACTCGTTGTCTATGAAGATACAAAACGGAAATGCAAAGGATGCCCTGTCGGACCTGGATAAGATCTATGATTTCTCGGTGAATCATAACCACTATATCAACAACAATGGCAACAGCAAATTTCTGGAACTGGCCGAATTCTTTTACAGGATTTATTACGATCAGGGCATCAGGCTGATGGAAAGTCCGAGGAAGGAAGACGCTTTGCAGGCATTGCTTGAAGCGCAAACCATCCGGGATAAATATCTGCACAGCGATGAGCCCGGACTGGACTCGCTGATCGACAATGCAACGGTGCCTGTTATTCTTGATCTGGCACGGAAAGCCGAATTCGAAGTGTGGGCAAACCGTACCGAAAAGGCCGAACAGATGTATTCGGAGATTCTGGCCATGCAAAAAAAATATCATCAGCAGGATAATCCTGTGGTAACGGAAGCCGTCAGGGCACTTCGCGAAAAGATCGACAACAGGAATTGTGTGACGGCAGCAAACCAGTGCTTTGCCCTGAACAAGCAGGTGGAAACCCGGATAAAGTACCACAATTACGAGGAAGCCAAACAGTTGCTTGACAAAGCCTATCGCGTGATAGATAACAATCCAGGCTGCCGGATCGACCGCTCGGATTTTGATATGTTCCGGAAAAAATACAAAAAGGTGTTTACCTATCTCGGAATAAAATATGCGGCCCGTCAAAGCCTTGACTCGGGGAATTATAACCGGGCTGTGGAAGAATACATCCATCTGGAAAAATATTATGCGGACAATCATCTGCAAAATTATGACCTGGAACCTGTCCGCCTTGATGATGTGATCAAATCTTCCGGCCTTCCCGCTTTTACCGATGCAGCGTGTAAATATTACATTAAACAAAAAGATTACCAGCAGGCATTTGAGTATTTGTCGTTGCTGAAAGACCAGAAAGTGCCGCCAAAGAATGTCAAAGATTTGCAGGTGCTGCTGGGTAGTCTGCTGGCACAAAACGACAGTGCGGCCAATACCGATCCACGCACAATGGTGCGCGAATATACGGGCGGCGAAAAATGGTTCCGTTATTTCAGGGTGGCTTATATTCAGCATTGACTAAATGACTCTAATTGACTAATTGATAATTAACCTTAAAAAAGCTTAATAGTTTGTAGCTCCCAAATACGCGGTGACTTGTCCCCCTATAATACACATTGGCGGGACAAATCACAATCAGTAAAACCCCAAAACCCGTTTGGAATTTTAACTATTGGAAATTGGAACTTATTTGGAATTTGTTTTTTGATATTTGCTATTTCTGGTTTATCCGGGTTGGGTTAATTCGTCATTAGGTCAATTCCTGAGTTATTGTATCTTTATTTCCTGAAAAAAAACAGCAAAACCGATATGAAAAAACTTTTATTGATCAGTAATTCCACCATGGCCGGCGAGGCTTATCTCGGCTGGCCCCGGGAGTATATTTCCCGTTTTTTAAATAAATACGATGTAAAGAAAGTAACGTTTATTCCCTATGCCGGTGTATCGCTGTCGCCTGACGGCCTGAAAGCTTCTTATGATGCTTATGCCGAAAGGGTGAAAGAGGTTTTCGGGGAAATGGGTTTTCTGACAGAATCCGTTCATGAGACAGATGACCCGGTAAGCATGGTGAATGCCGCAGAAGCTATTGCCGTGGGAGGCGGTAATACCTTTCACCTTGTTTACGAACTGCACCGTACGGGGCTGATGCAGGCCATCAAGGCACGTGCGGAAGAGGGGATACCTTACATGGGTTGGAGCGCCGGGTCGAATGTGGCCTGCCCCACGCTGATGACCACCAACGACATGCCCATCATCCAGCCGGAAAGCTTTCAGTGCATGCACCTGATCCCGTTCCAGATCAACCCGCATTATCTCGATGCCAATCCTGAAGGTCACGGCGGTGAAACACGGCAACAGCGAATTGAAGAGTTCCTCGTGATCAACCGGGAGATGAAAGTGGCCGGATTGCGTGAAGCCAGCCTCTTACTCCTTGAAGACGATAAACTAACCCTTGAAGGCAGCCGCAATCTCCGTCTGTTTGAATACGGAAAAGAACCTGCAGAATATCCTCCCGGCTCTGACCTCGGCTTTCTGCTTTAGGGGTTGGAGTTAGGAGTTATGTGTTTGAGTTTTGAGTCCCTTATTTCAAATATTCTTGCATTATTTGGTAAGAAATCACAATGCACATTTTCCAAATAACAAATAAATCACAATAACCAATTTCAAAATTACAATTGCTTACATCTTTAAAGTAAGTGCAGTTTGGAATTTATCCACCCGGATGAATCCGTTCGGACGGGTTTGTCTTTGACAGTTGAAATTTCCGGTTTAGTGGCATGCTTTTTGAAATATTTCAATCGTATTTATTCAAAAATAATTCATCCTGTTAATAATAAAACTACCATGAAAATCTATATTGCATTACTGGCTTTTGTTTTGGCTTTTTCATCTGCTGTTCCGGTTGTGAGGGCGCAGGACACCACACTCACAAAGAAAGAACGAAAGAAACTGGAAAAAGAAAAAGTGAGGAACGAGAAAGCAGCCCGGGAAGCTGCACAAAAAGAAAATATCGCAAAATTACTTGAGAAAAAGTTTTTTGTTTTCAAAGCATCACGGTTGTATGGTCCGCAGGGGCAGTCATACAGCGTCTCACCCTCGACCAACTTTTTTGCAGTTATTGATTCGATCGTTATCATTCAACTGGCAGCCGAACCGCTTATCGGCCTGAACGGTGTGGGCGGGATCACGCTTGAAGGAACTACCTATCGTTACACTTTTGATAAAAACGAAGATTCCAACAGGCCCATGGTTGTTAAATCAAGGGTGAAACGCGTGAAAGGCAGTCCTTATTTCACCATCACCGTCATGGATAACGGACAGGCGGACCTGAACCTGGTGTTGAGTCAGGGAGGAACCATCAGGATGTCAGGAGAGATCTTCGATCCGCAGGAAGCAGGTGTCTTCAAAGGGCTGACCACACCACGGTTGTAGAAATCACAAACTGCAAACAACAAGTTCCGGAAAAATTCCTTTTACCAATGGTACCTTATTTCCCCTGATTAAATTTCCTGATCTGCGAAATGACCACACCGGTCAGCATCAGCAAAGCGCCGACAATTTGCCTTCCGCTCATCATTTCCGAAAGGATCAGCCATCCTCCGAGCGCAGCAAACAGCGATTCCATGCTCAAAATAATTGCAGCATGGGCAGGCGGGGCATGTCGCTGCCCCATGATCTGGAAAGTGTAAGCTACGCCAACGGACATGATACCACCGTACAAAATGGGGATCAGGGCATTATAAACCATCTGCCAGGTTGTGGTTTCGAGAATGAAAGCCGTGAACATGCTCAGCACCGAACAGACCATAAACTGAATGATTGACAAAAGAATAATGTCGGTACGCGGCGCAAAATCACCGATGATCAGTACATGCAAAGCCCAGAAGACCGCACTGACAAAAACGAGTCCGTCACCCGGCGAAATGGCAAACTCCCGTGTGACCGAGAGGAAGTATAATCCGGCCAGCGCCATGACAGCACCTGCCCAAATTTGAGGAGCAATCCGGTGTTTTCTGAAAAGACCGAGAATGGGTACGATAATAATGTACAAACTGGTGATGAATCCGGCATTGCCTGCCGTAGTATAAACGATGCCCACCTGCTGCAATCCGGCAGCAAGGTAAACGATGATTCCGGCAAGGATGCCCCCCGTCCATGTTATCCGGGGATCAGGGCGGAGAATCGTTTTGTTTCCTTTGCGGCGAAACAATAAAAAAGGAAGTAATGACAATGCACCGAGCCCAAACCGGATGCCGTTGAAGGCAAACGGCCCGATATAATCCATTCCCATCCGCTGGGCCACAAAAGCCAGCCCCCAGATGATGGCCGTCAGCATGAGAAACGATTCCGCTTTCAGCAGTTTTTTCCGCTCAATGTCACGGGTTGTCATTCACTGTGTGATTTGAGGAGGGGAAATTACAAATAACAAACAAATTTCAAATCACAAAAATTAAAATCCCAAAGCTGGTCGGGATTTGCTCCGGAGGAGCGCCTTTGGCGCAATCCCGGCCTTTTCCTGGATTTAACATTATGGCTGTCATTCAATACGTTATAGTTAATTGTATCGCTTCCGGATTACATCCGCCCGGACAAGTGGTCGTAGGAAATCCGGAAGAGCAGGGGGGGCTGAAATGATTTAACTGGTTTAAATATTTTGAATTTTATCAGGATTTTGTCTTGTATCAAAAACAGTGACAATTTTTATATAACTATCTTCAAGCCAATAAATAATCTTGTAGTTTTTAACCACAAGAAAACGGTATTCAAATTTTTCTTTCGGTTAATAGTTCTTCTATCTTGCCAATTCTGGGAGAATGTTGCATAAGGATAGTTGCTTTGACGATTTCTTTAACAAGTTTTCTTGCAACTTTTAATGAGGCATTCATTTTATAATATTCAAAAATGTCCTCAAGGTCATTTAATGCTGTTTGCGTCCAAAAGACTTTTATTTCCACGTATCAATGTCTTTAAGGATTTCTCCGGCATGATAAAGACGGTTGTTTTCAGCATCATTTTCAGCCTGATCAATAATTGAATTAAACTCTTCAAGCGTCATGGGAGTATATTCTTTTTCGGCTGTTTTTTTCCTTTCCTGATGAAGTATCTTCTCCAGCTTATCAATAATTTCTTCGCTTTTTACCCGTAAAACTTCCCGGATCAACTGTATTTTTTTTGTTTGTAAGTCCATAACCGTCCTTTTGTACAAAGATATGAATTTTCCGTTTGTACAATGGGGTTGAGATTTGACTGTTTGGAAATTGAGATTTACCCGCCCGGTTTAATCCGTTCGGACGGGTTTGTTTTTTGTGATTTGTTCCGGGGCCTCGGAATTGTCATTTAACTCCAGCACCTTCAGAATATCTTTCACCGGCATCCGCAGGGTGTAGTCCGTGTTGAAGTATCCGCCTTTGATTTTGCCATCGGTGCCTACGATGTAAGTTGCCGGTACGGGCAGGATGCGGTGGTCGCTGCCGGAGGCCTTGCTCACGTTGATACCGGCCACTTTGTAAACTGTATTTTTTGTGCCTTTCAGTTTGAACGAAACTTTGTAGTCGTCCATGATCCGGTGCTCTTTGTCCCAGATAATGCTGAAAGAGGCACCGGTCTTCTGGATGGTTTCGTCAATGAACTCGTTTTGTTCGGGCGTGATGGCAATGACGGTGGCCCCCCGACCGGTGATCATCGGCAGCGAGTCCTGCAGGTTGCGCATGTAGTTGTTGCAGTGCTTGCACCACTCGCCACGGTAAA
>JAOZOO010000161.1:4549-6192 GCA_029933225.1 Bacteroidales bacterium | reverse complement strand
TTTCCTCTTTTTCACTATATTTGAAAAACCGCTTTTGTCGTCACAGTCAGCCCGGTTATCAAACAATTACAACAACATGATGAGATGTATTTTTAAAAACATATTATTCTTTTTCCTGTCCGTGATCTTACTCTCCGGCTGCGGGTTGCCGGCCGCTATGGCCCAGCAGCCCGCCTGGATAGTATATGAAGGCCGGGAGACTTTTCCTGAAAAAGAATACATCACCGGTTTTGCCGAAGGTAAAAAGAACAGGAAAGAATCGTTGGAGGAATTTGAGAAAAAGGTCGTTAACCAGGCACGGTCGGAACTGCTGGAAAAAATATCATTGTCTGTCCGCTCAACGACCATTTACGTTGTCAGCAGAAAAGATGGCAACGTGGATGAAACCTATAATCAACAGATTGATATTTCCACGGGCCCGCGGGAGGCCAGTTTTCCGGTAATTTACTATTATGACAAGAAAGCCAGAACGGGCTATGCCATCGCTTACCTGAACAAAAAGAAAACGCTTAAAAGAATTGAAAGCATGCTGAAGCAATACAATAATGATCTGGAGACCACCTTAAAAGAAGCTGATCTGCTGATGGGAAAAGGACAGTTGGGTGCTTCGTTTCAGCAGTATATGTCAGCCGGGAATATTGTTTCGGAAATGAAAAAACTAAATACAGAGTACAAGTATTTCAATAACGGCCTTCCGGCGCAAAACGGCAGATATAACCTGCTCGATATAACCAATATCATCAACCGGAAAATCAATTATCTGAAAAAACAACCTGCCGGTTCTCCCGAACAGCTTGTTAATCTGGTGTACATCAACATGGCGGATTTAAAATTAAACCCGGATATGCCGGTTTATGTTGATGATTTTTTATTTGAGGAAAGCGGGAATAAGACACAGTTTTCAAATATTTTAAAAGACATGATGCTGGTCCATTTAAAAAATCTGATGGGCAATGATGTTATTGGATTTAACCCGCGGTTCGATCATTACAAATTGTCGGGGAAATACCGGATAGCAGACCCCAATCTGAATGTATTATTTAAGCTGGAGTCTTATGAAAACGACAGCCAGTCGCCTGTTCATTTTTTCAGGGCCAGGATTTCGGAAAGTTGTCTTAGGCAGGATGGGATTGAATACGCATTACCCGGAAATTTAAAGGATAAAACCTGGAATACCGACAGTCTGAACGATAAGGAAAAACAGGAACTTTTCAATATCAGCGGTTTGTATATTGACAGATCGGGCGCACTGTACCAGTATATCAGGATAAAAAACTTTGAGCCGGTATCGGAAGATGAAGTACTGCTCGATGCCATTTTCATGAAAGGCGGTTTAATGGAGGATATACAAATCAAATTGAATCTTAAAAGAAAGGAGGTAACGATACCCCGTTTGGGAAAAGGAAAAATTCATTTGAATTCCGGCACGGTTTATTTTTATTCTTATCCCGGAACTTCACCAAAATTTAAATTTATCAAAACAGATGATTATGAAAATTAATGTCATTTTTATTGCCCTGCTCGTTGTGGCCATCTTTGGTTGTACCGATTACAGCAAAACCATTGAGAAGATGAATAACAGCATGCAGGAAAAAGAGCACCGGATTGAACAATTGCAGGCAAAGGTTCAGGAAACGGAAAGG
>JAOZOO010000161.1:0-4449 GCA_029933225.1 Bacteroidales bacterium | reverse complement strand
CAACCCTCCCCTCACTATCAACCACCATCACCTTCTCATAGTTGTATTCATGCGGCGGGTTGTCGGGCAGGACGGTGAATTCGGTTTCTATGATGATCGTGTAACGGTATTTCACTTCTGTGCGGGCGTTGTCCAGTTCTTTGGTGTCAAAGCCATCGAGCCGGTAACTTTTAAAAGCCAGATGGCCACTGCCGCCTGTTTGCTCTCCGGGTTTTTCATCGGCCTCGATTTTCCGGATGAGGATGTCCCGTATTTTTTCTCTTGACAGCATTATGCAAAGTGGAGTTTAGTCATTTCTTTCAAAGAGTTCATTTTACCGGCAAACTGATTCTTTCGATCTTATCCACATAGAAAAACCTGCCGGAGCCCATGACATCCAGATGGATAAACGAAAAACGGTTGTATTCCAGGTCGCCGGGCTTGATCTTTAATTTTTTCAGGGCTTTATGGATCTCTCTATCGGGCAGTATTTTCATAACCGTTTGCAGCCGGTTTCCGATCTCTGCGAGTATCAGTTCATCAGATGTAGGCCGGTACTCCCTCTCCCGGGCTCCGAGGATCATGTTCCCTTCAACCCATTCCCCCGGATTGTCTTTGGCTTTTTGGGAGTAAATCCTGAAAAGTTCCAGAAGTTTCATGAAATTTCCGGGACTGCTGGCGGGAAGGTCTGAAATGATTTCTGCAATCTCCGGCATGTAATCCGTCGCCACATCGGGCGTTAGTTTTGGCGTGTAGTCCGGAAAGTTTTCGATCTCACCGGTTGGATTGGCTGATCCTGTTTCGGGGAACAGCCACCGTTTCAGCCTCGAGATGTAGAAATCTGTATTGTCCTGTCTTTCTGTTCCCTTTAAAACATTTCGAATCTTTTTTTCGGCCTCCTTAAACAAGACCTCCCGGTTTTCATTGTCCTGCATGCTTTTTTTCAGGGTTTCGTCAAATATTCCGATCAGTCGGGCTTCCTGTTCGCGTAAGAGGGTGTCAGTAACGGTGGCGGATGGTTTCTGCCAGATGAGGGTTATCGGTCCCCGGTCGGGGAAAATTTCGATACGGAGCATTTTATTTTCAGAAAGGGATGACCAATCAGCCGGCAAATGGCTCCCGGGTAATGCAATTTCCATGGAGACATAACTCCGGTAATTACTGATTGAAATAACCCGGATATCTTCCGGAAGTTCCGGTAATTCTCCCGTTGATTCCTGATTTTCATCATAGTTAATCAGTGTTTTGAAGATTTCATGAAAATGCAGAATTTCTGCTTCCTGACGGGGGGTCAGTTCCGGTAAACTGTCCATCGCAAATATCATGGCATATCCGGTAACCGTGACCAACAGGAGGGAATTGATCTCTTCATCCGGGGAACCCGTGTTTATTTGTTCCGTCAGATTCTGCCAGGGGAGGAAATAAAACGTCATCAGCGGTTCTTTGCCGTTTTTATAAAACACTTCTGTCTTCATTGCTTCATGCCGGAGTTCACCAAAACGGGGCATCATTTTTACCCGGGAGTTTATGATCTCCGGACTATCGTGAAGGGAGCTCATCATACCCAATTTGATGGCCTCCCTGAGCAGTGTGATCCATTGAGGGTCTTCCATGGTTATTGGTTTTAAGATATTTCCTGATGTGTCGATGGTGATTTGCCTGCCGTTCAGCACGACGGTTGCCATTCCGTTGCTGAAGCCGGAGATGACTTTCTCATAAACCGGCGGGATCGCCACATTCCCTTTACTGTCGATAAAACCCCATTGTCCGCCTTCCCTCGCCTCGTGTTCACCATATTGTACCTTGCGACAACCCTCACAAAAAGCAGCCCTGCCGTCATGAAAAGGCAGCACAGCAAAAAAGCGGGGCTGGATAACAACCTCCCCTTTCATGTTGGCGAAACCGATTTCGTCCTCTTCAATGATGCGGAACAAGCCCTCCGAAGGATAGTCGGGACCGTTGTCAAAAGGATAGATAAGACAAAGCCTTTCGCCTTTTTTGTTGAATGCGACAAAACCCTGATCGTCAATGTACTTTACAACAAGATGTTCTGTAACAGCATAAAATACGGAAGAATCTGTTATCAAAGTATCCTGAAATGGTTTCACTCCGTTGCATTCTGTTGCCCGGTTTTCAAATCCTGAAAAGGTAATGTTATTTCCCGGCCGGGTGCTTAAAAAGAGGCCGGCAAAAACGAATAAAACAGCAAAACGTTTCATCACCTTTCAAAGGTACGAAAAAGTCAGGGGATCATCAATTTGCAAAATCACTTTTTATTTTTTCGTTCAATCCATATATTTGTTGGTAAATTCTGATCGAAAAACGAAACTTTTGCCCCTGAAATCAGTAAACATCCTACGACTTCAGAGAGCGAAAAAATTATGATAAATCTAAAACCACGGCCGATATGAGAAAGATTTTACTTTTTACTATTAGTATATTTTTGGTTTTCAGCCTCAAAGCGCAATTGCCCGACTTGCCGGAAATCCTCGAAGAGCAAATCATGCAGGAGCATTTTGATTTGACTTACAATGAGCAGGTCCAGGAATTTGACAAAAATGAGAATCAGTATTATCGTTATGTACCCCGTGACGGCGGTACCGATACACTGTTTGGTTACAGATGGGATGATGAGTTTGAAGAATGGGTGCTTAAATGCAGGATCGTCAGAACCATGAACGAGGAAGAACTGCCCGTGACCAAACTGATCCAATTGCTGACATTTGACAGCATCTGGGTTGACGGGCTACATTATGATTATTCGTACAATGATAACAACGACCTGACAGAAGTGGTGATCATGTACTGGAAGCCCGACGCCATGGTCTGGGAAAATTATTTCAGAATGCAGAGGACCTACGATGACGGTTTCAAGCTGACCAACATCCTGACGCAGTGGTGGTCGGACAACACGCAGCAATGGGTTGACTTTCACAGCAAGACGTTTGTTTATAACGGCGATCAGTTGGAATCGGATACGGTGAAGGTATATCTGGATATGATGAGTGAATGGATGAATTTCTTTTATAACTCTTATGCCTACGACGACAGCGGAACACGCATCAGCAAAACCAATCATTTGTGGCTTGCTTTCATGAACGACTGGAGCAAAAATTACAGGCTGATGTATTATTATGATGACAGCGAGGAGAATATCGTGCAGGTTGTGGGGCAGAACTGGGATATGTTTGACCAGGCATGGAACGACCGGAACAGGTACAATTATACCTATGATGATGCCGGCGACATGGTACAATATGTTTTTGAAAAGAAGAAATTGTTCGACAGTGTCTGGGTTGAAAAAGTGAAGATCGATTATACTTACGACGGCATGGGCAACATGATCCAGTACGTCTGGCAGTACAAACCGCATTTCGATACCGTTTGGAACAACTTCAAGCAGGTTTATTTCAGCTATGATGAGAACGGCAACATGATCGAGCGGATAGAGCAAAGATGGGATGAGGATGTGGCTGACTGGGTCAATTATTCCAAATGGGAAATGGCCATCGAATACCCGGCCATCACCGGTGTATATGAAAACAACGAGAGCGAAATCTCCGCCACCTTCAAAAACCCGTACATGAACGGCGACGTGATTCACCTGAGCGGCGTTTTAAATACGAGAAACTTCAAGCTGATGGTCTTTGACCTGACGGGAAAGATGGTGGAAAAGATCAATGTGAGCGGCAAAACATCAGCCGTTTTGAAAAACCAACTGATCCCCGGCTTGTACCTTGTCATCCTGACCAACGACAAAGATTTCAAGCTTACACAAAAAATGATTGTTTCGGATTAAGAAATTTTAAGTTGAGTGAATTAATGCAGCTTTCCCGAAGTATTTTCTTTGGGGAAGCTTTTTTTAATCCGAAAATACAATGGGAAAAATAATAGAAAAGAAGAATAACTCAAAAACTTTCATGTTCTGTGCAAATAAAGTAATAAGGTTGAGGTTTATTTTGTACCAGAGCCACTAAGGTTGTTTTTTCGATAAGGTTTTTTCGAAGAACGACAAAAGAGAGAACTCTGGAATAATGAAGTCTGGCTGGTTCCGGTTTAAAAAAACCTTATTTCCGGTATTCAATGCAAACAAGAAAACAATCACCTTAGTAGCAATATATTTTTAAGTTAAAACTGACCTTATTACCTTATTTTTTCTGGTAATACTGGTTCATGGTTTAATGTTGTCAGAACAAAATGTGTGTAAAGGTTATTATATTTGATTTTCATGATATTAGTTATCCCACATCTTTCCTTAAAATTAATTGTAATTTTGTTTTCAGCACATCAAAATAAGATATAGCCAAGATAATGCAAAAATAAAATCATCAAATAAATTCCAACTTGTACTTACAAAAGATTCTGCGTGGTTTGTGATTTTGATATTGGTTATTGTGATTTATTTGTGATTTGGAGTTTGTGATTTGTAATTTCTTTAAAAATAACCGAATATTTGAAATAAGATACTAC
>JAOZOO010000285.1 GCA_029933225.1 Bacteroidales bacterium | reverse complement strand
TCATGCCGATGACTTCATACCCCTGTTCCACCAGCAACGCCGCCGCGACGGAGCTGTCCACCCCTCCGCTCATCGCCACTACGACACGCTTTTTTGAATTATCTACTTTCATTGATGGTAAACCTTTATGGCATCTTCTCGATCTCATAAATTGAAATGTTTTAGAACTCTCATCGCTCTCAAGGTATTCCAACGACTTGGGTATCCAGTTTTCTCCATATCAAAATGAGTTTGACCTGGATGTTTTGCCTGAACCGGCCATCTGCTATCTTTCCGTCGCTTTTTCGTCAATACATCAAGAGCATCCTGCATTCGCGGATCGTAGTTGACTTCAGCCAATTGAAAATAATCTAATGCTCGTAATATATCGTATTTCCAACGCGACGGGTAAGAAAGCATCAACATCTTCTTATCTATTATATTTCCGGTCCGATCAGATCGAAATAGCTTGTGCTGCAATAAAAATTCTCTTGATTGATTTTCTGCTTCACGAAGTTCGTCCAACCTGTATCCATAACCATTCTGTGCATATTCTAAAATTCCTTCAACAACAGATATTGTTGAATGCAACGAGCTATGTGTAGCTCCTTTTGTATTGGAAAAACAGTTGAAACCACCATCATTCATATGTTCTGAAAGCAGAAAATCCACGATTGATTTTAACTCCCTCTCCTTTATCAAGAAGTATGAAGCATAATTCAAAAACATGCCGTTTACGCAAACGTCACTTTTCTTTTCTGCTCCGATTGGAAAAATTCCTCCGTCCGAACCTTTGAGTTTCTGTATTACCTGCAATATAGATTGTTTTATTTCATTATTGTTTTGGGATATAGCAAGATTTTTCAAATCTAGAATTGTGTAATGTGTTGAAATCCATTTTGGTTGATAAAAACGCTGTCCCCAATGCCCCTCTTTCTTTCGATAACTAAGAAATCGCTTCCCCCATCCTTCAACTGCGATGCGCTCTCGAAGGTGTGGCTTTTCGATTGCCAACAAATCACGATAAACCTGATACTGAATCGAAATATCACCTTCAAGCAACCACTCTATAAGATGATCCTCATTAACCATATTTGCTGATTTCTTCATCGTTTTTATGCTGCTCAACATGGATTATATTGACACAGAGGGCTGTTGAATCTTTTTGATGATGGCTGAGACTTTATTAACCGCATATTTCACATCTTCCATCGTTGTCTGCATTCCAACCGTCAAGCGCAAGCCGCCTTTTGTCCATTCTTCGCCTAAACCAATTGCTTGCAGGGTGTGCGATGGTTTGGGATTGCCCGTTTTACACGCCGAACCGCTGCTGCCGCTGATGCCCGCCATGTCGAGGTGCATCAACAAATCATTGCCGTTGACGTTGCGGAAGGCAAAGCTGGCATTATGGGGCAATCGTTGGCTGGGATGGCCTGTTAAGACGCAATCATCAGGCAAAGCGGTTAATAAACCATCAATGAGGCGGTCGCGTAAAGGTAAATAATGGGCGTTTCGGGTTTCCAATTCGTCCATTGCCATTTCAAGCGCAACGGCCGTTCCCACTCCAAAAGCCACATTAGACGTACCCGCCCAACGGCCGT
>JAOZOO010000284.1 GCA_029933225.1 Bacteroidales bacterium | reverse complement strand
GTCATTACGGACAGGTGGTTGCGGTGATACACTTCGATGTTGTACTGGTCAAGTGAAACACCGTAAATTTTGCCTCCCTGGTTGCCGAGTGTGTCTAACAGGTTGCCGTTGATGTCCACAAAGAATGCAAACGAGTCAATCTTTGTCGCCGGTGTGGTTTGGTCTCTTAATATTACTTTCACCCAGTCCACTGCGTCGGTGGGGACAGAGGATACAGTGGTACTCATTCCATAGGGGTCGGTAGTCGGGATCAAACCGGAAGTGTTCAGCGTTTTGTCCATGTTGCTGTTGGTGGTGTTGTAGGCGCCGGCAAGGAAGAATTTCAGGTCGAGGCGTTTGCCGGAGTAATAGTAATCACCGACAGCAAATGTTCCTACACTTGTAAATGACGAATTGGTTTTGGTATAGGGGTCGGTTCCAACGGCGGCACCGGTTTCCGACCATGTGTAGTTGGTTCCTGCATCTGTGGTCAGACCAATGGCGCTGTTGTCTCTGTTAAAGCCGTTCAGCTCCTCCGTACCGATCCATTGGGCCGTAACCGTCAGGTCAGATCCTCCGCTTGTGCCTTCGGTCACCTCCCAACTTCTGTCAACCATGTGATCGGTTGAAGCATTGGCCGGTTCGTTGTCCACTACCCTCACCCCGTAAGTATCGGTTGTGGCCGAGCTGCTGTTTTGCAGCGTCAGCGGATTGTAGGCCGAATTGCCTACCGGGAAAGTCACATCTGTTGAACCGTCGGCCGGCACATCGCGTTTGACCGCTCCGGTTCCGTTGGTCACCACATAGGTGGCCGAGCCTGTTCCGGTCGGGTCGGTTGATCCGATGGTGAGGTTGAATTCATTCAGGGTCAGTGTGCCGTTGGTGAATTTCAATTCACCATTAACGGTCTGATCGGCACCCGTTGTGGTGCTGGTGACGGAAACCCCGGCGCTGTTGTCGATTTCGGTTACGCCGTAAAAACCGGCATCATGGTTTCCGGTGATCTCCTGGGCTGTGGTGCCGTTGAATTTGAATGTCCCCGTTGAGGAGGAAGCAAACAGGACAGAAGTGTTATTCACAAGGTCTCCCTGGTTCTCAATGGTCCCGCTATTGTCGAAGGTGGCTCCGTCACTTTTTATTCCGCCCGTAACAATGACGGATGAACCGGTTTCAACAATAATGTTGGCACCGCTCTCCATAATGAGTTGTGCAAATCCGGGAAATACTGTGAATAACAAAATGACGGCAAGTATTTGTTTTTTCATAGTCTTAATTTTTAGTTGTTTTTATCGAACTTATGATTGCAGCATCATTTTGAAAATGCAAATTACAAAATATTTTCATCTTTGATATGTTTTAAGTCAATTATTTTTTCACTTTTTCCTTCAAGGAACTTTTCTTTCTCGTTGTTTTTGCAATGACAAATTTAAACTATTCTCCTGATTTATCAAAATAACCGGGGTCATCAAATGGTCATCAAAGAGGTGTTTCATGGTTTGTTTTGTTTGGTTTCACACAAAGGTGCAATTTTTTGATTCACGCAAAGACGCAGAGACGCAGTTTTTTGTTTCACGCGGCGAGATTGGTTTCACGCAAAGACGC
>JAOZOO010000283.1 GCA_029933225.1 Bacteroidales bacterium | reverse complement strand
GTTAAAAAAGAACTTTTGTCCCGATTCCCTTTACCTTTGTCCGCAATGATTTTGTTTGTCAAGATACTGTTACTGGCCATATTTATCATGGCGCTGGCCTTTGCTGGCTTTGCCGTCAAGATATTTTTCAAAAAAGACGGGGAGTTCAAAAAGCAGTGTTCTTCCGTTAATCCGAAGACCGGTCAGCCCTTTGGTTGCGTTTGCGGCGGCGAAGGTGACGGAAGCTGCGAAAACAAGGAAAAAGTCAACGAGCTGAAAATTAAAATCCAGGAGCTGAAGACAAGCTAACTGTTATCGCTCCTTGATCTTTTCAAGAATTATCTCATCCCCTCTGCAACCCTCATTATCTTTTTTCCAGACCACTTTCACTTTTAACGGGAAGTCGGCGGTTTTCAGATCCAGATTACTGTCGGAAGGCAATTGATAAAACCGGTAAGTCTTATTGCCGATATCAATAAACCAGCCGCCACAACAGGCGCACATACTGTAATCATAGCCGGTGATTGTTGCTTTTTGAAATCTTTGATTTCCCTCCTTCGAACAGGAAGTAAAATACAAGCCAGTTAAGAAGATGATGAAAAGAAATTTTTTCAATGTAATAATTGTTTCATTACTGTAACTCTTCAAGTATTGTGCCTAAAGTTTACCGGCGGAACAATCCGGATGTGTTATATACCAAAACAAATATTCATGCTTTAAATCTTAACGAACAATAAAAAAATCGGGGGCTGTCTAAAAAGTCCGACTTTTAGCTTATTTGATAAATAAAAATCTTTGTGGTACCTTTGTGTCATCTTTGTGAGCCTCTGTGTAACAGCATTTTAACTCGTGTCACAAAGAACCGCAAAGAAGACCCGGAGAGAGACAAAGGTCTTATAGACAACCCCTGAGCAATTAGTAATTCGTTTCCTGAATCTCAAAGTAAGACTGCGGATGCAGGCAGGCCGGGCAGGTCTTGGGCGCTTTTTTGCCTTCATGGAGGTAACCGCAGTTGCGGCATTTCCATACAAGAACACCCTCCCTTTCAAACACTTTGCCTTCCTCGAGGTTGCTGTACAGTTTGCGATACCTTTCTTCGTGGGCTTTTTCCACTTTGGCAATCATCCTGAATGCCACGGCCACTTCCTTAAATCCTTCCTCCTCGGCAATGTCGGCAAACATGGGGTACAGTTCCGTCCATTCTTCGTTTTCACCTTCGGCGGCAGCTTTCAGGTTTTCCAGTGTTGTTCCGATAATACCGGCAGGATAAGCCGCAGTGATCTCTACAGGGCCGCCTTCAAGGAATTTAAAAAACCGTTTGGCATGTTCCTTTTCGTTCAGTGCTGTTTCGGCAAATATGCCGGAGATTTGTTCAAGACCTTCTTTTTTGGCCTGTTTCGAAAAATAATCGTAACGCATTCTTGCCTGCGACTCGCCGGCAAATGCTTTCAGCAGATTTTGTTCTGTTTTGGTTCCTTTGATACTTTTCATAACCTTTCAATTTTAAATGATTGTATAAATAGATTAATTTTTGGTAAAGTCTTCTTTTCCTGCCCCGCAGATCGGGCATACCCAGTCGTCCGGCAGGTCTTCGAACGGAGTTCC
>JAOZOO010000006.1:31519-56224 GCA_029933225.1 Bacteroidales bacterium | reverse complement strand
TTGTAACAAAGTCAGGGCAACTTTACGAATAGTATCGAAAAAACCCTTTCCGTTAGTTCATTTTATATTCGTAAAATGTTGTAGTTATTGTTCTTGTCACTTTCCCTGATATGGGCAAGTGGTAACACGGTGTGTAGGTTGCAACTTTTTTGATCACGTATCCGTTGGCATCCAGTTCATATTTGTATTCACTACTGGCAATCGTCATGGAAGGACCGCAGGGACAGAAGTTGTTCCAACTCACATTATTTGTCAGGTTCTTACTCCATTTTCCGGTAATACCGTTTGAGAAATTCAGGTCAATTTTGTTGAGTGATTCATTAAACCAGTAACGATTCAGACAATTAGCCGGTGAGACAAGCTCAATTTCAATAATATTTTCATTTTCAACGGTTCTGTTAATGATAACCGGAATTTCTCCTTCATCGTCATAATAAATGGCTCGTTCTATCATGTATCCGTTCGAATATTTGTATTCCGACCGGTATGCGGAAGAGCCTTCATCGGAGAAACTACTGTCAACAGACGATGTGGCTAACCCGCCATTATGCAATTGGTAAATGGTTTTCGCTACCGTCTTTCCCTCTGTATTTTTCGCAATCACTTTAACAAGGGTATCCGAAAAATAGTAATTCGTTATCCTTTTTAATGTATCGTTGACATAGGTTTCATACTCCGTGATCTTTGTTCCTGAAAGATAGATAACGTATTTCACAACATTTTTTGCGGGCTTATCCTCAAATATGCTTTCCTCCTCATCTTTTTTGCAACCAAAGAATGTAAGGATAATAAGTAATAAAATGAGAATGTTTTTCATAGTAAGATTTTAGTATTATGATACTCAATACTATATTTTTAAAGAATAAACTTTGCTGCTTTTTTCAGATAATTCCTGTCTATGTTAAGTGGAATGTTTTGTTGTTCACAATAGCTGATCAGTGTTTCCAGCGCCAGATTGCTGACCATTTCTTTTCCTGTCATCGGACATCCACCCATGCCGCCGAGCACCGTATCGAAACGCCGGATGCCTGCTTTGTATGCCGCCTCCACTTTTTCTGTTGCCGTTTCAGGTAACGAATGTAAGTGTAATCCGAATTCAATGTCTGGAAATTCAGTAATTAAAACGGAAAATGTCTCTCCAATTCTTTGCGGCGTTGCATCTCCCATGATATCGGAAACCGGAAGGACTTTAATACCCATAGTCAGAAATTTCTCCGCCCACTTCACCAATATTTCCACTGACCAGTCATCATCGTAAGGGTTTCCGAAACCCATTGAAAGATAAGGTATCAGACGTTTTCCGTTTTTCACGCAAAGATTTTGTAAATACTCAACTGTTTTTTCAGCCTGCGGAAAATTTTTGTTGATGTTCTTTTTCAGGAAAGTTTCAGAAACTGAAAAAGGGAAGATCAGGTCATCTATTACATCGAAATCCAAGGCTTTTTTACCGCCTTGTTTATTGGCTGCCAGCACAGCAATTCTGCTTTTTAAGTTTTTGTAGTCCAGCTTTTTCAGTACTTCAGCCGTATCAGCAAGCTGGGGAATGGCTTTCGGGGAAACAAAACTTCCCACCTCAACGGTGTCGAAACCACACTTCAATAACAGATTGATGTAATCAATTTTCTTTTTTGTGGGAATGAAATCATGCAGCCCCTGCATACCGTCGCGGGGGGTTTCGAGGATTTTTAATTTCGATTCGGGTTGCAGGTTGCGGGTTACGGGTTGCATGGCTGCGGCTGATTTTCAGAGGGTTTTAAAAGAGTAATTTTACAACCCGATGTTCGATATTTTTTGTGAAATGAAAAATATCAATCCCAGTCCCTTCCACTCATTTCTTTGGGAATCCTACCCTGGTGGATTGTTTCGGAGCGCAGGCGCCTGCCGACAATGCGTTCAACCATCCGGCCTGTCTCCAGGATGCGGTCAATGTCGAGGTTGGTCTTAATCCCCATTTCATCCATCATCACCACCATATCCTCTGTGGAAACCAGACCTACGTTGTGCGAATCTTTATAATAGTATTCACCTGTTCCTGATACGGGAACCCCATCCACAAAATTAGCCGGCTGGCCTCCGATGCCGCCCAGCGTCGATTCGTAATTGGTCATTCCGGCCTGCAAAGCAGCCAATACGTTAGCCAGTCCCCAGCCACGGGTGGTGTGAAAATGAACGATGTGTTTATGCGGATTGTCAAATTTATCCATCAGCATGGAATAATATTTATAAACCCTGTCTGGTGATGCAGAACCGTCGTGATCAGCATGTTCCACATCGTTGGCGCCGATATCAAACCACCGTTTGGCAAAATCTATTGCATCTTCCATTCTGGTCGGGCCTTCTATGGGACAACCCCAGATGGTGCTGACTGTACCATTCACTTTTAAGCCGGCTTCGCGGGCTTTGGGAATCCATTCTTCAGCCATTTTCCAATACTCGGCCAATGTTAAGCCCGAGTTCGTTTTATGATGCGATTCACTGGTAGAAACCATCAGCAATATCCTGTCAGGCCCATAGCCGTCAAGTTTTGCCTGTATTGCCCGTTCAATGGCGCGTTCACGGATGGTAACAGCGGTAATGCTTACATCATCCAACTTATCTTTAATGCGTTTGCTGTTTCTGATTTTTTTTAATAATTCATCAGCATCTTTGAACTGGGGCATGCCGCGGGGATTGCCGAAATTGGTAACTTCGATGTGCTTAAACCCACTGAGAATAAGCTCTTCGGTAACCCATAATTTGGCTTCGGTAGGAATAAATTTTTCTTCGTGCTGAAAACCGTCGCGGACTGTAATATCCCCTATGACAACCTTTTTGGGGTAATTCATATTTGAAAAATGTTGGTTAATGAAAAATTTAATTTTAGAGAGGCGAATTTAGTAAAAATACCCGTACATCCTTTATTTTTCTGTTTTTGTTGGCACTGAATAAAGGAATTGAAAAACCAAAATTGACCGGCATGCTAATTTGGACAGATTTCACTTTTAATATTGGGCAATTTTCCCTAAACTTGCATAAAAATCAACAATCAATAATTTAACGAATAGCTTGAGAATTGTACACACTAAAAACCAAGATCGATACAGGTTCCGAGGAATTCAAAAACAACAAAAAGGAATTTGAAAAATTACTGAAAGAATACCGGGGGCGGATGCAGATGTTCACCCGGGGCGGCTCGAAGCGGGCTGTCGATCTGCACAAAAAAAGAGGTAAACTGCTTGCACGCGAGCGGATCAACCTGTTGGTGGACCCCAACACTCCGTTCCTTGAGTTATCTCCCCTTGCCGCATTCGACCAGTACGATAATGCTTTTCCTTCTGCGGGAATTGTCACCGGCATCGGTGTAATTCATGGTCGCGAAACGGTCATCATCGCCAATGATGCCACCGTGAAAGGGGGGACATACATGCGCTACACGATCAAAAAGCATTTACGTGCACAGGAAATTGCCATGGTAAATCACCTGCCCTGTGTTTATATGGTTGACTCCGGCGGGGCTTTTCTTCCCGAGCAGGATACCGTTTTCCCCGACCGAGACCATTTCGGACGGTTCTTTTTCAACCAGGCACGCATGTCGGCCATGGGCCTCTCACAAATATCCATTGTGATGGGTTCCTGTACGGCAGGAGGTGCTTATGTGCCGGCCATGAGCGACGAAACGATCATTGTCAAGGAACAGGGAACGATTTTCCTGGGCGGCCCGCCACTCGTGAAGGCAGCTACGGGCGAAGAAGTTACGGCAGAAGAGCTTGGAGGCGCTGATGTACATACTTCCATTTCGGGCGTGGCCGATCATTTTGCCGAAAACGACACACATGCCATCCAGATATGCCGCAATATTTTTGAAAACCTGGAACAACGGGAAAAACAAACCCTTGAAACCATTTCACCGGAAGAGCCGTTGTATGATCCGGAAGAATTGTATGGTATTGCACCGGTGGATTTGCGTAAAATAGTTGATCCCCGTGAGGTTATCATGCGTATGGTGGATGGCAGCCGTTTTCAGGAATTTAAAGCAAGGTATGCCACAACAGTGATCACGGGTTTTGCTTACATCATGGGATTTCCGGTGGGTATCATTGCCAATTACGGCGTGCTGTTTTCAGAATCGGCTTTAAAAGTTACGCATTTTATTGAGTTGTGCACTACACGCAAAATCCCGTTAATTTTCCTGCAAAACATCACAGGATTCATTGTGGGTAAGGATTTTGAACGGGGAGGTATTGCCAAAGACGGCGCCAAGATGGTGCATGCCGTTTCCAATACAAATGTACCCAAATTCACGGTTATTTTCGGCGGTTCTTTCGGCGCCGGGAATTATGGTATGGCAGGGAGAGCCTACGATCCGAGGTTACTGGTGATGTGGCCCAACGCCAAAATTTCGGTTATGGGCGGTGAGCAGGCAGCCACTGTGTTGACTACCGTGAAAGAAGACCAGTACCGCGCCAGGGGAATGGAACCTCCCATAGACGAAATTGAAGAATTGCGGCAGAAGATACTGGCCAAATACGAGCGGGAAGGGTCGGCCTATTACAGTACCTCACGGTTGTGGGATGACGGCATCATAGACCCGGTGGATACAAGGAAATTTTTGGCCATGGGTATCGCCATGTCGCTGAACAAAAAATATCCCGAACAGAAATATGGTGTGTTCAGGATGTGATTTTACAAATAACCTGTGTTTTGTAAAATTAAGAAATAACAGATGAATAATTATACTACCATTTTAGTCAAACAGGAGAATGGGGTTGTTACAATAATATTGAACCGTCCCGAGGTCCGCAACGCCATGAACGACCTGATGATTGGTGAGCTGACCACGGCATTTGAAGAAGCAGGAAAGCAAAATGACATCCGGCTGGTCATCTTACGGGGAAACGGAAAATCATTCTGTGCCGGTGCCGACCTGAATTATATGAAAAGCATAGCAAAATACGGCTTTGAAGAAAACGAAAAAGATGCACAAAAACTGGCTGCTTTGTTCAAAATGGTTTATGATTGTCCCGTTCCCACGCTTGCAGTTGTTCACGGTGCTGCTTTCGGCGGAGCCAATGGTCTGCTGGCTGCCTGCGACATTGTGGTTTCCGAAGAAAACTCGACCTTTGCTTTTAGCGAGGTTAAGCTGGGCATTGCCCCGGCAACCATCGCACCATTTGTGATGAAGCGCATCGGGGAAACCGGCGCCAAAGAACTGATGATGACCGGTAGAAGATTCAAAGCCCCGGAAGCCGAAAAATGGCATCTGGTTAACCAGGTGGCCACCGAAGACGAGCTCGATGAAGTGGTTGAAAGATACATCAAAGAATTCATGAGCAGTGCACCCGGAGCTGTGAAAGCCACGGAAGAACTGATAAAGAAAGTGTCGGACTCCGGAGAAATCAGCAAAGAGCTTATTGATTATACGGCCGGAAAAATCGCCGAACTGCGTGCCTCCGACGAGGGACAGGAAGGTATGGCAGCATTTTTGGAAAAACGGAAAGCGAATTGGGTGAAATCAGATGAATAGTACTTTTATTTAATAACTATGACAGAAAACAATTCCACATACAACAAAACCGACTTCCTGCTTTACACGGGGAAGAACAGTTTCCGGAGAATAAAAAAATAAAATGGCCTAAAAAGTAACATGGGAACAGAAATAGCACAAATACAGCATATTCAAAAATCGAATTATTACTCTTCGAGGTATTCCGGTAATGCTTGATAGTGATTTGGCCGAAATTTATGGAGTTAAAACAAAAGTATTCAATCAGGCGGTAAAAAGAAATATTGAAAAGACTAAAAGAAAACAATATATGATAAAAACCTTCAAAAAAATACTGATTGCCAACCGCGGTGAGATTGCTGTCAGGATTATCCGCTCCGCAAAGGAACTGGGCATTCAAACGGTGGCCATTTACTCGGAAGTGGACAAAGGGGCTCTGCACGTAAAACGGGCTGATGAAGCGTACTGTCTGGGACACAGCGAACTTGCCGAAACTTATCTGAATATTGAAAAAATCATCGCAGTAGCCAGAAAAGCCGGTTGCGATGCCATCCATCCCGGGTACGGTTTTCTGGCTGAAAATTCCCGGTTTGTACAGGCATGTGAAAATGCCGGAATGGTGTTCATCGGGCCGAATGAAAAGGCAATGAAACTGATGGGCAACAAAATCGAGTCCCGCAGCTTTGTGGAAAAGCTGGGCGTTCCCATGACTAAAGGTATCACCGGTTCACCCAAAGAACTGGCTGAAAAGGCGGCCTCGGTGGGTTTTCCCGTTTTAGTAAAAGCAGCGGCAGGCGGCGGCGGTAAAGGAATGCGCATCGTACGTGAAGCCGGTGAACTGGAGAGTGTTCTGGAAACCACTTCCCGTGAAGCAAAAAACTATTTCGGCGACGGAACCATCTACATTGAAAAATACATCGAAGAACCCCGTCACATTGAATTCCAGGTTTTGGGCGACAACCACGGAAACGTCATCCATCTGTTTGAGAGAGAATGTACCATCCAGCGTCGCTATCAGAAGATCATCGAGGAATCCCCCTCTCCTACTCTCACTCCCGAAATCCGGAAAAAAATGGGCGAAGCGGCTGTCAGGATAGCCAAAGCGGTAAAATACAACAGTGCGGGAACCGTTGAGTTTCTGGTGGATAAAGACCTGAACTTTTATTTCCTCGAAATGAACACCCGTATCCAGGTGGAACACCCGGTAACGGAAATGACAACCGGGGTTGACCTCGTCAAAGAACAAATCCTGATTGCACAGGGAAACAAATTGCGGCTGAAACAGGAAAACCTTTCCCAAAACGGTCACGCCATCGAATGCCGGATTTATGCCGAAGACCCGGCCAACGATTTCATGCCTTCGCCGGGTAAAATGTCGTATTACGAAGAGCCGTCGGGAGAAAATATCCGCATAGACAGCGGCATTGACTCGGCTACCGAGATCCACAGCTTTTTCGATCCCATGATCGCCAAAATGATCGTTTGGGGTGAGGACAGAAACATCGCTACGGAACGGACAGTTGCATCACTGAAAGATTTCATGGTTCATGGCATTCAGACCAATATTTCTTACCTGCTGGGCATTCTCCGCCATCCGGCATTTAAGGAAAACCGCTTGTCCACAAAGTTTTGCGATGAGCACACAAAGGACATCATTGAAAATGCTGAAAAAGAAAAAGAGATTGCCGGCGTTAAATATCCCGTTTTTGCTTATATCCTTCACAACCTGAATGCCCGGAGAAATGAAAACGAAGACAATGTCTGGAAAAGGATCGGCTATTGGCGAAACATCATGGAAATCCCCGTTGAGGTGAGCGGAAATATCCTTTTACTGAAACTGGAAAAGACAAAAAACAAGGGCTACAAAGTCCTGTTTGAAGAGGAACTCCATGATCTGCACCTGGAAGAAATATCGGATCATTATATTCGTTTTACCGTTGGCGACCGGTATTTTAAAGCCACAATCTCAACCGATGATAAATCCACAGGCTGGGTAAGCATCGAAGGAATGACCTGGCAAATGATCCGTAAAGATATCCTGAACAATGCCATGGATTATTCCGGGGCAGGTAAAGCGGACAGTGAAAGTAATTTATTTGCACCGATGCCGGGAAAAGTGATCAAGGTCAACGTGAAAGAAGGCGACGAAGTAAAACGCGGAACCATTTTACTGGTTGTGGAAGCCATGAAGATGGAAAACAACATAACGGCAGAATGTGAAGCGGTGGTTGAAAAGGTCGTTGTGAAAGAAGGGGATATGGTAGATACTGATCTTCAACTTGTTTATCTTGAAAAAGTTTTAGAAGAACAAACATAATTTAAACCAAAAAAGAAATAAAAATGGATTTTGATTTAACCGAAGAACAACAACTGATAAGAGATACGGTACGTGACTTTGCCGAGCGCGAAATCAAACCCGTTGCCGGAGAACTGGAAGACAAAGGTGAGTTTTCTTATGATCTGACAAAACGGATGGGGGAGTTGGGGCTGTTTGGTATGACCCTGCCCGAAAAATACGGCGGTCAGGAACTGGATACCCTGTCGTACATTATTGCCGTTGAAGAAATTGCCAGGGTTGACGGATCGACCGCAGCCACGCTGGCAGCACATAATTCGCTGGGAATAAGCCCCATCTTTGAATACGGCACGGAAGAACAAAAGATGAAATATCTGCCTCCATTATGCACGGGCGAAGCATTGTGGAGCTTTGGGCTGACAGAACCCGGTGCCGGTTCCGACTCAAGGGGGACCAAAACAACAGCCGTTCTCGATAATGACGAATGGGTAATCAACGGTTCGAAAATTTTCATCACCAACGGCTCAACGGAGATTACAAAAGGTTGTACCGTGCAGGCGGTATCAGGTGAAAAGAACGGGAAAAAACTGTTTACAACCATCCTGATGGAAACCGGAACGCCGGGGTTTTCCCAAAAAACCATGCACGGCAAGATGATGTGGCGCGCTTCCAATACTTCAGAGCTTTACTTTGACGATTGCCGTGTACCGAAAGAAAATCTGCTTGGTAAGATCGGTGAGGGTTCTCACATCATGCTGCATACCCTGGACGGGGGACGTCTTTCCATCGCAGCTATGGGGCTGGGTAATGCACAGGGAGCTTATGAACTGGCTCTGGCTTATGCCCGGGAACGGAAACAATTCGGAAAACCCATTTCCAAATTTCAGGTCAACGCCTTTAAACTGGCGGATATGGCTTTGAAAATAGAACTGGCCCGAAACCTGCTTTACAAGGCATGCTGGCTGAAGGACAACGGAAAACCCTATTCCAAGGAGGCAGCCATGTCCAAATTATATTGTTCTGAAATTGCAAAAGAAGTTTCCGATGAGGCTGTTCAAATCCATGGCGGGTACGGACTGATGAAGGATTATGATGTGGAACGGTTCTATCGCGACCAGCGGCTGCTTCAAATCGGTGAGGGAACTTCCGAAATACAGCGGTTAGTGATTTCAAGGTTAATCGGATGCTAAAAGCAGGCTGCCGATGAAATCATCGTATTGAGAATTAGTAACAAATTGATTAAGAATAAATAAAAAGCTTATGAATTATGAATAAAGTAGTAAAAAATGCAAAAGAAGCGATAAAAGGTATGCGGGACGGGCAGACTTTTATGTTAGGCGGATTTGGTTTATGTGGTATTCCCGAAAATACCATCAATGCCCTTGTAGAATCAGGGCTGACAAATTTAACCTGTATCTCGAACAATGCCGGGGTGGATGATTTCGGATTGGGATTGCTGTTGAAGAAACACCAGATCAGGAAAATGATTTCCTCTTATGTGGGAGAAAACAAAGAGTTTGAGCGCCAGTTATTGTCCGGCGAACTTGAGGTGGATCTGGTTCCCCAGGGCACACTGGCCGAACGGATTAGGGCCGGCGGAGCAGGCATTCCTGCTTTTTATGTTCCGGCAGGTTATGGTACCGAAGTCGGTGAAGGAAAGGAATCCAGAGAGTTTAACGGGAAAATGCACCTGCTCGAATACGGCCTTACCGCCGATTTTGCTGTCGTAAAAGCCTGGAAAGGCGACACAATGGGCAATCTGATTTACCGTGAAACAGCCAACAACTTCAATCAAGCCATGGCAATGGCCGGTAAAATTACCATTGCCGAAGTTGAAATATTGGTGCCGGCCGGCGAGCTTAACCCCAATGAGATTCATACCCCCGGAATTTTTGTTCAACGGATATTTTTGGGAACGAATTATGAAAAGAGAATTGAGTTTGAAACCGTGCGTGAGTCTTAATTGTTAGCACATATTTTATTAACCAATTTAAAAAATAGAAAAATGAGTCTGGATAAAAACGGAATAGCAAAAAGAATAGCCCAGGAACTGAAAGACGGGTATTATGTAAACCTTGGCATCGGCATCCCTACTTTAGTTGCCAATTTTGTTCCCGAAAACATAGAAGTTATTTTACAGTCAGAAAACGGGTTGCTGGGTATCGGGCCTTTCCCTGAAAAAGGAAAAGCCGATCCCGACCTGATAAATGCAGGAAAACAAACGGTTACGACCATCCCAGGTTCTGCCTTTTTCGACTCTTCACTCAGTTTCGCAATGATTCGCGGCGGCCACATTGACCTTACCGTATTGGGTGCATTTGAAGTTACTGATAAAGGAGATATTTCCTCATGGAAGATTCCCGGCAAAATGGTGAAAGGAATGGGAGGAGCCATGGATTTGGTCGCCGCAGCAAAAAACATTATTGTAGCGACAACCCATACCGACAGACATGGGAAACCGAAGCTTAAAACAAAGTGTGACCTCCCTTTAACAGGGATAAGATGCGTAAAAAAAATCGTGAGTGACCTGGCCGTAATTGACGTAACCGACAAAGGCTTTAAACTCATGGAAAGAGCACCGGGTGTGAGTGTGGAAGAAATCCTGGAAAAAACGGGAGCGCCTGTCATTGTGGAAGGTGATATTCCGGAAATGAATTTATAGAGCGAAAGCAATGGAAGGATTAAAAACCATTTTTATATATTTGTATTATTAACTTTTAAAAATTTAAACCAATCAATTATGGATGAACAAGTTTACATGGAACAATGGAGTTCAGGTATGGTGATTCTCTGGCTGGCTGTGGTTATCCTGCTCATTGTTGCACAATGGAAAATTTACACAAAAGCCGGAAAACCGGGCTGGGCCGTTCTGATTCCCATTTACAATATTATTGTCCTTTTGGAAATCATCGGAAAACCGTGGTGGTGGCTGTTGTTGATGCTTATCCCGGTGGTAAATATCGTTATCGGAATCTGGGCGACCAACCTGTTGTCAAAAAGTTTTGGTTACAGCGAAGGCTTTACGGTAGGGCTTATTTTGTTACCGATAGTCTTTTACCCGATCCTCGGATTTGGACAGGCCACATACAAAGGGCCGGCGGGGAAATAAAACCGATCGAACCGGTCAGCTACAAAAACCAACAGGCTATCCGGAATAAATGATCATGTTTTTTTCAGCCAGCAATTTCATTTCATCAAATAGCTGCCGGGGGGAAACAGTAAAGAAATTGACACCCCGATAACGGAATTTTTGATATGCATCCTGTGAGATGTATTTGTCGAAAAAGCCGGGAATATCCCGGTGAGTAATATTTATATGCGGCACCAGGGTATTTATCTCTGTTGTGTTTCTTTTTTCATCAATCACTTTGCATTTATAAATTTCATCTTCAAGGACTTTCAGCGGGAATCTTTCTTTCATCACATCTTCCACCACATGGACAAATGAAAGACTGACAACCCTTTCACCCAGCCCGATGATCTTTGAATCGTATTCCATTAGTTTGTAAAGCGGGCTTTTTGTCCCATTCGGATAAATATCAAGATGATGTTCACCGGTAAGTTCTTTGGCAAGTTTACCAATGGCAACCACTGAAGCTGTGGGATGCAAACTCCGTACTGCTCCCGGATAACGTCTTGCAAGCTCCGGCAACAATCCCATCATGGTCACTGACCTGTTCACATCAAAAACCGCATTTTTCTGCTTCAGATAATCGGCAGCACGACCCTGGAAATGCCAGCAGGGGAAAAGCAATGTACCTTTCTCACCAACTACCTCCAGTAAAAGATTTAGTAACGTCAAAGGAGAGAAATCAAGATTGAGTTTATCCACAGAACTGTGAATGTAAACCACCATCCCCGGTTTAATACCCAGCTTTTCCGTTAATATCTTCCTGAATTTTTCTTCGGTCAGTTTCGGATATCTGACATGCTGATATTTCCGGTATAACCTGCGCAAAAACACAAATGTTTCTTCCGGTAGTATTTTGTACAGTTGGTCGGACAGGCTCATTTTTTAAATAACGGGTTTATTTTTAAAAACATCTTTAAAAGTAACAAATGAAAGCGTGTCGCCATATTTTTCCTTTGCTTTTTTCACAAACGAAGATAAAAGATGATAATGATAGGTGTCCATCGATTTGGGATGGCCGATCAAACCCAGCATCACCTCATCAAATTTCCGGTATTTTCTCACATTGTAGTCCAGTATTTTCATCAGATATTCAGGAGTATAGGTATGGTTGTCAACAGTGAGCATCCGGCTCGACAATAATTGTTTTATTTTCTCCTTTGTACCAACCTCTGATGTGGTATGGATTATTTTTCCCCTTTCTTCCACAGCCCGGTTTTTATATCTTTTCAATTTGAACGAAGTCGGCATTTCAAACAGCCCTTTGGGTTTGCCGGCTATCGGTATTTCGAAAATACCCTCTTTATGTTCGCCGGACTTTGCCAGGTTGCCATCGAAAGGTAAATACCAGTTCGACAGGTCGGGAACATGGCGATAGTTAACCAGTGAATTATCGGAAACATAATAATAGCCCCGGCAAATGGAACTGTCAAACCGGATACCGTTCTTGTATAAAGCACGCAATATCCTGGACGTCTCGGGAGCAAGCGCATATCCTCCCGCCCGGTAAGCAATGCATTTATATTCTTGATAAACCTCTTTTCCGATTTTATTCAATTCGGCAATTCCTGTTTTAATGATTCCTTCAATATTTAACGGGAAAGGATTGTTTGCGAAAGAAGCCAGCGTATATTTCCCGGATGGAACAAACCGGCCATTTTCGATGGCTGAATCTAACCAGTGCGGATGCAGGTGAAGCTGGACATCATGCCCGGTTAGTAATATTTGTTTCAGTTGATTTTTAAAAGGTTCGGTATAATCATCTATTTTCCATTCATTGAATTTGACAAAACTCAGAATATCTGCAAAAAACACCAAAGGAACGTTCAACTCTTCTGTAAGTTCAAGCAATCTTGAAGTAGGTGCAAACAAACTGTGTTCATAAGAACGTGCAATGCCACCGAGAGGTAATTCATAGTCAAAAGTGAGGAAGATTTTGATGTTTCTCATTTTAATGCAGGTTCGAAATTGTTGTGGAAATCACTTTACTCTCACCAGTTCCCAGATCAAACCAAAAGATGATGTCTCCCCCCACAGTTTTTTGTCTGGGTTTTTGGCCATCCACCGTTACCGCATTAGACCGGACGGCAAATGACAAGTCTTTTATTGTTTTTTCTCCTCCGTTGGTTACTTTTACCCGACCATCAGGTAATATTTCATATTTGACTTTTTCAACTGCCAGTTGATAATCCAGAAAATCTTTGATTGTTGTTACATTCAACCGCCCGGCTTCTTTCAAATCCGCCATCTTTTTCAGTGTTTTGTTGAATCCCGGTGCGGCAACAACAGTACTGTCGGCATCAAATCTCCAGAACCCTTTTGCAGGATTGACCCGCGGCGGATAACAGTGGTTAAACTCTACCCCCCTATCAGCGATAAACTCTTCCAGAACCTGATCGTTAAAATAGTAATCCCAGTCACTTTCGCGGGGAGCATAAAATACACCTTTGGTAGGCCAGTGAACGATACTGCCGGTCCGGGAAGGATGTTTCCAGTAACCGGGATCCGGGAGAAAATCGCCAAAACCCGGATAAGGTTTGCCCAGAAAATTATAAAACTGCCACCCTGCAAAAGTGAAGTAGTCCTCATAATAAGGATTATAAAAATAGTTGACACCATATTTCTTCCAAAACTTCAGCATGTAATTCCCTGATTCTTTGATGGTGGCATCACAAACAAGGTCTTCTCGATTGTTTTCCAGGTGGTTGTTGTATCCGTGATCAATCCATGTGGGTGAACCGAAATGTTCCTGCATAAAACGAAGGGCATTTTTCATCCTTTTATGGTTTGAGGTATAATTTTCAGGAGTATGCAGGCATATTTCGTTTCCATCGTTGTGCAGATCTTCAAGGAAACCGAAGAAACCCGGCTCTGTTAACACAGAACATTCCATACTCGTGAAAAGTCCATCCGAGTCAACTGTATTGGTCACACTGTCAGGGTTGTCATAAAAAATGCTTTTGGTTACCGGAATATCATATTTCACGAAACCGCCTGTGGCATCCCCTGCTTTTTCAATTGTTTCTGAACCAAAATATACGGCCTTGTTTGTCCGCATATCCGTAAAATCGGCATGTTCGGTCCAAATGTATGTGGCTTCAAAACCGGCAGGATTTTTCATGAAACGTGGCAACGATGCAAAGTCAATACCTGTAACCACTGTAAATGAGAATTGCCTTTTTGCTCCTTTATTATAAGTACTTTCCGACCAGTCCACTTTTTCATCAGTGGTGTCGTTATTCAGAGGGAAATGCAAAAAGGGATGGTCTTTTTCATAATCCAGATTGACCCATAACTGCTTTTTCGCCGTATTCAGTTGCATCGAAGATATTTCATGTGCATGATAGATCAGCCATGAATCTATGCTGTCGCCAAATTTCACTCCTTCCCTGCCAAGCCAGTATTCCTGTTGAAAGTTTGCTGAATCAATGAGGCGACAGGAACGGTAAACTTCAGCAACATCCGGATTGCTTTCCAGCACAATTGCCTCGCGGATAATATCCTGGCCGGTTCTGTATTTTTCAGTGATCAAAAAATCAATAGCTGGTCTGGCATTCCGGCAAATCATTTTCACTTGAATGTCAGAGTATTTATCTCCGGTTTTTATCGATATCTCCGTTTTGTCTTTTCTGCTTTTCACCGACACAAGCTTCCATTCCGGCTTGTCAGTCAAAATGGTTCCGTCAATTTCCCGCCTGCTGTAAAACCGGATGGCATTAATTATTCTTTTTCCATTACCGTTTAAAACGGAGAGTCGATTCTGCTTTGCATCATATTCAACCTGATAAAAACTGTTTTTGAATAACACTTTGTTTTTGTTATCAGAAACATTCACCGGCTTCATTTCCGGGATAAATGAAGGATTCGGGAAGACGGAAAACTCAACTTTCAGATCGTCAATGGCAATGGTATCGTTTTTTCCCCGGTTCCATAAATAGGCTTTAAAAACCGAATGACGGGTAACGTTGGCCGGGATAAGCAATGAATCGGAAAAGCGATACCACTGGTTTTTCCCCTCATAAATCTTTGAAAAGTCAATTCCTTTCCACAGCCATGATTTTCCTTTATCTTCGATGGAAATAACAAAAACAGCGTTTCCTTTTCCCCTGATGTTTTTTGTCCAGCCCTCAATTTTCAGGATGGTATTCTTGTTTTTGACCCCTGCAGGAAACGGCATTTCTATTCCCAGCCCGAAAGGATTGTCTGCCCCAATATTCACAGAGCAGTAATTCCCGGAATGGGCCATGCCACTGTCGGAAAGCTGAACATTAATCCAGGGCGAAGAATAAGTGGAATCTTCGAGGTTGTTAAAAAAAGTCTGGGTAAACGATATACCCGGTAAAAAAAGAAACAAAAAGAAAAACAAAAGGGCTTTTTTCTTTTCTGTCAGGTCTGGTAACAGATATTTTAAAAACATCGGAGCTTTTTCCGGTACATGAAACATTATTTATATTCCTTCACCTCAGTTTCCCCTTTGAGTACCTGATAACCGTAAAAAGCCAGCGCTTCCATATCATTCACAGAGGGATACAGGGCAATAGGAGCAATGTGCCCGATGCGCATTTTCACATTTTCAAGAAAACGCGTGCTGTCGAAAATTACACCGGTCAGGATAATAGCGTCAACTTCTCCTTTAAGGGTAGCAACATGAGAGGCAATTTCTTTAGATACCTGATACGACAGGGCATACGAAACCATCTTGGCCGTTTCGTCACCTTCTGCGATCATTTTATTGATCTCATTCAGGTTTTTCGTTCCGAGGTAAGCATAATAGCCACCCTTTTCGGTGATCATTTCCAGAATTTCTTCTTTGGAATGTTTTCCGTCGAAGCACATTTCAACGAGTTGACCCATGGGCAGAGTTCCTGTTCTTGTAATGCCGAAAGGTCCACCGCCGTCATACGCCTGGTTCACATCCACCACACGACCTTTTTCATGCGCTCCCACCGAAACGCCTCCCCTGCCGATGTGACAAACGATCAGGTTCATTTCCTCATAGCGTTTGTTGACGGCTTTGGAATATTTGTAAGTCACGAATTTGTGGTTGAGGGCATGGAAAATGGATTTCCTTTCAAACAAGGGGTGTCCTGTAAAACGGGCAACGTCAGACAATTCGTCCACCACGACAGGATTGGCAATATATGCTTTTATCCCAAGCTTCTGAGCCAGGTCGTAAGCAATAAGACCGCCCAGGTTGGTTTCGTAAAAACCGGAAAGGTAATTTTTCAGGTCATCTACCATTTTTTCATTAATTTCATAAACGCCTGCCGAAACCGGTTTAACCAGACCGCTGCGGCCCATGATGATCTCAATTTCCCCGATATCAAAATTGTTCTTTTTTAATTCCTCCGTCAGCGCCTGCATCCGGTAATCTTTCTGGTCGTACGGGTCGCTGAACTTTTCAAGCTCTGCCGGGTCGTGAACAATGCTTTTCAAAAAAACAGGCTCCACATTTCTCAAGACAGCTATCCTGGTTTTATTCAGCTCGGGATAAACGATTAGAATATTGTTGGATGTCATGTGTTAAAATTTTAGGTGTTAAAATTACATATTCCGCCGGTATTGCCCGCCCACATTAAACAAGGCATTGGTAATCTGGCCAATGGATGCATACTTGGCGGCTTCCATCAGGGATTCAAAAATGTTTTTGTTGGAAACGGCAGCATGTTGCAACAGTTTCAGTTGCTCTGCAGTTTCATTTTTCCAGGTTTCATGAAGCTGCTCGATCGTATTTATCTGTTGCTCTTTTTCCTGCTTTGTGGCGCGGATTATTTCTCCCGGAATTACCGTATGCGATTCCTCACCTTCAAGGAAAGTATTCACGCCAATGAGTGGTAATTTGCCGGAATGTTTCAGGTATTCATAATACAACGATTCTTCCTGTATTTTACTCCTTTGATACATGGTCTCCATGGCGCCCAGCACACCGCCTCTTTCCGTCAGACGGTCAAATTCCATGAGGATGGCTTCCTCAACCAGGTCGGTCAGTTCTTCAATGATGAAAGACCCCTGCAGCGGATTCTGGTTTTTGGCCAGCCCCAACTCATGGTTGATAATTAATTGAATGGCCATGGCGCGTCTGACCGATTCCTCTGTCGGTGTGGTGATGGCTTCGTCATACGCATTGGTATGCAGCGAATTACAATTATCATAAATGGCATAAAGGGCCTGAAGGGTCGTCCTGATGTCGTTAAACCCGATTTCCTGGGCATGCAGCGAACGACCGGAAGTCTGGATATGATATTTCAGCTTTTGCGAACGCTCGTTGGCGTGATATTTCAGTTTCATGGCCTTGGCCCATATCAGGCGGGCCACCCGTCCGATGACTGCATATTCCGGATCAAGGCCGTTCGAGAAAAAGAAAGACAAGTTGGGGGCAAACTTATTCACATCCATGCCCCGTGACTTATAATATTCCACGTAGGTAAACCCGTTTGCCAGCGTGAAAGCCACCTGGCTGATGGGGTTTGCGCCAGCCTCGGCAATGTGATATCCTGAAATGGATACACTGTAAAAATTCCGTACATTTTGATCAATGAAATATTCCTGGATATCACCCATCAGCTTCAGCGAGAAATCAGTGGAGAAGATGCAGGTGTTCTGTGCCTGATCTTCCTTCAGGATGTCTGCCTGAACCGTGCCGCGCACTACCGACATTGTTTCTTCCTTGATCCTGCAATAGACATCCCTCGGCAATACCATATCTCCCGTAACACCGAGCAACATCAGCCCGAGCCCGTCATTACCTTCCGGCAACTTACCGTGGTATTTCGGGCGTTGGGTTCCCTTTTCTTTGTAAATCTTTTTGATCTTTTCTTCCACCTCTTTTTCCAGCCCGTGTTGTTTGATGTAAATTTCACATTCCTGGTCAATGGCTGCGTTCATAAAGTAGGCAACCATTGTCGGGGCCGGACCGTTGATAGTCATCGAAACCGAAGTTTTCGGGTCGGTAAGATGAAAACCCGAGTAAAGTTTTTTGGCATCATCGAGGCAGGAGATGGAAACTCCCGAGTTACCGATTTTGCCGTAAATGTCAGGCCTGCGGTCAGGATCCTGTCCGTAAAGCGTGACCGAATCAAAAGCTGTTGACAGTCGTTTGGCCGGCATGCCGAGCGACACATAATGAAAACGACGGTTTGTCCTTTCGGGACCACCTTCACCGGCAAACATACGGGTGGGATCTTCTCCTTCGCGCTTGAACGGAAACACACCTGCAGCAAACGGAAATTCTCCCGGAACGTTCTCTTTCAATACCCATTTCAATATTTCACCCCAGCTCTCATATTGTGGCATCGCCACTTTGGGAATTTTCAAATGGGAAAGCGATTCGGTTTGCGTTTCAATCTTAAATTCTTTGTCCCTGACCTTAAAAACAAAATATTTGTCGCTGTATTTCTTTTTCTTATGCTCCCAGTGATCAAGCTGGTGTTTGTTTTTCGGGTCCAGTTGCAATTCGGTCTGTTTATAAATCTCTTTCAGCTTTTTTACCCCTTCGTTGTCACCGGCCTCCTTCAGGGCGTCAATACTTTGTTTCAGGCTGAAAAGCTTCTGGGCTATCCGGCTCTGGTCCACAGCCCATGTGTTGTAATTCCGCACCGTGTCGGCGATTTCGGAAAGATACCTTACCCGGCGTGGCGGGATGATGAATATTTTTTCCGGAACTTCACCTGTTTCATGATGTTTTGAGTAAAAGTCAACACCAGTTTTTTCTTTGATCTTTTTTAACAGATGGGCATAAAGCTGATTGACGCCGGGATCATTAAACTGTGAGGCAATGGTGCCGAAAACAGGCATGTTATCCACCTCTTCCTCAAACAACAGATGGTTGCGCTGGTATTGTTTTCGGACATCACGCAAAGCATCCATGGCGCCCCGTTTGTCAAATTTGTTGAGGGCAATGATGTCGGCAAAGTCCAGCATGTCAATTTTCTCGAGTTGCGTTGCCGCACCGTAATCGGGAGTCATCACATACAGCGACACATCGCTGTGGTCAATGATGGAAGTATCCGACTGTCCGATTCCGGAAGTTTCGAGGATGATCAGGTCGAATCCGGCGGCATGGGCAATGGTTTCGGCATCTTTCACATATTTGGAAATGGAAAGGTTCGACTGCCGCGTAGCCAGCGAACGCATGTAAACCTGCGGTGTATCTATGGCATTCATCCTGATGCGGTCACCGAGTAAAGCACCTCCCGATTTACGTTTAGAAGGATCCACCGAAATGATGGCCATGGTCTTGCCGGGAAAATCGGAAGTAAACCGTCTGACGATCTCGTCCACAAGTGAGGATTTTCCTGCTCCGCCTGTTCCGGTAATTCCCAGGACAGGGGATTTCTTTTTTCCGGCAACTTCAGCCAGTTCATCCAACAGGTTTTTTACTTCCCTGCGGTTGTTTTCGGCTGCCGATATCAATCGGGCGATGGCTACGTAATCTTTATTCAGGATGTCCTCTTTTTTAACTTTCACCCCTTTCCCGGTAGGAAAATCCGATTTTTTAAGCAGGTCGTTGATCATCCCCTGGAGACCCATTTTCATACCGTCGTCTGGAGAGTAGATACGGGTGATTCCGTATTTATGTAACGCTTCCATTTCGTCGGGGAGGATGACACCACCACCACCACCAAAAATCCTGATGTGTCCGCACCCTTTTTCCTTCAACATGTCGTGCATGTACATGAAGAACTCCATGTGACCGCCCTGGTAGGATGTGATGGCAATAGCCTGCGCGTCTTCCTGGATGGCAGCATTGACGATCTCATGAACCGAGCGGTTATGACCCAGATGAATTACCTCGGCCCCGCTGGACTGGATGATCCGGCGCATCACATTGATGGCTGCATCGTGCCCGTCAAACAGGGAAGCTGCCGTTACGATTCTTACATGATTTTTCGGTTTATAAATCTTTGGTGCCTGCATGACCTTTTCATTTTTGGATAACGAGCAAAGATAAAGAAAGTATGTGGTTTTCACCAAAGACGGCTTTGACAATATTTTCATCCGGGCAAGATCACATTTATACACTCAAAAAGTAACCAACCAACCTCATTAAATCATCCGTTGTAACACACACTGTTCTAATACTTTAATTACATGTTTCCTGCTCTTGTTCCCAATCAGTAATAAATTTTTCTCATTCCCCATTGCCGGTAATTTAAACTCCTTACTTTTGCGCCCCTTTTTTGAGTGTGTAACCTTTAAAATCTGACAGATATGGCATTCTTACAAAAAGAAAAACTATTCAGCAAGAGCGGATTGAAAAACTATAGTTTCATTGTTTTGGGTGCTTTCATTCTTTCCGCATCTTTTGTGCTTTTTATTACACCTTATAAAATAGTGCCGGGGGGCGTGTACGGGATATCCATTGTCCTGCATTATCTGATAGGCACCCCGGTGGGTATGGTCGCTCTTGCCTTTGACATTCCGCTGACCATTATCGGGCTTAAAATTCTTGGACCCCGGTTCGGGATAAAAACAGTTGTGGGATTTGTGCTGACTGCCGTATTTGTGGACGGGCTTACCCTGCTGTACGGTACCGAACCGCTTGTGAAAGACGATGCGCTGTTGTCGTCTATATTCGGCGGGTTGTTTGCCGGTGTAGGACTTGGTCTCATTTTTAAGGCAAAAGCCACTTCAGGAGGAACGGATATTGTGGCCATGATCATCAGTAAATACACACGGATGCCTGTCGGTCAGTTGATGATTGCCGTGGATTCAACGATCGTCTTTTTTGGTCTGGTTGCCTTTGGCGACTGGAAAATCCCGTTGTATTCACTCATTGTGATCTTCATTACGGGCAAGGTTATCGATACCATCCTCGAAGGGATGAATTACGACAAAGTGCTGTTTATCATTTCGGATAAAACAGAGGAAATCAGGAGCAAGATCATTCATGACCTGAACCGCGGCGGCACCCTTATCCACGGGACGGGACTGTACAACGAAACAGACCGCTCCATCGTATTTACCGTGGTCAGCCGTCGTGAAACGGTTATTCTTCAGGATTATATCCGACAGATCGACCCGAAAGCCTTTGTTACCGTGCTTAATGCCAATGAAATACTGGGAGAGGGATTCAAGTCGCTGAAGACGAAAGAAGCGCTGTAGGTTTTATCACAGAAAGGAGCCAGGGCGCAAAATATGTTTGCATCATTAACCGGATTTTCCTTCCCTTTGTTAGTGCCCCCAGCCCCAGCAATAACATTTATCTTAAGAAATTCGTTGGTGGGGACACCAACGGGGGTGGTGTAGGTCGACCCGAAAGCATTAACCGTTTACCGGGGAATTACCGGTTACTGAAATACCGGATGATGTCATTCCCGTTGGCGAGGATCAGCAGACTGAAAAGGATGACCATTCCGACGATCTGTGCATATTCCAGAAACTTATCACTCGGTTTCCTGCGTGTGATGATCTCGTAAAGAAGGAACAACACATGTCCGCCATCCAATGCGGGGATGGGCAGAACATTGAGAATGGCCAGCATGATGGACAGGAAAGCGGTCAGCCGCCAAAAACTTTCCCAATGCCACTGGGCCGGAAAAATACTGGCGATCGTGCCAAATCCGCCGATGCTCTCATAAGCTTTCACTTCAGGCGAAAACAGCAGCTTGAGTTGTTTCAGATAATTACCTATCCCGTTCCATGTTTGGTGAAATCCGGCAGGGATGGCCTGTGCTACCGTATATTTCTTTTCTTTCAGGTGGAAAAATGCCGAGAGGTCTGCTTTGGGATAGACGCCGATCAGTCCTTTTTCATCCAGTGTCACCGGATAATGCAGGGTGTCATTTCCTCTTTTCAGGTCAATGGTCACTTCCTGATTTTTATGTTTTTGTATCTCCACCCTGAACTCATTGAAATATTTCAGGTTCATGCCATTGATGCCCAGAATGGTATCGCCGGGCTCAACACCGGCTTTTTTGGCTACCGAACCGGGAGCAAACCTGTCCACAACAAACGGAATCCGAACCGAAATGAAGGCCGGGGATTTCTGTTTGATCAGTTTACTGAGGCTGCCCTCGGGAAACTTGATGGTGACTTTTTTCCCGTCACGGATCACCGTGGCTGTTTTGGCTTCATTCAAAATGATCTCGACAGGTATCTTCTGGAAGTTATCCACATATTTCCCGTCAATGGAAACAATCTTATCGCCATCCCTGAACCCCATGGTCATGGCCGTACTGTCCACACTGATACCGTATTTATTGGCTTCGGAAGTGGGCAGATATTCTTCGCCGTAATAGCTAAGCAGGAAGATGTAAATCACGATGGCCAGCACCACATTCATGATGACGCCGCCCAGCATAATGATCAGGCGCTGCCAGGCAGGTTTCGACCGGAACTCCCAGGGCTGCGGTGGTTTTTTCATTGCCTCCTTGTCCATGGACTCGTCGATCATTCCGGCAATTTTCACATAACCGCCAAGCGGTAGCCATCCCAGGCCGTACTCGGTACCTTTGTAATTGAATTTGAAAATGGAAAACCACGGGTTGAAGAAAAGGTAAAACTTCTCAACCCTTGTTTTGAAAATCTTTGCAGCGATAAAATGTCCGAATTCGTGTACAATGACGAGTATGGAAAGACTCAGTATGAGCTGTACTACCTTTATTAATATATCCATTCCTGTTATTAATCAAATTTTTTAATGCTTTCCCCGGCTTTGATGCGGGTCAGCTTGTCTGTTTCAAAATAATCATCCTGCGTAGGGTTGCCGATAAACTCAACAGAACCCATACAGCTTTCGACAACTTCGGGGATTTGCAGAAAACCTATCTGTTCTTTTAAAAAAGCCTGAACGGCTATTTCATTGGCAGCGTTCAGGATACAAGGTAAATTTCCGCCTTTTTCCAGCGCTTCGAAAGCGAGTGCAAGATTACGAAAATTTTCAACATCCGGTGATTCAAAATGCAATGTGCCTTGTTCGATCAGATCGAGCCGTTTTAAACTGTTTGACAGCCGTTCGGGATAGCTCAGGGCAAACTGTACAGGAATCTTCATATCGGGCAGGCTCATTTGCGTTTTCACCGATCCATCGGTAAAATAAACCAGCGAATGGATCAGCGATTCGGGATGGATAACTACCTGTATCTGATGAATCTCCAGGCCAAACAGCCAGTAGGCTTCAATGGCTTCGAGACCTTTGTTCATCAGACTTGCCGAATCGACGGAAACTTTCGGCCCCATATTCCAGACAGGATGTTTCAGGGCATCGGCCGGAGTGACCATTTCCAGCTTCTTCCTGTTGTATCCTCTGAAAGGCCCGCCTGATGCCGTGAGTACTATTTTCTCAATGGGATTGTTTCCTTCACCCATTAGACTTTGAAAAATGGCATTGTGTTCCGAGTCCACCGGGATGATCGGCACCCGGTTTTCAACAGCCAACTGCCTGATCAGTTTTCCACCGACCACCAGTGATTCTTTGCTGGCAAGAGCCAGTTGTTTTTTATTCCGCAGGGCGGCCAGCGTTGGCGAAAGAGATGCAAAGCCAACGATAGCCATTAAAACCACATCCATACTTTCCATCTCCATGACCTGATCCAGGGCCTCCCCCCCGGCATACACTTTAATGTCCATTGGATCGAGCACATCAAAAACCTGATTGTAATGACTTTTATCAGCAATCACCACCACATTGGGCTTAAACTCCATGGCCTGGCTGATGAGCATTGTTGCATTGCGGTGTGCCGTAAGCACTTCTACTTCAAAAAACTCTTTTTGTTCCCTGATCACTTCAAGCGCCTGCCTGCCAACTGACCCCGTGGACCCGAATATGCCAATGCGTTTTTTCAATGATTTCCGTTTAGTTGAAAAGGATGTATTCTTCAGGATCGATTGGTGTTCCGTTATACCACAGTTCAAAATGAAGATGCGGTCCTGTGGACAACTCACCGGACTGCCCCGTAATGGCAATAGGCTCGCCGGCTTTAACAAATTCGCCTTCCTTTTTTAACAGGATGGAATTGTGTTTGTAAACCGACAACATATTGAAACGGTGTTGTATGGCAATAACATTGCCTGTTTCAAGCGTCCAGCCCGAATAAACCACCGTACCGTCAAGTGTGGCCTTCACGGCTTCGTTTGGTTGTGTCACCAGATCAGTACCGTAATGCTCCTGCGCAGCATTGAAGGGTGCCGAAATAATACCCTGCACCGGTGGGAAAAAGTTAAAATTACGGATGGATGCCACTGATACTTCCGGTGTTTGCTCCGTCTCGTTCAGATACAAGCTATACATGTTCTGATTTTCAAATTCGGCGCGAAGAAGGCTGTCTTCCACTGATTTCCTCAACTGAATGGTATCGTAATTTACCGACAAACTATCCGGTTCCACCATCTCGTTTCCCACTTCCTGCCCTGAAATGATTCTTTTTATGTTGTCGAGATACCGTTCCCGTTGTTTTATGGCATATAACAATGAATCGGTCTTTATCGCAAGATGATACAACTCGATACGCTGGTCGGAATCAGGGTAGCCAGGAATGTATTCTTTTAAAGGAGTATAGGCAATGAAAAAAAATGTCAATGTCACAAAAACAATGATCAGGCTGAATAAGGTAATGATCAGGTTTAACCGGTTCAGGCGAAATGAAAAGCGCTCTTCAAAAGTCTGATTATCGAAGATCACCAGCCGGTATTCATTCCGTAATCGTTTATACCACTTTTTCTTTTTTTTATACCGTTTGGCCATAAATTTCCTGTAAAAGCAAGTGCAAAGATAATTTAACGTGAGTTCTTTAAAACAATTATGGGGAAAATTATTAATGGGTGGGTTGGAGGGTATAAAGGTATAAGGTACACACC
>JAOZOO010000006.1:13463-31419 GCA_029933225.1 Bacteroidales bacterium | reverse complement strand
TGGGGAAAATTATTAATGGGTGGGTTGGAGGGTATAAAGGTATAAGGTACACACCCACTGCAACCATTGCAACCATTGCAACAACTCCACCCGATCCTCTCATACATCAAAAATAAATAGGTCAAGCCGGGGAATTATCCTAAGTTTGTGCAATTATTTTTAACAGTTTTCACTGTAATTTCACACACATGTTATTTTTGCCACCTGATTTGTAATAATTTTCATCAAATTCAGTTATAAGAAAAATCAAGAACCCGGTGCCCGACAAAAGATATATTGTTTTTTCTGTTTTTTCCGTAATGCTATTCCTTTTAGTATTTTCGGGGTGTTCGACCAAGAAAAACACCTGGTCGCGCCGGGCCTACCATTCGGTTACGTGCCATTACAATGTTTACTGGAACGGCGAACAAAGCCTGAAAGAGGCCGAGCAGGTATTAAAAGAAAGCGCCAAGGATAATTACAATGAGATTCTGAGAGTATATAATTACGGTACGAAAAAAACGGCGCAGGGCTTGTATCCCAAACTTGACCGCACAATAAAAAAAGCATCCATCGGCATTCAGAAGCACTCCATGTTTTTTGGCGGTGAAGAAAAGATCAAATGGGTGAGATACAGTTATTTCATGATGGGCAAGGCCCATTTCTACAAACATGATTACATCAGTGCCCGAAGGGTGTTCGATTATGTGGCCAAACAATATGAGGACGACCCCATTCATTACAACGGTTACCTGTGGCTGGCCAAAACTTTTATTGAAACGGAAAATTACGCAAAGGCCGAAGCTGCACTCAACTTCCTTCAAAGCCGGTATGATGAAAAAGGTTTTCCTTATGACGTAAAGCGTAACCTGCAGATGGTTTCGGCTGATCTTTACATCGCCATGGAAAACTATGATATGGCCTACGGTTTTCTTGAAAGGGGCATTGAGATGGGCAACAAGCGCGATGTCGTCACAAGGGCATACTTCATCCTCGGACAGATAAACCAGATGGAAGGCAACCTTACTTTGGCTTCTTCTTTTTTCAAAAAGGTCATTAAAATGAACCCGGACTACATCATGGATTTTGAGGCCAGAATCAATCTGGCCCGTTCTTATGACGAAGGTACGGGAGACAGTAAAAACATCAATAAGGTGCTGCTGAAAATGGCGAAAAACTTTCAATATAACGAGTTCAGGGATCAGATATATTATGCGCTTGCCGAAGTTGCGCTCAAAGACCATGACATTGACAAAGCCATTGAATACCTGAAACTATCCGTCAGTACCAGCAAAAGTGACGATTACCAGAAAACCACTTCCTCGCTCACCCTGGCCGATATTTATTTTGACAGGGGTAATTACCCGGGAGCACAGGCATATTACGACACGGCAGCTTCTGCACTGCCGGAAGATTATCCCAATTTTAAAGCCATCAAAAACAAGGCTTCTGTTTTGTCAGAGCTGGTAACTTATGCCCAGACCATCCAGACACAGGACAGCCTGCAGCGTCTTGCCGGCATGGATTCCACCGAATTGTATGCCGTGATTGACCGCATCATCGAAGAATACAAAACAGAGAAAGCGAAAAGAGAACGGGAAGCTGAAGAGATGTCCGCGGAAGGCGGAGGCGTTGAATTTGTGGATATCGGCGGAGGCAGACCGGGGCAAACCCTGGGAGGCAAATGGTACTTTTACAATCCCCAGGCCATCAGCATGGGGCGTTCTGCATTTATTCAGAAATGGGGCAACAGGAAACTGGAAGACTATTGGTTTATTACCGACAAGCGCGGTTTATTGACCGGATCCCAGGAAACCCCGGAAGAAGGAGGTGAAGTCGCAGCCAATGATTCGGTACAGGGTGGCGGGCAACATCCCAGTGATCCGGAAACACGTGCGTTTTACCTTATTGATATTCCTTCAACTCCCGAAGCCATTCAGGCTTCCGACAGTATGCTCGTTGAAGCATACAAAAAACTCGGCTTCCTGTATCTTGAAGAGTTAAACGATACGGCCAATGCCCTGAAAACATACCTTGAATTTCAATCAAGGTTTCCTAATAACAAATATCGTCTGGAATCATGGTACGCACTGTATAAAATATACACTGACCAACAAAATACGGGAAAGGCCGGCTATTACAAAGACCTGATCGTCAGCAACTACCCTGACAGCGATTATGCACATGTGATTCTCGATCCAGATTATTATACCAAACTGAACCAGGCCAAAAACGAATCGGCACAATTATATGAACGCACTTACAAAGCCTTTGAGCGGGAACAATATTACCGCGTGATTACTTATGCCAACCGGGCATTGGATCAGTTTCCCGATGACACAACGCTGATACCAAAGTTTTTATATCTGCGTGCCATTTCCATCGGAAAAGTTGACGTACCCGATTCACTGTATGCGGCACTCGATCATCTGATCGTGAAATATCCGAAAAGCGAGGTTACCCCCATGGCCCAGTCGGTTTTACGGATGCTGCAATTGGAATACGGACTGGGGCTGACGGAAGATCAGAAAAAAGCGCTGGAGGAAGGAGCTTCCGAAGAAGAAGCCTCCCCGTTCACTTTTGCCCCGCGAAAGATGCACCTGTTTCTGCTGATCATCAATTCAGCGGATGTAAAGATCAATCCGCTCAAGGTACGGTTGTCCGATTTCAAGAAAAAATATTTCCGGTTAAAACGACTCAACGTCAAAAGCCTGATGCTGGATAATCAAAGAACATTGATCACTATCGGCAATTTCAAGGACAAAGCCGAAGCAGACGATTTCTACATGGCCCTGAAAAATGACAAATATGTTTTATCCGGCCTTTCCCCAAGTGATTACCAGATGTTTACTATTTCGATGAATAATTATCCGATCTTTTACCGCGAAAAAGACGTAAAACTTTATGAAGCGTTTTTTAACAAATATTATACTAACTTTGAGGAGTAAGTTTTATCAGTTTAATTGAATAAAAATAAACACCATTGAAAAAGATGAAAAACGGAAACGGTGATACGGTTGCAAGAAACATCATTGCACAGGGCACGACCATTCAGGGTGACATTATCTCGTCCGGAGATTTGCGTATTGAGGGTTCCATCAATGGTACCGTCAAAGTAAAAGGTAAAGTCGTTATTGGTGAAACCGGAAGCATTGAAGGACAGGTTCAATGTCAGAGTGCGGATATTTCGGGTAATGCAAAAATAAAGCTTGAAGCTTCCGAACTGACTACATTGAGAGCGACATCGAATTTCTCGGGGGATATCATCACCAAAAAAATATCGATCGAGCCCGGTGCCATATTTTCCGGCACCTGTCAGATGGGATCAACTTCGCAGCCCGCTGTGCCATCACACACCAAAACCGATGTCAAAACAAAAGTCCTTCAATAAAAAAGAAGAAGGTAAAAACAGAGAGCATCCTTTAAAATTTTACGCCAAATATTCGGCGTTAGGATTTCAAATGCTGGCCATCATGCTTGCCGGCGCTTTTGGCGGGCGGGCCCTCGATAATAAACTGGACTGGGGGTTTCCTGTGTTTACCCTTGTTTTGACAATACTTGCAGTCATCATGTCTATCATATACGGTATTCGTGAATTTTTCAGGCAGGATAAAAAAAATCGCAGAAATGACAAATAATTTTTACCGCTTCGTATTAAGGTTTACAATCTATGTTGCCGTTATCCTGCTCATAAGTCTGGTGATTTATTACCGGTTTCCGGCAGTGGGTATCAATTCGGCGTATATTTTCATCTTGCTGCTTCTTTATGCCATAGCCCTCGTCAGTTATTATTATTTCAAAAAATCGATGACCGAAAAGATCAGCCGTTTTGCCAATATTTATATGCTCGGTACGTTTGCCAAATTGATCATTTACTCGGTCATTATTGTTTTTTATGCCTGGTTCAATCGCCAGGATGCCGTTTCATTTATCATTACCTTTTTCATCTATTATTTGCTTCTCACCGTTTATGAAGTTGTGGTACTTATGAAAAATCCCCGGTAACAACGGAACAATTCATTCGATTTTCCTCAGTTATTCTTTTCACAAATTTATTTATATCTATTCAAAATAGTATTTAAGAATTGATGCTCAGTTGTTTATAAAAACAAATCATCTTCCTGTCCTGAAAAAAATTTTACACTTTTTTTTTCTGTACTTTTTATATTTAATAAATTTCTATTTTTAGGCTCTTATTTTAGGTAGGTTTTACACTTTTTACATGATTTACAAAGGATCATACGAGGATTTGATTTACATTTTAATTGGTATCATCTGGATAGGGTATTCTATTTATAAAGGTGTCCAAAAAAATAAGGCAGCTAAAACAACCACTACCGGGAAACCATCCGAAACCAAATCCAAGAGCTTTTTGGAAAAATTCCTTGATGAATTGGCCGAGCAGGGGGAGAAATCCATTGAACATGTCCCACCTGAAAAAGCAACCATTACTGAACAAGAATTTGTAACCGAACCGGAATTTGTAACCGAAAAAAAGAATGTAACCAAAAACGGGGAAAGGGAATTTTTTTCTTATGATGATAATTATGAGAAAAGCAACTTTGACGAATCATCAGATGTCTATAAACCTGATGCGGTGACCGGCACCGAAATTGTTAAAAAAGCAAAATACCGGGAAAAACCAAAAAAAAGGAAGACGAAGATTGATATGAAGAAAGCAGTTATCTATTCTGAGATTCTCAATCCACGGTATTTTTGAGAAAAAGAATAGTTAATAAATTTTTTTTGGGGAATATGATAAATATGTATTTTTAGAATTTTTAAACCAACAACAATAATAAAGCAGGATTTTTGAAAATAAAATTGCAGGTATGATAAAAAAATTACTCTTAACTTCTGGCATTATTGTTTTTACCTGGCTGTCGATGTTTGCCCAGGAAGCAACATTGCAGGGTAAAATAATTGACAAAAAGACAAAAGAACCCATTTCGTTTGCCAACATTGTGGTCGAAAACAAAGGCTCGCAAGTGGGAGGGACATCCTCTGATTTCGATGGTAAATATGTGATCAAGCCGTTGCCTCCGGGAAAGTTTGATGTGAAAGCCACATTCGTCGGCTATAAAACAAAACTTATCCAGGGGGTTACAATTCCTGCCGACAAGATCCGGTTTTTGGATATTGAGCTCGAGCCAACGGCAGAGACCCTCGAAACCGTGGAAGTGGTTGACTACAAGATCCCGCTCATCGACAAGGATAATACAGCCAGCGGAGCTTCGATCACTGCCGAACAGATTGAGAAAATGCCGCAGCGAAATGCCAATGCCGTTGCCACCACGGTGGGGGGTGTGTTTTCGCAGGACGGAGAACGAGGGAGTGTCCGTGGTGCCCGTTCCGATGCAACAGCATACTTTATCGACGGTGTGCGTGTGATCGGTACTTCGGCCGTGCCGCAGTCAGCTATTGAGCAGGTGGACGTGATCCTGGGCGGTGTACCTGCAAGATACGGCGATGCCACATCGGGTATCATCAACGTAACAACAAAAGGCCCGGCACGTCAGTTCAACGCCGGTGTCGAACTGGAAACTTCCCAGTTTCTCGATGCTTTTGGTTATAACCGAGGCGGCTTAAATTTCATGGGCCCGATCATCAGGGGCAAAGACAAAACAAAACAATCACTTTTCGGATTCTTCCTGGCCGGCGATTTTATCTGGAGAAAGGACGGAAGACCATCTGCAATCGGATATTATACAACAACAGATGAAGCGCTTGATTATATCGAGCAAAATCCTCTTCGCCCTTCAGGTGAAGGAGGCGGAACATTCCTGAACGGGGAATACCTGCGTGCCGATGATCTGCGTCATGTGAAAACTTCCATGAACACGTCCAGAAACAGCATTAACCTGGTTGGTAAACTCGATATCCGTACCACCGAAACCATTAACCTGACTTTTGGCGGAAGCTACTTTTATTATAAAGGAAACAATTTCAATTACAATGCAACGCTTGCCAATTATGACAAAAACAGTGTAAGCACAAATACCAATTACAGGATCTACGGAAAATTCTCACAAAGATTCCCCGGTTCCGATAACAATTCAGTATTTAAGAACTTCTTTTATTCCATCCAGGCTGACTACACAAAAAACAAAGGCCAGACGGGTGACCCCAATCACATGGATGACCTTTTCAATTATGGTTACCTCGGGAAATTCACAACCTATAAAACCCCGACTTTCGAATTGGGTTCCGATACCGTAGATGGCGTTTTTTATAATGATGTCTGGATACTCAACTCGTGGGACTTCGATACACTGATCGACTGGTCAGCCCGTGATATTAACCCGTTAATTGCCCAGCATACGACATCTTATTATGATATTTATGCAGGCCAGCCCAGCGGACATTATCGAAACATCGATGAAATCCAACTGGGTGGAGGACTGATGAACGGTGATCAGGTTCGTTCCATTTATTCCCTTTATCAGGTCCCGGGAACCAATCAGGTCGGGTATTCCAAATATGATAACGACCAGTACAATATCCGTCTGGATGCTTCACTCGATATTAAAAACCACGCCCTTAAGCTGGGTTTTCAATACGAGCAAAGGGTAAGCAGCTTCATAAATTACGGACCAAGAGGTTTATGGACTCTCATGAGAGGCCTGACCAATTTCCATATTCGTGAACTTGACAAAGACAACCCCGTGGTAATATCCTACGACGGACAGGTGGATACGATACTCTATTACAGAAAATATGACCAGATTTCACAAAGACATTTCGACATCAGTTTGCGTGAAGCCCTGGGGCTGCCGCTTGACGGCCTTGATTTTATTGTTACCGACTCTTACGATCCGGAAAACAATACAATGGATTATTATGACAAATTCGGGAATATGCATACGGCAACCCTCGAGGGGGGGTGGGATATTGGCATGTTCTCGCCGGATGAACTCTGGAACGACGGGTTCAGCTATATAAATTATGCCGGGTTTGATTATACAGGAAACAAGACAAAAGCACAACCCTCGTTTGCGGATTTCTTTAACGAAAAAGATGAATCCGGAATGTACACTCGTCCTATTGGCGCTTTCAGGCCCATCTACATGGCAGGCTACATTCAGGATCAGTTTGCTTTCAAGGACCTTGTATTTAACCTTGGTGTGCGTGTTGACCGTTATGATGCAAATCAACCGGTACTTGCAGACCCCTTCCTGCTATATCCTGCCTATACAGTGGGTGAAGTAAAAGAAGTGGGTGGCAAACCCGTTTCCATTCCTTCCAATATGGGCGATGATTATGTGATTTATGTCAACCGCCGCGACGACCCGTCTTTTATTACCGGTTATCGTGATGGATATATATGGTATAATGCAGACGGCATTGAAATCTTCGACCCGACACTTCTGGATGTGGGTGGTGGTATAACACCTTTGCTCAAAGATCCGTCACAGGCCCGGGTAACCGCTGCATCATTCAAGGATTACAGTCCACAGGTGAATGTGATGCCCAGGATATCGTTTTCATTCCCCATCTCGGATGAAGCATTGTTTTTTGCACATTATGATGTGTTGACTCAGCGCCCGACTTCCAATTCATATACCAGCCCTTCTACCTGGTACTATTTTGATAACATTTCGGGAAGAATCAATAATCCTTCACTGAAGCCGACAAAAACGATTGATTATGAACTGGGCTTCACACAGAAAGTTTCCAATTCATCATCCATTACTTTTACGACATTTTACCGTGAAATGCGGAACATGATCCAGGTTTATCGTTTCAACGGTGCATATCCAAAAGATTACACTACATACAGCAACCTCGACTTTGGTACGGTAAAAGGGTTAACGCTTAAATACGACCTGCGCCGGACAAAAAATATAGGTTTAACAGCTTATTATACACTGCAGTTTGCAGATGCCACCGGTGCATCGCCTACAACGGCTGCCGCTTTGATCAATGCAGGCTTGCCTAATCTGCGGTCCACTTTCCCCCTTCCCTGGGACAGAAGGCATCAGTTTAACCTTGCTTTTGAACTGGGATGGTCGAACGGGAAAGAATATAACGGCCCCAGGACAAATCGTAAAAACGGTAAAAAGCCCATTGACTGGTTAAGTAATACAGGAGTGAGTTTCACACTGACCGGTGGTTCCGGCGTGCCTTACACAGCATCGCGTAATGTCCTTTCACCTCTTTCGGGTGGTAGTTATCTGCTAAATGGTACGATAAGCGGGAACAGACTCCCGTGGCAGTTCAAAATCGATATGAGAGTTTACAAAGATATCTACTTTGCGATGGGTAAGGAAAAAGAAAATGAAGACAGAAAGCAGGGATACATAAGCGTCTATTTCCAGTTCATTAATCTTTTGAACACCAAGAACGTAATCAACGTATATCCTTACACCGGAAATCCAAATGACGACGGATATTTGTCAGCACCTGAATGGCAACGCCAGATCAACAACCAGCTTGATCCGCAATCTTTCAGGGATTTATACAGTGTTTATGTAAACAGGCCAATGAATTACAGTATTCCATTACAAATAAGATTTGGTTTGATATTTAATTTTTAAAAGGAAGGTTATTTAGAAGGTCAAAAGGAGAGATATAACTATGAAAGTAAAAAACAATATGAATATGAATATTACTCGAACAATATTGATTATTTGTATCTCGGCGCTGGTATGGAACCAGGCTTTCTCTGAAGAATACAAATACGATAACGGGAAAAAGCATAGTAGCAACCTGAAACAAACTACAGCAGGGTGCCCACCTTCTTCCGGATTTGACTGGCTTGATATCAACAATGTCCGAGCCAGGATCAATACCGGAGGTGACATGTGGTGGGACCTGCCCGGCGGAACAGGCTCAAAATATTATATTCCCAAAGCCGGATCAGCAACTTCCATGTTTTCAGGTGCTTTATGGATTGGAGGACTTGACATCAACAATCAGTTGAAACTTGCTGCCCAGCGATACAGGCAGGTAGGTATTGACTATTGGACAGGCCCCCTGACGGTTGACGGAACTGCTGCCGTTACATCGGAAACCTGTGCCGAATACGACCGTTTCTTTAAAATTACCCGCCAGCAGGTTGATGATTTTCTTGCCCATACCGATCCTGAAACAGGTGAGTTCATCCCCAGCGAAGGATACAACATTCCCAATTCGATCATGAACTGGCCCGCTCATGGTGATATTGCAAATAACCAAAGTTATTACCTCGCTCCTTTTTATGACAATAATGGTGACGGTGAATATGACCCGCTGGTAGGGGATTATCCTTACTACGATATCACAAATGCCTTGTGTCATACCAAAATTCCCACTATGGAAGAAGAGTTGGAAGGCGACATTACAGGAAGTATTCTTGTTGACCAGGTAATTAAAGGTGACCAGACTCTGTGGTGGGTATTCAATGACAAAGGAAATATTCATTCCGAAACCAACGGTGCCGCCATTGGTATGGAGATCAGGGCGCAGGCCTTTGCTTTTGCAACCAATGATGTGATCAACAACATGACCTTTTACAGTTATGAAATTATCAACCGTTCGACTTTTGAACTGACACAAACATTTTTCAGCCCCTGGGTGGATACTGACCTTGGATATGCATGGGATGACTTTGTTGGTTGCGATGTTAACCGTGGTCTCGGTTATTGTTACAATGGTAAAGAGGTCGATGGTAACGGAGAAATAGAATCTTACGGAGCTCAGCCTCCGGCAGTGGGCGTTGACTTCTTCCAGGGTCCCTACATGGATCCGGACGGGTACGACAATCCTGCCTTTGGCGGTACCGGAGATGGTCCCCGATTTATTGATGACCCGTCAACACCAAACGTGGATGAAAGATGCCAGATCGTGAGTCAGGACGGACTGATCAAAGCCATGCCTGTACCCGATGGAGGTACGGTGATCACGAAAGTGGTTTCGGCGGGTATAAACGGTGTCAACTTCGGTAACGGCATTGTGGATGATGAACGTTTCGGAATGAGGCGGTTTATCTATCACAACAACAGCAGTGGTAATCTGGGTGACCCGCAGATTGCACCTCAGTATTACAACTACCTGCGCAGTATTTGGAAAGACGGAACAAAAATGTTATACGGCGGAACCGGTCACTATTCGGGATCAGGAACCGTTGGCCCTGCCTGCGACTTCATGTTTCCCGGCGACACCGACCCCTGTAACTGGGGTACGAATGGTCAGCCACCAAACGGAGGATACAATACAAACGGAAAATACTGGACCGAAGAAACCGGAAATAACGGTTCGCCTAACCCTCCGGGAGACAGAAGGTTTATGCAGTCGGCAGGCCCTTTTACCCTGAAATCCGGCGCCGTGAACTACATTACAGTCGGTATTCCCTGGGCCAGAGCCACATCAGGAGGCGCCTGGGCTTCTGTTGAACTGCTCCGCGTTGTTGACGACAAATGTCAGACGCTGTTCGACAACTGTTTTAAAGTCATTGACGGACCAACAGCTCCGGACCTTACCATTCGTGAACTGGATCAAAGATTGATCTTTTACATCTCCAATTCACCTTCTTCAAATAATTACAAAGAACAATATGCCGAGTTTGACCCCAATATCATTCAGCCCTTACCGGGTAGCGATCCCCCGGTAAGAAGTGATTCCATTTACCGCTTCGAGGGATATCAGATTTTCCAGCTTGCATCAGAAGATGTGGGTGTTGAAAGCCTTCATGATGCGGATCAGGCGAGGTTAATTGCACAGTTCGATGTAAAAAACGGAATCAGCCGGATTATCAATTATCCTTATGATGAAGCTTTGGGATTTGTCGTCCCGGTGGAAGAAGTTAACGGACACGACAACGGCATTTCACATTCATTTGAAATCACACAGGATGCCTTTGCCACCGGCGATTCAAGGCTGGTAAACAACAAAGATTATTTTTACCTCGTACTGGCTTATGCTTACAACAATTACCTTGATTTTGGACTGAACTGGCCGAACTCGGCGGGGCAGGTACGTGCTTATTTATCCGGAAGGAAAAATATAGGCGACAAAACAAGGGGAGGAAAGCCCTATATTGCCATGCCTCATAAAGTTGTTAATGGTACCATTACATCGTCCGACTATGGTGATCGTCCACAGGTAAAACGTATTGCCGGTTTCGGCAATGGCGGGTTGAACATTGACCTGACACCTGAAACAATTGAGGAAATCATGTCGAAGCCACCGGCAGGACCTGACAATTTGTTTGGCGGACCCAATTATCCCATTGCTTATAATCCTGTTTATAATATCAATGCAGGACCTTTGAATGCCAAGGTTGTTGATCCATTGAATGTCGTTAGCGGAGATTATACATGGTGGATGGATACTTTATTTCCGCAAATGTTATATAACATGACCGACAAACCCGAAGTGTTCGGAGACACTGCAAGTAAAATGTCCGGTTTCTGGTATCTTGTAAATCATAACACAGGTAAAACCAAGAAAAGTGACACAACTATTATTTGGGAAAACGAAGAAGTATTCCTCAACGGCGGATTGTCAGTTACCGCTGTCCAGCCATTTTATTCCGGGCCGATCCCTTATGGTAAGATCACGGTAAACAACATTTTAAAAACCATCTATGATGTTTTCGCCCCAAACAATGGCGTAATCGAATCGAATCTTTCTTATGCTGATAGTTCTCATCAATGGTTAAGTGGGATACAGGACGTCGATGTTCCGGGTCATCCGCTTGACTGGATACGTTCAGGCACCCACCAGGAAGGCGGCGATGCAGGAGGCGATGAAACCAACAACGACTGGAGGATGTCGGCCACCCCGGCAAATCCATGGGATCCGGGTGAAGCCTATGAAAAATTAATAAAAGGTACATGGGCTCCTTATTGCATGACTTCTTACGGAATTAATGTGTCTTCCCTTACGGTTAGAACACAAAGTGAGGTAGGCCCGGCAATGAACAGCGATTCAAAACTTGACTCCAAATTAAGTGAAGTTCATAGTGTGGATATTGTTTTAACACCCGACAAGTCAAAATGGACGCGTTCACCGGTACTTGAAATGGGTTTCGACGAGGCACTATCTGAAGGACATGTTCATAAATTTGCATTGCGTGATTCTCCTTCCATTGATAAAGACGGAAACTTTGCAGACCCGGGATCGGGAGCCAGTGAAAACGAAAACGACCCCAACTACATCAGCGATCATGGCATGGGATGGTTCCCGGGATATGCTATTGATGTGGAAACAGGTGAGAGACTGAATATCATGTATGGTGAAGACTCTTACCTTGTCGGACAAAATGGTCGTGACATGCAGTTTAACCCGCCCAAAAGACTGTACCCCGATTATCCTGATGCTATGGTCGGACAATTAATCGATCCGAATATTTTCCAGGGAGCTATTGGTAATCGGGTACCTGTGATGGGTGGTAAACATTATGTTTACATCATGGGACACAAGACCAAGGAAATGCCGTCTCTCGGAGTTAAATTTACTATGCCCGCTTACGATGCCGGCCGCTATGCCGTTTCTGTACTTGATACAATTTATGATAATTTGAAATATATCATTTCGACAAGTCAGTTTTTTGCCACAACAATGTATGTTGGAATGCCAATGGGTGTTGAGGGAGAAGATTGGTTAGCCAATGAGGCCACAATACGGATCAGAATAGCCGTGCCTTATCAAAGAGGATATTCGGCAGTACCGGTAGATACCGTCTATCCGGGTATTGATGTCAACAACTTTTATCCCATGTTTGATTTTTCAATGCAGGGACTTGAATCAGAACACAACAACCCGCAGAAATTCTCGAGCGATCTGGATATCATCAGGGTAGTACCCAATCCGTATTATGCTTATTCAACTTACGAAAGCAATCCTTTGGAAAACAAGGTGAAGATTACCAACCTGCCGCAAAAATGTACCATTACGATTTACGATGTCAGCGGGTTGAAGATCAGACAGCTTACCAAGGATTCGCCCAGTACGACACTGACCTGGGATTTGAAGAATTATGCAACCATCCCAATCGGAGGAGGTGTTTATTACTTACACATTACAACCGATCAGGGCGAGAAGGTGGTTAAGTTTTTTGCAATCATGAGAGTTCCTGATTTCAATACATTTTAACAGAAAAACAAAGAAAAAAGAACAAGAAAAACCATACAGCTTATGAAATTTCTTTACAGAACATTGATAATTGCTTTCGTTGCATCCCTGCTGTTTCCCAATATGGCATTGGCTGGAAACAAAGACAGGCAAGGACAGGCAGGAGCTGCAGAACTGATGATTAACCCCTGGCCGAGAAGCAGCGGATGGGGCAATGCAAATATGGCAACTGTTAAAGGAGTGGAAGCCCTTTGGGGGAATGTTGCAGGTACGGCATTTACCCATAAAACCCAGGTTCAGTTTGCTTATACCGACTGGCTGTCAGGAACAGGAACCAGCATCATTGCTTTCGGTTTTACACAGCATGTTGGCGATGCAGGCGCCCTCGGTTTGCAGGTTATGTCAATGAATTTTGGCGAGGTGGAAATTACAACCACGAACAGTCCCGATGGCGGTGTAGGTACTTACAAGCCCAGCCTGATGAACTTCGCGATCAACTACTCCAAAGCTTTCTCAAACAGCATTTATGCCGGGATTGTTTTTAAACTGATCTCGGAATCAATTGCTGATGTCAGTGGTTTTGGGATAGCCATCGACGTCGGCATCCAATACGTCACGGGTAAGAACGATCAGATCGCTTTTGGTATCAACCTGAAAAACCTGGGGCCCAAAATGAAATTCAGTGGTGACGGTTTGTCCATTCGCTCTCTTTTGCCGGAGCAAAGTAACCTGTTCACAACAGAGCAACGTTCAATGCCGTTTGAATTGCCGGCACAATTAAATATCGGAGCAGCTTACACATTCATTATGCCCGCTGATAATAACATCACACTGGCTGCTAACTTTACATCCAATTCTTTTTCAAAAGACCAGTTTGTCCTGGGGCTTGAATACCGGTTCAGAACCATTTTTATGATCCGTGCTGGTTATACCTATGAAGCCGGAATGTGGGACAATATTTATTCAACCGAGAAAACCAATGTAAGCAATGGACTCAGTGCAGGTATTTCTCTCGCAATACCTTTGAATAAGAAAAAAGGTTCCTATATCGGTATTGATTATGCATTCAGGCAAACGGTTGCCTTTAACAACAATCATACTTTTGGCCTTATTTTTAATTTCTAAACTTTTTTCAACAGAAAGACAATAAGATATTATCTTTGCAACTTCATAAGGACCCTTAATTCACTTGAGGGTCTTTTTTAACTTTATTTCCCCAACAACTAAACATTTATCATTATGAGTGATTCAAGATATTTTACAGAAGACGGATTAAAGAGTATTCGGGAAGAACTTGATCAGCTCATCCGCATAGAGCGACCGAAATTATCAAAGCAAATTGCCGAGGCAAGAGACAAAGGCGACCTTTCGGAAAATGCCGAATACGATGCAGCCAAAGAAGCACAGGGGTTGTTGGAACTGAAAATATCAAAGCTGCAGGAAAAAATCCGCAATGCCCGGATCATCGATAAATCGAAATTAGATAAAAACAAAGTTTTGGTTCTATCCACTGTTACCATTAAAAACCTGAAAAACGGGGCAACAAACAAATACACCCTGGTGCCCGAAGAAGAGGCCGACCTGAAAAGCGGTAAAATATCGGTTGACTCACCCATTGCCAAAGGACTTCTCGGGAAAAAAGTTGGAGATAAAGTCGAGATCAGGGTACCCGCCGGAGTCATTCCATTCGAGATTGTTGAAATACATTCATAGTATAACTTTTTCTTTGTTCGGAACCCTGAAAAGGCTTGTTCGGTTTTATTTCTTAATTTTGGGAAAAATCCAAGAAAAATGGCTTCTGTTTTTACAAAAATTGTCATCGGCGAGATACCCAGTTACAAGATTGCAGAATCGGATGAGTGTTTTGCTTTTCTTGACATCAACCCGCTGGCCAAAGGCCACGTGCTGGTCATTCCCAAAAAGGAAATCGATTACATTTTCGACCTGGATGACGAATTGTATCTGACACTGTTTGATTTTGCCAAAAAAGTAGGTAAAGCCATCGAATCGGTGATTTCGTGCAAACGCATCGGGATGATCGTGTTCGGGCTGGATGTTCCGCACGCTCATATTCATCTGATCCCGGTCAACAAGGCCTCGGAAATGAGCTTTTCAAGTCCGAGGGTGGAACTGACATCTAAAGAATTCATGGACATCGCAGGCGAGATCAGCAGGGCTTTTAAAAAAATGTATCCCAAAGGATAGTATCAATAAGCCCGGGCGTTTCGATTCTCAATATAATTGATGAACGACTGGTTGACAACCTTGTTTCCGCCGGGCGTGGGGTAATCGCCGGTAAAATACCAGTCGCCCGTATGATGCGGAATGGCAGCATGCAGGTTTTCAACACTTTGATAAATTATCTTCACTTCCGATTTGATATCACGGTCGGTGACCAGGGCAGCAATTTTATCAGATAACTGCTCAGCCGTAAAGGGTTTGTATATTTCTTTAACGTAATTAACAACCTCTTCTCTCGGCAAATCCTCCTGTGCTTTCGATTTTACGTAAACCTCATTGATGATGTGTTCCTGGTGGGTCTCTTTCAACAACTGAATGGCCGCTTTAAAAGCGATAAAATCATTCAGCCGTGCCATGTCGATCCCGTAACAGTCAGGATAACGTATCTGGGGAGCAGAAGAGGCCACGATGATCTTTTTCGGTGACAGCCGGTCAAGCATCCTGATGATGCTTTGCTTCAAAGTGGTCCCCCTGACGATGCTGTCATCAAGTACCACCAGCGTATCAACCCCCTTGCGGATGACACCGTAAGTAACATCGTAAACATGGGCCACGAGATCATTACGCTGATTGTCAGCCGTGATGAAAGTCCGTAACTTGACATCCTTGACCGCAATGGTCTCAATTCTCGGTTTTATTGAGAACAACTTTTCAAGTTTTTCGCGGTTGATCTCCTTTTTATTTTTTAAAAGTTCCTCCGTGATCTGTTCGGACCTGAAATCATGGATCATTTCAACCAGACCGCTGAATGCCACCGATGCGGTATTCGGGATGTAGGAAAAAACAGTGTTTTCCAGGTCAAAATCAATTTCCTCAAGGATAGGACGCCCCAGAAACCAACCCAGTTTTTTCCGCTCGCGATAAATATCTTTGTCCGAACCGCGTGAAAAATAAATGCGCTCGAAAGAACATGATTTCTTTGGCAGCGGATCAATAAAACGGTCAAAGCTGACTTTCCCGTTTTTTTTGATGATCATGGCATGACCGGGAGGCAATTCTTTGACTTTATCAAACTGAAGATTAAACGCCGTCTGGATAACCGGCCTTTCCGATGCAGCGACAACCACCTCATCATCGTGGTAATAAAAAGCCGGACGGATTCCCGCAGGATCACGAATGACAAAAGCATCACCATGACCAAGCAGCCCGCCGATGACGTATCCGCCATCCCATCGTTTAGCCGACTCTTTCAGAATATTGAGTACATCTAACTCGTTGATGATATGCTGGGTGGCTTCATACTTCGAACCGCCTTTTTCTTTGAAATGACGATAAACTCTTTCGTTTTCTTCATCGAGGAAGTGCCCTATTTTTTCGATGACCGTAACCGTATCGGATGTTTCAACAGGAAACTGCCCGATCTCAACAAGTGTCTGAAAAAGCTCGTTGTTGTTCGTCATGTTGAAGTTACCGGCCAGCACCAGGCTCCGGGTTTTCCAGTTATTCGCCCTGATCATCGGATGAAGGTTCGATTTCAGATTGCCTCCGTAAGTTCCGTAACGCAAATGTCCCAGGAACAATTCACCGGTAAATTCTGCATTTCTTTTCAGCCAGGCAACATCATTCAAGCGCTTGGGATTGTCCCTGACCGCATCATTGATCCGGATATAGGCTTTTTTGAAAATATCCTGAATAGGGGCATTGGCATTTGAACGTACCCTGCTAATGTATTTATTCCCGGGGGGAAGGTCAAACTTCACTTCAGCAATTCCGGCACCGTCCTGCCCGCGATTGTGCTGTTTCTGAAGCATCAGGTGCAGTTTCTGAAGACCGTACAGGGATGTCCCGTATTTGGCCAGGTAATATTCCAGGGGCTTTAGCAGCCGGATAAGTGCTATTCCACACTCGTGGTTTATTTGGTCGCTCATTGAACTGTCAGAATGTTTATTTTTGTCCGCGATACCTGCGCAAAAGTATTAAAAAAGATGTTTCATATCCGACTTGCCAACGAAGAAGACAGCCAGGCCATCATTAATTTTCAAATGAAAATGGCCATGGAGAGCGAAGGGTTTGCACTTGACCGCGAAACCCTTGCCAGCGGGGTAATTGCCGTTTTCAGGGATCCCCAGAAAGGAAAGTATTTTGTGGTGGATCACGATGGAAAAATCATTGCTTCCATGTTGCTGACACCCGAATGGAGTGACTGGCGGAATCAGTGGGTATTGTGGATACAGTCGGTTTATGTGCTGCCGGAATACCGGAATAAAGGAGTATTCAGAATGATGTACAGCCACGCAAAGAAACTGGTGGAAGAAGACAATGATTGTGCAGGATTGCGGTTGTACGTGGATGTGGACAACAAAAATGCCCTTGCCGTGTATCGCGCTTTGGGCATGGATGGCGACCATTACCGGGTATTTGAGTGGATGAAGGAGTAGATGAAATGGGTGAGCAAATGACAAAACAAATTCATCTAATTATTCTAATGTCAAATTGCTCTAAAAAAGCTCAAAAACCAAAGTACCAAACGTTCTGATATAGTTCACGTTTTGAAATACCGGTTTTGGACTTGTTTAGGTTAATTGATATTTTGGACTTGTTTAGGTCAATTAGAACAATTAGGTCAATTAGAAATTGATAAAATCAAAAAAAAGGAATAATGGAAGGTTGGATGGATTATCAAAAAGAAATTAAAAAAAGAAAATTATCAGTTGCCCGGCCCTTCAGGGCTGGGATAATT
>JAOZOO010000006.1:11752-13363 GCA_029933225.1 Bacteroidales bacterium | reverse complement strand
CAGGTAAGCATTGAAAAATCATTTCAAATTAAATAACAACAACATGAAACAATTCATTTTATTAATCATAGCGATCATTATTTATCCGTTCACCGGATTTTCTCAAACTGAAACCCGTGCCGACTGGACGGGCGGTTTCCCTGATGCCTGCACATCCATCACAGTTGGGCGGCTGGCATCTGCGGATGGCTCCGTCATCACATCGCATACCGACGACAGCCACCGGACAAGGTCATGGATCAACATTATCCCGGCAAAGAAACACCAGCCCGGCGAGACCGTTCCCATGTACAAAAGAGTAAAAAACGACTCGCTGGCCATGCCTGCCTATGCCCACATTAAGATCGGCGAGATTCCCCAGGTGGAAGAAACCTACGGATACATCAATACGGCATACCCGAGCCTGAACACCAAACAACTGGGAATCGGCGAGTCCACTTTCGGCGGCAGGGAAGAACTGCAAAGCGACAGCGGATTGATCGACTGTCAGCGCCTGTGCCAGTTGATGCTGGAAAGAAATACAACCGCCCGCGACGCCATCAGTATGGCCGGTGATCTGCTTGCAGAATACGGCTGGAACGATTACGGCGAAGCGCTCACCATCGCCGACAAAAATGAGGTATGGCACTTCGAGGTCGTAGGCCCCGGCAAAGGAAAAACAGGCGCCGTATGGGTAGCGCAACGTGTGCCTGATGACCATGTCTCCATAAATGCCAATGCCAGCACCATCAAGGAAATCAATCTGGATGATCCGGATCACTTTATGGCTTCTGAAAACATTTACCAGGTAGCCATCGACAACGGCTGGTACGATCCCGGCAAAGAAGAATTCAGGTTTTGCTATGCTTACGCGCCCCATAGCCGGACTTCACTCGCTGCCCGAAGACGTGAATGGCGGGTTTTTAGTTTCCTTGCCCCCTCGCTGCACCTTGACCCCAATGCCGAGAATTTTCCCTTTTCCATCAAACCCGATACACTGGTCACACTGGAGAAACTGATCTCGATCTTTAAAGACTATTATCAGGGAACGCCCTTCGACATGCGCAAAACGCTCACGGTTACCGACAATGACGGAAAAACCGTCATCTCCCCGCTGGCCAATCCCTTTATGCCTTACGATGCCAACAAACTCTTTAAAATTAACGGCGGCTGGGGCTGGCTCGGCGAACGCACCATCGCCCGCTGGTACACCATGTACGCCACCATCATCCAGTTGCGCAACTGGCTGCCTGATGAGATTGGCGGTGTTGAATGGCTCGCCATGGATAATGTGGCTTCATCGGTTTATGTCCCGGTTTACTGTTCTGTCACCGACCTTCCCCACCAATACAAGGTACCGGGAAGAGTAAACGGTTTCACACTGGAATCGGCCTGGTGGATATTTAACCGGACAGGAACACTGGCGGCACAACGCTGGGGCGATACCCACAAAGATGTGGATGCCGTATGGGAGCCCATTCAAAAACAGTTTCTCAATGAGCAACAGGCCATTGATAAAGCCGCATTGAAACTGTATAAAACCGATCCTGCCCGTGCTGTTCGGTTTCTTACAGAATATACTGGCCAGCAGGGCAGCATGGTGATGAAACGCTGCATTAAACTTGGCGACGA
>JAOZOO010000006.1:0-11652 GCA_029933225.1 Bacteroidales bacterium | reverse complement strand
ATACTGGCCAGCAGGGCAGCATGGTGATGAAACGCTGCATTAAACTTGGCGACGAACTCTGGACAAAATATGATGAAAAGTTTTAGTCAGCTTTAAGTCAATATAATCACATGAAAGATACCGTAAACAGACGGGTTAACCCGTCTGTTTACACTGAAAAGAATAATTGTTTTAAAATGATAAACCTATGAAACAGAAAAGATCATCGTTTTTCCTGTCCGTATTGATCATTACAGTATTTCTGTTAAGCGGCTGCAACCATGAGATAAAAAACGGGGATTTCATCGTTCCTGATAACCATCCGGCCACAGCACTGACCATCGGCTGGTTTGTGCCGGTGGACGCCATGTTAGAAATCGTGGGACAGGATTTCAAACCCAAAGTAGTCAATGAGGATGGAATGACAACCGTCATGCTTTATATTGTGCAAAGCGATGAACATGTACTTGACGGGACAAGTATGGGCACTATGCGGACTGCACATTTGGTCATTCCTGTCGAACCTGCAGGTAATGTTAACGTCCCGTCAGGAGTAAAAAACCTTTTGGTTTGTCCGGTTACCATTGTTGACAAAAGCATTCAGTTGGGTGATAAATACAACACTTATGGTTTCCCGACATACTCGGGAGAAATTTCCCTTGAAGTCAAACAGTCCGGCAGCAAATATAATGTGGACGCCACCATTAAAACAGTAAACGGATCCATCGAGATCAAAGGGATGTTTGACGAAAAAGGTAACGATCAGGAGTTAAACAGTGCAATTTACACCACCAAACAGGGATTCCACAGTTACTTTTACGGTGAAGAAAGCATGCGGCGTATCATAGGTGGCAAAGGCAACCTGAAACTGGGCGGACAAAACATCATTTCCGCCATGCAATTAGACAAGCTGCCCTATTACCTGAAGCTGGACAGGGATGTTACCTGGGCTTTTGATTTTGACAAATAAAGATCCTTTTAGAAATAATATGTCGTTCCTACGGAACTCTTTCTTCTTTCTTATTTTATAACAGGGTCTTACGACGCCTGGCAAGAAGATGCCCTGCCTACGGCAGTTTTAATTGCCGTATATCATGTACAGGCGACTTTAGTCGCCGGTATGGTTGTCTGTCACTCTTTAATTTAATCATCCAAATCATCCCATCGGGATGGTCTGTTATAGCCAGGGACGTAAGTCACTGGGATACAGTTTGGAGCGGAAGAGTTCCGTAGGAACGGCATATCTTCAGACCCTGGCTATTTCATGTTCAGAAACTCCCCGGTAGTCATCACATTGCCATAATATCCTTCTATGGAACCCAGCGTGGATGCGTGGACATCTGCCGCTTTCACCGTATCGCCCTTGTAAACAATATCCCGTGTGGCACAGGCATCACCGACAACGATCACATCAAAACCAAAATCAGCGGCAGCCCGTGCGGTAGCCTCCACACACATCTGTGTTTGCATACCGCATATCACAACCTGTTTAATTTGATTTTCCTTCAGGTAATCAAGTAATCCCGTTTCACGGAAGCTATTGGCGTAATGTTTTGTAAAAACTTTTTCACCAGCAATGGGAGCCACATTCTCGTTGATCAGTGAGTCCTTTTTTGTGGCGTGTTTCACATGGATCACAAGTTCACCGTTATCCCTGAAATATTTAAGGAGTCTGGCTGCCTGTAAGCTGGCATGCTCGGGATTGACCAGAGGATAGAAGCCGTCAGGAAAATAAAACTGCTGCATGTCCACAATGATCAACGCCCTTTTCTCCGGTGTTTTTTCCTGTGCTGTACTGAACATCGGAAGCAATGCAAGTAAAAGAATTGTCAATCTGATTTTTTTCATTTCATTCATTTTTTATTAATTCTCCTTCTCATTCCCCCGCCCGCCAGGGCTCCGCTTCAAACTTTACCATTCTGTTAAATTCTTCCTTTTCAAGCTGCCGTGTATTGCCGCAAATTGGACAATAAAACCGGTATTGCGTCTTCACTGGCACAACCGGAATAAAAAACAAAGAAACGTAGTATTTTGTTTTTTCCAGTATCCATGGCGTATCATTATTGCAGTGAAAACAATGTACGGTTTTTCTTGTCACATATTTTTCCACTTTTCCCGGTCCTGCCCCTGCAATAAAGATCATAATGAATTTTTTCTTTCAAAATTAATCAATACCTGTGAATACCGGGCCATCACCGAAAATTGAGCGCCAAATAATTTCTGATTTGTTTCCTGTTAGTTGTGCAAATTTTTGGTGAAGTTCTTCATCCGTGGGCGGCGTCTTCGCATCCCAGGGGGCACAATCGCCGGATGCACTTACCTGACTTCCGTCTTTCAGAAAAATGTCCACCTTCGATGCCAGCTTTTCAGGGAACCCTGCTGAAAATGAATCATCGGGAATAAGGCGGATTTTATCTATCAGCTTTTTGATACTTTCATTGTGCAGATTTGCTTTGGAAACCTGCCAGGGGGTGACTTCATCAAACAGCAATGCACAGGACAAAACAAAAGGCAGATGAAACTGGGCCTGTACAACATTTTCCGGGTATTTGCTGTTAATCAGTTTCAGTGCCCGTTCAAAAATCCGGACTTCAATCCGCTCTGTTTCCTCCATGTCAAGTTGATGGGCTTTTTTCAGTTGCAAAGCCAGCGAAACAGCCGTTTGTAACCAGCGGCAACAGGAGTATGGCTTGAAATAATTTGAATTGATCAGGCACTTATTCTTAGTTCCGGCCACTAATTTTTCTTTGTCAACATCATCGTAAGCATCGATAAAAAGGTAGGGGCCTGTAAATCCCTCGCGTGCCAGCAAAGCGCTTTGAAGTCCTGACCGTACCGCCCAGGGTATCCCCTCTTTGGCCATGGAACCGGTACTCACATCCGTTGAGCCGCGCTGCATGGCAGGAGAAGTCACAAAGGCAAGGCTGAGCGCATGCATAAATTGCTCCGTATTCAGATCAAGTAAATACGCTGCCGAAGCTGCCGAAGCCAGAGCGCCCCATCTTCCGGTTGAATAGGAGTTTATTTTCTCGCGCAGACGGGCCTGGCTGAAGCGTGTGCCCGCCTCGTAACCGATAATGACGGCTTTCAACATTTCGTTGTAGGGTTTTTTCAGATATTCTCCCAGTGTCAGCGCAACCGGAACAACCACACTGGCCGGATGCCCGACGGCTTTGCGGTGCCCTTCGTCAAAATCGGTCAGACTGACCGACAAAGCATTGTAAAAAACAGCGCCCGGCAGATTGGCGGTTTCCCGGGTACCCCAGATGACGAGGCTTCCTTCACCGGAAATCATCTTTTTTGATCTTAACGCCGTCCGGAAAGCTGCCGAATGAACACCGCTGTAAGCCACACCCACCGTATCGGCAACAACCCGTTTTGCCTGATGAAATGTTTCTGTATCAGACAAATCCATGGATTGAAGTAGCCGGACAAAATGAAACATTTCAGGCGCTTTTTCCGATAGTGATTTCATGCATTAAAGGTAAAATTTTCTCATAAAAAAAGCCTGCCGGATAAAATCCGACAAGCTCCTGTCATAAACCAAAACTACCTATTACCGATATCGCCTTTCCACGATTATTTCATTCACTCTTCCCTCCTGTCCTGACCTAACAAATCCAAATCGGGCAGAAAGGCAACATCCCGGAATATTTCGGCTGTTTTTTCAAAAAACATGAAGCCGGTATTCCTATTACTTTTTTTTGATGGCATGGTCTCTGATATGGCATGACTATATAAACACATTCGATAGATATTACGTGAAAAATAAAAATAGGTTACGGTCAACCGGAAGGAAATTTTAAAAAGATTCAACCAGGAAATGTCCACAAAGAAAAAACCTGCCTTCCAGGGTTTGTTTCAGAAGGCAGGTCCAGGATTGTTTAAGATTAGATGGATGAGTGTCTCAGCAATAAAGTTGAAAAAAGTTTAGTTTTTAGCTTGTTTTTTTATGTGTTTTTAGTTTGTCAGTCCTTTTTTCATTTGCAAATATAGGATTAACATTAGTTTACCAATGAAAAAAATTGACGAGTTTATAAGTGTCGCGTTTTCCCTGATAAGTGTATTGAATTAACAAATAAGTGCAGGTTAATAATGGCAATCAAAATCATCCACCACTGAAAACTTATCAGCGGTTTGGTTTGAATTTAACGATCAGTTCATTTCCTGAATAGTTAATATTTTCCTGTGTATAAGCCGCGGTTATGAAGAAAATGCATGTTAATGTAAGAACTATTTTCTTCATTCTATTTTGATTAATTGTTTACATCAACGGTTTACATTTATTGATAATCTGATTACTTTGTTCCGAAGTCTGAATTTTCACCTGCTCCTTTTATCAGGTCAAATACCTTTTTTCCTCCATAGGCTACACCGAAGGTAAGCAATATAATAATTCCCCCGCCAACAGGTGCCCCTCCGCCAACAGGCGGGTCACCCGCTTCGGGCCCGGTGCCCGGATCCTCTGGTCCCATCATCTGGGCATAAGTGATTGACATGATAAATATAAATGCAATGCTTAATATGATTTTTCGAAAATTTTTGATCTTCATGGTAGTATGCTTTTAATGGTTATTTGATGTAAACTTTTGAAGTGGTAACACCTGAAGTGCTGACGGTTTTTACAACAAAGTAGGTGTTCCTCCTGTGAACAGGTATCTTTGTGAGTATTGATGGAGAAACCTTTGTTTCGAGCACCGTCCTGCCAAACATATCATAAATCCATACTTCTTTTTCCTCTTTGGCAGACTTCCCTTTGCTGCGGATATAAACAGAACCATCGTAAGCATAAATTTTTATGTTGGATTCATCCGGCTGCTCTTTAACATCCGTAAATACGGGGTTAAAATGGAGAATAAACCGGGTGGGGGCATCCGCAGGAGAGCCGTCAAATGTATAAACCGGATTATCAACAAGATCCTGGATATTTCCGGTAAACAGGTCTTCGAGCAATACTTCCGTTTCGGGGAGGTTTTCCAGGTTAGCGGTCAGTTGTTGTTCGCCATTTACACCGGCTCTGTAACCCACCTTAACTTCATAACCGTTTTCATTTAACAAAGGCAGGCCGTTAATGCTCAATTCCTCATCAGATTGCTCCGAATAAATTTGCGGAGCACTTCCCTCAAAGGCAAACATCTTGCGGGTGTCGAAAATGTCAAACTCTTCGGTGGCTTCTTCAAGGAAAGCAATGTTCATTTCATCGTAACCATTGTCCATGAGCGCATATAGCGACATGCTCAAAGGGTCGTCTTCCTCATTTTCGCTGCCGTATTTATAAAACCCTGTCGTGGAGTGAATCCTGGAATCAAATGGAATTCTTATCTCGGCCGTAGCGTCTGTTGCCTGGCAGAAAAATCCCTGCCCCGTAGGAATAATACCGCCGGTAAGACTTCCTGTGCCTGTAGCTGTATTCCAGTCCAGATAAGTGCCCCCCGTTCCGCTGTTTGGGTCCCAAACCCAGAATGATGTCGTTACATTCCATCTGCTCCATGTCCCTTCATCCAGGTCAATTGGACCGGCATAAGGATTACCAATCAGGTTGTAACCCAGGGGATCAGGGCCTGTGTAGCTCAATGAGGCGCCTGTTGTGGAGGTACCTACATAAATATCCGTTGTTTTATTTGATTGTAAATTTCCGGTAAAATTTATTGTAATATCGTTGCCTTCTTTCACCCATACTTCAAATCCGGCTCCGGGATAAAGCGTATCGGTTAAATTGGTAATGTATGACCGGTCGTTTGTGGGTTCATTATATTTACGTAGCCAGACATCGGGGTTGCCTCCAAAATACAGGGCATTCACTGTTTCACCAATAACCGGAACCGATAAATTATGCCACATCCCACCGGTAATGTAACGCTGCACTGTTGCTGAATTCTCAAATACATATCCTTCATATAAAACTGATGCATCGCCACCCGGGCCCGACTCAATAAGAATAGAGTTGATTATGCTTGCATGATTTAAAACAGGCATATCAGTCAAACCTGCGGGAATAGTAACATCAGTTCCGGAGGATGGCAAACCATTGGTCCAGTTTGAGGGTTTATCCCAGTCATTATCAGTCGAACCGGTCCATGTTGTCGAATCAATTTGTTCGATAACCCGAACATCGTCAATAAATAAATCAGCTTGATACGCATCACTATATCCGTGGAAACCTACATAATAGGTGTCTGATACAGAAGGGGTAAATGTTCCTTTGCCTGGAATATAATAGTAGATGTTCTTTACATTGGAGTTATTAAAAATTGGCGCGCCTGACATGGCTGCCGAATTGGGTGCGTTTCCCCAATCTACAGCAAACTTTTCAGTACCGCCAGCTAAAGTACCATTTCTATAAACAAAAGTTACCGTATAAGTAACACCACCGACTAAATCCAAACCTTGTGTAAAAAACCAATCATCCATGGGTATATCCCCCCATGTTATGGATGCATTAAAAGAACCTTCATCATAAGCATTACCATGTTTTGCGTAAAAACCCCATCCCCCTGTATCAGTTTCCCAGGTAATGTTATCTCCGTTGGTATTTTCAGTTTTCATGCAGGCAGGGAAAAAATTAATATTATCAAAATCTTCAAGATAAGGAACTGTTGTTGTCTCACATAGTGTATTGAATGTATCTGGCCCTGTCCATGCACTTTCGTCCCCACCACCACAGTCGGCCTGTATATACCAATCGTAAGTTGTATTGGCTTATAATCCTGACAGGGAATAAGGATTTGATGATGTTCCCGTAATCATTGTCCCACTGCCTTGTGTAAACCCGGCCGGCCCCCATTCGATGTTCCAGATTGTTTCGCTGCCGCCTGCTGTCCAGCCGAGGTCTGCCGATGTGGTCGTGATATTGGAAACGGTTTGGAGTGTAGGAGCAGGGCAACTCTGTATTATTCCCCCGAAAATGATATTGGCAATATATGTTCTTAAGTTACCGTCAGGCGGGATGGACGGATCGGGATTGGTACCATCACTAAAATAGACAAGCCCCCTGTTGTCCGTTCTCGATGAACAATAAAAATCATCACCGGCAGCATTGTAACCTGACGCATTTTCATCCACGGCGATCACAATGTTGTCTGTTCCGTTGTATGTCCAGTCCGTTATATCAAATGTGATCCAGCCGGCGCCACCCGGGTCGGTAAAAGTGTCTGAATACACTTGTGTCATACTACCGACAGCTATCCAGTCGGAAGTTGAAGCAAATGATGTTTTGGTGGTGTGCCCGATGTATATCGTCCAGTCATTGGATACGCTTAACGATGTGCCGTTAAAATACCATTGAAGTTCGGTTATGTCGCCTGAAGCATTGATCTCGGAAGCGAGGTAAATGACCTGCGAGTAAGTGTATCCGAAATACGGTTCAATGGGTAAGTTCTGGTCGGTTATTGAACCGTTACCAACCTGTATTTGCGCAAAAGTACCTTGGTATAAACTAAAAAACAGAAATACAAGTGTTCCTAAAAGTATTGATTTTCTTTCCATAACATGGGATTTAAATTGTTGTTTGTTTTATTTTTCGTAATTGCAAGCGAGTAGAACTGAAAATGCAAGCCGTCAAAAAAAAAAACGGATATTCCGTTTTTCAGAAGAGCATTCAGGGCATTCTGCTTGGTTTGTTTATTACCGTAAATTTATTCATCCGTTCTAAAATTTTGAGACTCGTAAAAGGAAGAAATCCCAAATTTTTAAAAAAGAGGAATCGCTTCTTTATATAGAAGCCAGGTCGAACATGCTGTTTTTAAAACATGTTTGTAAGTGATCTCACTGCTAAAAATATCAGTGCCTTTTCTTATGCTGTATCTTACTTCATTAGGCAGGGGCAATGATATTTAAAATGATACAGTAGTCTTGTTAATAAAACGTTAAAATTTAGAATAATTTTAAATAAAAACCCGAATAGCCGTCTAACTAATTGTTATACACTGTATTCGGGTTGTTATAAAAGAGAAGGATATTGTCACAAAGCATGGAACGCCATGATCAGGAACAGAATCAGTCCTGATAACGCTAGTTTTGGTTTCATGAGTCACAGTGTTGAGTAGTTTGGGGATATTTCGTGGCAAATTAGACTATGTGTTAGGACTCATACAGGTATTTTAAACATAATATAAAATGTAAAAAAATTGTAAAAATTTCCTGATCGTTTGATAAGTAGGGGGGGGTGACGCGTAAGGGGAATGATTGGATGGAAAAGTGCAGGTTGCAAGGGATGAAATGCACAAACCCGTTTGAAAAAATCAAACCGGCCATTTAAAGCGCGTTGAATGTTTCGAGCAGCTTTTCTCTCTTCCGGCTGGAAACGGGTATTTCTTTTCCGTTGCTCATCAGCACATAGGCGTTACCGGATTTGTGAAATCTCCTGACTTCATTCAGATTGACAAGATGAGAATGGTGCACCCTGAAGAAATGATAGTCTTTCAGCAATTCATCGTATTCTTTCAGGTGCATAGAGACAGTGAGATGCGACCCGTCCTTCAGATAAAAGTGTGTATAACTTGAATCGGCCTCACAATTGATGATATCGGAAATATTGACGAGGTGAATCTCCTCGGCAGTTTTCAACACAATCCTTTTATTCTCGCGCGTGTCAATGCTGGTCAGCAACGATTCAATATACATTTCTGATTTTTTCCTGTTCACTTCCTTTGCGGCATTATTTATGGTGGCGGTCAGGTCATCAACACTGAAAGGTTTCAGGATGTAGTCGAATGCATTGAATTTGATGGCTTTCAGCGCGTATCCTTCGTGGGCAGTAACAAAGATGATCTGAAAATCAATATTGAAAATGTGCCTTAAGATGTCAAAGGCATTCCCGTCGGAAAGTTCCACATCAATCAGCAGTATATCCGGTCGCCCGTTGTAAATGGCATCAATTCCGGTTTTGATATTATGGCCGGTCGCAACAACCTCGATGCCATTGCATAAACGGTTAATAATATTCGTTATGGCCTCCCGTGTTTTGGGTTCATCCTCAATTACAACCGCTTTGAGCATTTTATTTTTGTTTTTGCAAATTTAATAAAAGCCGCTTATTTAATTCAACAACATGTTAAAAGTTACCCTCGTCCCGGCAGCATCTTTATTTTCATCATAAAGATCCTCGATCAGCATGGTTATTTTAATTTTATATCGTCTCGCCATCAGGCTGATACGGTCCTTAGTTATTTCCGTAGCCAGCGACTGGTGATTTTCGCTTTTGTTGAGCTTTGCCGATCGTTCCCGCCCGATGCCGTTGTCTTCGATCATCACCGTCAGCTCATTGTCTTTTTCTTCAAAAAGAATTTTCAACAGTCCTTTTTTGGAAGCGGGAACCAGTCCGTGTTTGATCGCATTTTCGATAAACGGCTGGGCAAGCATGGGGGGAAATTGTATTTCCTCGGGATGTTCAACTTTTACATCAAACACATAATCAAACTTGTCGCTGAATCTTAGCTTCTCAAGCTTGACATATTGCTGCAAAACCTCTATTTCTTTATCCAGTGTAACAAAACTTTTGCGGGTTTGTTGTAAAATGCTTCTGATCAGTTTGGCAAAATCAACCAGATATTCCGAAGCTTTCTCAACATTGTGATCCAGTAAAAAAGTCTGTATTGACATCAGGGAATTAAACACAAAATGAGGAGAGGTCTGCGAACGGAACAACCTCGACTGAAGAGTGATCACTTCCTGCTCTTTTTTGTAACGGTTTTTCATGGAAATCAGAACGACAATGATGATCGCCAAAACAAAAATAGTCATCAGGGCAATGGAAATCGTTCTTGTCCATGTCAGCTTTAATTCATTCAGCTCACTTTGCTTTTTCAGCATTTCGATTTCATGTTCTCTTTTTTCCAGCTCGAAATTGGTTTCTAATTGATGGATCTTTTTGATTTTTTCAAGATTCAATAACTGATCTCTGATGTCGTCATATTTTTTAAAACAGATCAAAGCATTTTTGTAATCACCGAGTTGTTCATACAAACGTGCCAGGTCGTTGCACACCTGCGATTGCAGTTTCTTGATATCGTATTGTTCTGATAATCTTTCAGCCTGTTTATAATAATTCAGCGCTTGCGTGTATTTGGATTCGTTATGACTGGTAAGTCCGAGATAATATTCGGCATAACCGATATTTTTCGGATCTTCCGTTTTTTTGAATATCGTCAGGGCTTTTTTAAAAAACTCTTTGGCTTTTACAGGTTCACCTTTCCGGAGATGGATCAGGCCGAGGTTACTGTAAATCAGACCGGCATCCCTTTCATCCCCGATTTCCTGATAGATACTCATGGCCTTGTTATAATAATAATAGGCGCTGTCGTTGTTTTTGAAAACACTTCCGTAAATGATAGCAATATTATTGTACGTCCCGGCAATGCTTTTCTGATCACCTCGTTCTTTTTTTAGCTTAAGCGCCTGAAAATAAAGATCCAGCGCTTTATCCGGCATATTCATTTCTTCGTAAACAATGCCCATGTTGTTCAGCACACTTTCTTTTCCCTGTTTGTTATTCAGGTATTCATAGATCTTCAGGGATTGCTGATAATTATCAATAGCCACTGAATATTTTCCGATCACATCGTTGATGACCCCGATGTTTGAATACATTTTGGCAAGTTGCAAACTGTCATTCAACTCCCGGGCAAGTTGCAAGGCATTTGAAAAATTCTCAAGTGCATCAGGATATTTTCCTTTCCTGTATTGCAGTTTGCCAACTTCATTATAAAGTTTCATCTGCCGGGCCGGTTCCGCATTTGCAATCAGTTTTTTTAAACTGTCGATATCATTGTTAGGAAACGCCAAAACCGAAAGAAATATGAAAAAAATAAAGAAGATAAAATGTAAAAAATTATTTTTTGAGTTCATTTTCGATACTTTAATGATTGAAAAATAATGAGTTCCCGGATTGGTTAACCGTTTATTTTTTGCCCTTGAATTTTCCGCCGAGACACACATCAAGGCCCAGGGCTTTCTTGATCATATAATGGTTGGAAGGGACAAGTCTTAGATTACTACCCACTTCCGAAAGGGGAATGTCTTTGGTTTTTTCTCCTTTTTTGATGACCATTTTCCCGTAATCTTCTTTGGCGATCAGATCCACAGCATAAGCCCCGAACATTGTTGCCAGTATCCGATCCATGGGTGAAGGGCTGCCTCCCCGCTGAATGTAACCCAGGATCGTCTTTCTTGTTTCCAGCCCGGTTTTTTCTTCGATTTTTTCAGAAATATACGAAGCTGCCGATTGTTTTTTCGGGTGGTTTATCCCTTCTGCCACAACCACAATGGAATAAGCTTTTTTCTTTTCGGCCCGTCTCAGCAGGTAATTGCTTACCGCATCCAGGTCATAATCCAGTTCGGGTATCAGGATCACATCGCCGCCCCCGGCCATGCCTGCATACAATGCCAGCCAACCGGCATCGTGTCCCATGATCTCGATTACCATGATCCGCTTGTGGCTGTTGGCTGTGGAGTGCAGCCTGTCGATGGCATCGGTGGCAATACCGAGTGCCGAATCAAAACCGAACGTCTGATCGGTTCCCCACACATCGTTGTCGATGGTTTTTGGAATACCGATGATATTTAGTCCTTCCGCCGACAGGCGTGCAGCCGTCTTCATGGTACCGTTCCCTCCGATGCATACCAGGCAGTCGAGTCCCAGTTCTTCGTAATGCTCATTGATAAGTTTGGGTTTGT
>JAOZOO010000282.1 GCA_029933225.1 Bacteroidales bacterium | reverse complement strand
TTGATACTGTGATCTATATAGAATTAAATTATGTATAACACCTGTATTAAAATCTTTCCTGGTTTAAGTTTGCAACTTAAACCAGATAATTGACTTAAGTCAGTGGCTATTTTTATTTTTCCGCTTCAAGCGTCCTGCTTGAAGCTTTTGTTTTTCATTTCGGCTGATAACTTTTCGTACCACTCCTCCCCGAATTTCCGCACCAGCGGATCTTTCAGATAATGATACAGTGGCACGTCTTCTTTTTCCCCCTTGATAAGTGCCGGGGCGCATACCGACCATTTATGGTAATTGACAGCCGTGAACTCCCCTACTTTGCTTAAACGAACAGGATACAAATGGCATGATATCGGTTTTTGAAACGGGATTTCCTTCTTCAACCAGGCCTTCTCAATAGCACAAAAGTTGATGCCGTTTTCCACATACACAAAAGCACATTCCTTGTTCTTCACCAGCGGTGTAACATACTCCCCTTCGGCATCATAATCAAACACCCCGGATTTTTCAATCACCTCAATGCCTTCTTTTGTCATATATGGTTTGATGAAATCCTGATAATCTTCCAGAATGGAAATTTCCTCTTCTTCCAAAGGAGCACCGGTATCACCTTCCACACAGCAATCGCCGTGGCAGGCCGAAAGATCACACGAAAAGAAAGTGTCTTTCAGTTCATCGGATACGAGGACATTATCGATTTGTATCATGTCGCAAATGTACTATTTTTCAAAGCTTAACAATCCTTAAACAGGATCATACCGTTCATGGTTTAATACTAAAAAATCCTTACTTTTGCGCTGTCCTTTCATAAGGTAAAAACAGTTAAATATTAATCATTTATAAAAAATATACCGACATGGCATACAATCTGAGAAACAGGAACTTTTTAAAGTTACTCGACTTCACACCCAAAGAGATAAAATTTTTACTGGAACTTTCGGCTGACCTGAAAAAAGCCAAATACGCCGGAACGGAACAACAAAAATTAAAAGGGAAGAACATTGCGCTGATTTTTGAAAAAGCGTCCACCCGTACGCGCTGTGCTTTTGAAACCGCTGCTTACGACCAGGGGGCACACGTTACTTATCTCGGACCCACCGGATCGCAGATCGGAAAAAAAGAAACGATGAAAGATACCGCCCGTGTGCTGGGACGTATGTACGATGGTATCGAATACCGCGGTTTCGGACAGGTAGTGGTGGAAGAACTCGGGAAATATGCCGGTGTTCCGGTCTGGAATGGACTGACCAACGAATTTCACCCGACGCAAATCCTGGCCGACTTCCTTACCATGATGGAACATTCGGATAAACCGCTGCACCAGGTATCGTTTGCCTATGCCGGCGACGCCCGCAACAACATGGGTAACTCGCTGATGGTGGGGGCTGCCAAAATGGGAATGGATTTCCGTGCCGTGGCTCCGAAACAATTCTGGCCCGAGGAAGAACTGGTGAAGCAGTGCGAGGAGATCGCTAAAGAAACCGGCGCCAAAATTACCCTGACAGAAAATGTGGAAGAAGGTGTAAAAGGTGTTGATTTTATTTACACTGACGTATGGGTATCAATGGGCGAGCCCGAAGAGGCCTTTAAAGA
>JAOZOO010000160.1 GCA_029933225.1 Bacteroidales bacterium | reverse complement strand
CTGCCTCTTGTTGGTCGGGAGACCAACAAGGGGTAGTCCGGAAAAGCGAATGGTTTTTTCGACCCGGCGGAAGCAAGTCCGCCCGCCGGGTCAGGCAGATTACTTACTTTTAAAAATCATCACGCTGCTGTCCTGGTCGGGCATGACGATCAGCGGTTCGGGGATGGTAGCTGCAAAATCATCTACCGCTTTCATGATGCCGGGCCAGTCGGGGTTGTAATCATGAATGATGATAATACCACCGGGGGCAAGCCGGGGATAAAAGTATTCAAGACCTGCCTTTGTGGGGTTGTACAGGTCGGCATCCATGTTAACAAGTGCAAACTGCGTGTTTTCCATTCCGGCAGCAGTATCCGGAAAATATCCTTTGTGAAAAACAAATTTATCGCTGTTGAGACGTGCACGTACTTTTTCAATGCTGGTATCCGCAAAGTTTTTGGTCGTATAAGTGGCTGCTTTGCCTGTTTCCCGGGCGAGGTCGGATTGCGTAAAGCCCTCAAAAGTATCAAACAAATGAAACTCGCGGGCGGGGTCCATCAAGTGTAGCAAAAGAGCCGAATCGCCTTTGTAAACGCCCAGTTCGGCAAAAAACCCAGGGATGTTTTCTTTCTTCAGCCGTTCCACCTGGAACCAGAAATTAAAGAAACGTACTTTATCGGGATAGTTCCGTTCAATACTTTGAAGCTGCCTTGAAACTTTTCCTCGCTTCACTGCATCCTGCCATGCTTTGGGCTGATATTTCTTATCAAACAGAACGGTGTAAACATAATACACAAGGTAAACAAAGATGATTCCTATGATGACAAGTTCTGCTATCTGAAAAAGGGTGATCTTCATGGTGTGATGGTTTGGGTTAGTAGGGGTATAAGGGTATAGGGACAATAGGTGAATGCTTAATAAAGAAATGTATATAGCTCATAATCATTCCATTAAGTAAATGACTCACTCATTTTTGGTTTACTCTGCAACTTCGCTGTATCTCGAAACACTCTTCTTCCAAAGGAGTACTTTGGCTCATGCCCTGTGGATTCCTGAAGGTGTTTCTCCCTGCACCCTGAATCTCGCATCCCGCTGCAACTCTAAAACAGACTCAAAACTCCACACTCAAAACTCCGCACTCAAAACTCTACACTCAAAACTCTACACTCAAAACTCTCCCTCCATCTTTCCCACAACCAACTGAAGCATATCATCCGGGTTAAGGTATTTCCGGGCCGTTTCCAAAATATCTTCCGCTGTGACTTCCAGGATTTCTTTTAAGCTTGTTTTGTAAAACTCAAAATCCAGGCCAAAATCTTTTGCCGACCTAAAACGGTCTGCCAGGGCAAAAGGCCCGTCGAAATTCCGAAGGAAAGTCCCGTAAATATAATTTTTTACAAGTTGTAACTCTTCATCACTCACTTTTTCCTTTCGCAGCATCATCATCTCCAGGTAAATCTGATCCAACGCTTCCCTCGTGAACTTTGCATTCACTTCTGTCGAAACAGTAAAATAACTGCCGTGAACATAGTTGATCACGAATGAACTCACACCATAGGTATAGCCCTTCTCTTCTCGCAGGTTCGACATTAGCCGCGAACCGAAATAACCACCGAGTATGGTATTCAGTAATACAAACCGGTTGTAATCGGGATGTGTTTTTCCAAAAATGGGTCTCCCCACGCGGATGGCAGATTGCAGTGCGTCCTCTTTCGGAAGATATTTTATTTTTTCGCCGGAATCACCGGTATAGTTTATTTTTCCGTTTTCCGAAACAGACTTTGACCAGCCGTTTCCGAGGTATTTATTGATAAGCTTTACCACTTCATCGTCAACGGCGCCACTCATAATAAGGTAAGCATTTTTAGCACTGTAACACCCCCGGTAAAAATCAAGCAGGTCATCCCGTGTCACTTTTTCAAAGTCTTCAATCTCCAGCACCTGTCCGTAAGCCGAATCATTACCGAAAACCATTTTGTTGAATTCAAGCATGGCTTTGTAACGTACTTTCTCAATGTTCACAAGGTAATCCTGGCGTTCGCGGGAAATGAAGATGTTCAGTTCCTCATTGCTGAAGCGGGCGTTGGCCAGGATGTCGGCAACCAACGGGATCAGATCATCGAGGTATTTGTTCAACGCATACAGGGTTACGATGGCCGAGTCTTTGTTCACATTGGTATCAAGGTAGGCGCCCCGGCTGTCTAATATTCCGGCAATGTCGTTTGAAGAATATTTTTTTGTTCCTTCACGAAGCATTTTGCCGACAGTACCGGCAACCAGTTTCTTTTTCTGAAAAGCCGAACCTGCCTTGATGACGACATCAAGCCGGGTGACAGGCTCCTCGCCTGCCCTGATCACAAATGCTTCCATTCCGTTATCCAGGGCAACGGATTCCGGGCATTCCAGCTTCAACCGGAAGGGTTTGCCGTAAGGCGGCATTTTTGTCCGGTCGGGGTGTATTGTACTACTCATCACGCTGGTTATTTACGGCTTTGTAAAACAATGTGTTTTGTCTTTCTTTACGAAACAGATTTTGTGCGGTTTCCCTGATATCATCAAGCGTGACAGCCATGTATCTGCTTTCTTCAGCATCCACCAAGGCAGCATCACCCAGCATCTGAAAATACCCGAGAAACATGGCTTTGTTCAGCACCGACAGTTTTGAGAAAATGAGATTGGCTTCAATTTTGTTTTTCACCTTTTGCAGCTCTTCTTCGGTTACATCGGTAAGCAACTTTTCCAGTTCCTGCAAGATGGCCTTCTCGCCCCTGTCGCACAATGTGCCGTTGATCAGTTTACCCGTTATGATAAACAGTCCGGGGTCCAGATCGCCGGTAATGAAAGCATTGATTTCGGAAAACAGCTTTTGCTTTTTTACCAGACTTTGAAAGAGTCGGGAAGAATTTCCGTTGGACAGGATGTCGGAAATTAAATCCACATTGTAAAATCCGCTGTCAGTGCGTGCCGGCATGTGCCAGCAAAGATAAAGAGCACTCTGCGGAACCCTCCGCTCGACAGTCTTCCTGCGGGGTTTGGTTTGTGCGGGCTCTGCAGGATATTGCCGGGCAGGTTCTTCACCGGAGGGTATCGGTGCGAACCATTTCTCCGTCAGTTTCCTCACTTCATCGGTGGTCACATTTCCCGCAATGGATAATATGGCATTGTTGGGATTGTAAAACTTCCGGTAAAATGATTTCACATCTTCCATTGTGGCTTTTTCGATGTGGCTGATGTCTTTGCCGATAGTATTCCACTGGTAGGGATGATGCTTGTATGCCAAAGGTTTAAGCAGTAAATAAACATCACCATAAGGCTGGTTCAGGTAATTTTGCTTGAATTCCTCGATGACCACCTGACGCTGAACCTCCAGACTTTTTTCGGTGAAAGCCAGAGAAAGCATCCGGTCGCTTTCAAGCCAGAAAGCCATCTCCAGATTGTTGGCCGGAATGGTCAGATAGTAGTTTGTGAAATCATTATTTGTAAAGGCATTGTTTTCGCCACCCGCTTTTTGCAACGGTTCGTCAAATTTCGGAATGTTGACTGACCCTCCGAACATCAGGTGCTCAAACAGGTGGGCAAAACCTGTCTTGTCGGGACTTTCGTCACGGGCGCCCACACGGTAGATGATATTCATTGCCACCATAGGCGTTGACTTGTCCTGATGAACAATGACAGTCAATCCGTTATCCAGTATGAAGCGGTCAAATTTCAGCATAAAGCCGCATCCTCTTTTTCAATTTAAAATTCCGACAAACTTACAACCATAACTGAATCGTGGGGCAATTATTTTACATTTTTAACCAACTTTTCCAAAGTTTTGAACTTTGGAAAAGATTAATTATTCTGATGCCACGTTATTTAATACCTTTGCACCCGGCAAATTTCAAAACATTTTTTAACAGGAAAAATCCCAAATGATATGGAAAGAGATCAACAGATATTTGATATTCTGAAAAAAGAAAAAGAACGGCAGATGCACGGCATCGAGCTAATCGCATCCGAGAATTTTGTCAGCGACCAGGTGCTGGAAGCCATGGGATCGGTGATGACCAATAAATATGCAGAAGGCTACCCGGGCAGAAGGTATTATGGTGGTTGCAAATTCGTTGATGAAAGCGAGCAACTGGCCATTGACCGTGCCTGTGAGCTTTTTGATGCCGTTTATGCCAATGTGCAGCCCCACTCCGGGGCCCAGGCCAACATGGCTGTCTTTATGGCCTGCCTGAAACCGGGCGATACTTTCATGGGCCTCGACCTTTCACATGGCGGTCACCTTTCACACGGTTCAGCGGTGAACTCATCCGGTATCTTATACCATCCCATCGCTTACAAAGTGAAAGAAGAAACCGGTACCATTGATTACGACGAAATGGAAACGCTGGCACGAAAAGAAAAACCGAAAATGATCATTGCAGGGGCATCGGCTTATTCCCGCGACTGGGATTACGAACGCATGCGGGCGCTTGCCGACGAGATCGGCGCCATCCTGATGGCTGATATTGCACACCCGGCCGGGTTGATCGCCAAAGGCCTTCTGAACGACCCCATCGAGCATTGCCACATCGTAACCACAACCACACACAAAACCTTACGTGGTCCGCGTGGCGGTATGATCCTCATGGGTGAGGATTTTGAAAATCCATGGGGATTGAAAACGCCAAAAGGCGAAATCAAAATGATGTCGGCAGTGTTGAATTCTGCAGTATTCCCCGGTATTCAGGGGGGGCCGCTTGAGCATGTGATCGCCGCTAAAGCCGTGGCTTTCGGCGAAGCGCTTACCGATTCATACTTTGAGTATGTCCTTCAGGTGAAGAAAAATGCGGAAGTGATGGCCAAAGCATTTGTGGACAGAGGTTACAAAGTAATATCGAACGGTACAGACAACCACCTGATGCTGATTGACCTGCGTAGCAAGTTCCCGGACATCACCGGCAAGAAAGTGGAAAAAACCCTTGAACTGGCCGACATCACAATTAATAAGAACATGGTTCCGTTCGACAGCCGCTCACCGTTCCAGACCAGCGGACTGCGTGTGGGTACACCGGCCATTACGACCCGTGGACTGAAAGAGGAGCACATGGAACCCATCGTGGAAATGATTGATGAGGTGATCAGCGACATTGATAATGAAAAAGTGATCGAAACGGTCAGGACCAAAGTGAATGAGATGATGAGCGGATTTCCGCTGTTTGCTTATTAAAAATGGAGACTCTCTCAAAAGTCCTCCGTGTCTCTCCGTGTCTCCTTTGTGTATCTCTGTGACACAAATTTAAAAAGCTGTTACACAGAGGTTCACAGAGAATACACAGAGTATCACAAAGTTTTTATTATATTGAAAATCCGTAAATATTGACTTTTGAGACAGTTTCTTTCATAAATTAAAACTGCCTTTCCGGGATTTTCGGGGAGGCGATTTTTTTGCAGTACCTGACCCGCTGAATGGGCTTTAGCTTTCGGCGGGTCGAAAAATAATTCACCTTTATTTTCGTTTAGTACACAATTTATGTTGGTTTGGGATTGGTATTAAAATTGCAAGTCCTCATTCAAGCTAAACAACCGGAAAACATTTATGTACCGATATATTTTTCTTTTTGTTTTTCTTTTTCCGCTTTTTTCTTTCAACCCGCCATCTGAAAGGAATGCAAGCTGCCATACCACCAAACAGGGTGCAGCCATTGACTGGGTTCCCGGTCACCGGTTGAAATGGTCGGACTTTAAAGCTTATGAAAAGAAAAGCCCGGGCTTTGCTGTTGCCACCTCCACATGTGGTTTTGGCTATGAAGCCGAAGAAGAAAACGACGAGATCAGGGTGAATGTTTATGTCAGATTTTTCTGCTATGAATCATGGCGGATGCCCGGAATGAAAATGAGAGAAGTGCTGCAACACGAACAGCTTCATTTTGATATCTGTGAATTGTACGGGCGAAGGTTTTATGCGGAAATACTTGAATTACGAAAAAGACATGCCCTGACCTTTGAATCGCTGGATAATTTACTGGAACAACTTCGCAAGGAATATGAGATAATCCAGGACAGGTACGACATGGAAACGGGACACAGCACCAATACCGAAGCCCAGCACCGTTGGGAGCGAATGACCGTGGAGCAGTTGAAGCGGATGGGTCGTTTTGCAGCGTACAAGGAATATTAAAACTTTTTGTTTTATCTTTAAGCCACCATTTTAGTATCGAAATAATGAATACTGTTCTGGTAATTATCAGGAAGAAAATACAATAATCAAAATGCAAATTCCAAAAAAATATCAAATCCTAAATTCAAA
>JAOZOO010000046.1:18538-21209 GCA_029933225.1 Bacteroidales bacterium | reverse complement strand
ACCAGGCAGTCGAGTCCCAGTTCTTCGTAATGCTCATTGATAAGTTTGGGTTTGTCAATGCTCAGATGTCCGGTTTTCTTGAATGGTTTTTCGCGTGACGTCCCCAGAATGGTTCCTCCCACCGTAAGGATACCCGACAACATCTCTTCCTTCATGGGAACATACTCCTTGTTGATCAGGCCAAGAAAACCATCGGAGATGCCAATGACTTCCATTCCGTATTTCACAATGGCCGTTTTGCCAACGCCACGGATAGCGGCATTCAGGCCGGGGCAATCACCGCCGGCTGTCAGTACACCTATTTTTTTCATGCTGCTCATGATTGTTTTTTTCTTTAATCCTTCAAAAAAACATTAGAAGTTGTTTAAAGTGAACTTTTTCTTTAACAGATAATAGCGTTTAAATGTTACTCATTCTCTTTTCTTTCTTTTAAATCTTCAGCTCCTCACCTTCTGATTTTGCAATGACCACAGCCCCGCAACTGTCGCTCCAGACATTGGTTGCTGTTCTGAACATATCCAGAATTCTGTCCACGGCCAGAATTAACCCCACTCCTTCGAGCGGTAACCCAACGGCCGTCAGGATTACGGTAATCATGACCAGGCCCGCCATGGGAATTGCTGCTGCGCCAATGGAGGCAAGCAAAGCCGTAAAGACAATCAGTATCTGTTGAATAAAATTAAGATCAACACCGTAAGCCTGAGCAATAAATATTGCCGCAACGCATTCATAAAGCGCTGTTCCGTCCATATTGACCGTCGCGCCGAGAGGTAGAGTAAAACTGCTGATCTTGTTCGATACGCCCGAGTTTTCTTCAACAGCCTGTATAGTAAGCGGCAGGGTAGCGCCGGATGAGGATGTGGAAAAGGCCGTGAGTAACGGTGTGGTCATATTCCTCAAATGCCTCCAGGGATTCGCTTTGCCAATCCAACGTACGATAACAGGCAAAGTGATGAATGCATGAATGGCCAGCGCCAGTATTACCGTGAGCATATACAATCCCATACTGCTGACAAGCCCGACAAGATCATCCTGATCGGCAATGGTTTTGGCAACAATACCGAAGATGCCAAGCGGTGTAAATTTAATCACGAATAAGGTTATCTTCATCATCACTTCAAAAACTGCCGTGAAGAAATCCTTTAATATCTCAGCATGTTTCTTTTTTATTTGAGTAATAAAAAACCCAAAGATCAATGCGAAAAAAATGATTGAAAGCATCTCATTGTTTGCCATGGCCTTAACAATGTTTTCCGGTACGATCCCGATGATAATCTCAAGGAAAGATTTTTGTTTTTCTACCAGACCTTCAACATCCTGCACAAAATTGATGTTGGCGCCATCTCCGGGTTTAAACAGGTTAACCAATACCTGTCCTGTCAGTATCGCAAAAAAACTGGTCGTCACATAATAAATCAGGGTCTTAACCCCTAACCTGCCCAGGTTACTACCCGATCCTATACTGGTGATACCTGATATTAATGAGGATAAGATCAGCGGTATAATCAGCATTTTTAATGCCCTGATAAAAAGATCGCCCATCCAGCTCACATAAGTAACAGGCGGATTATAATAAGCAGCTTTTATGACAGCCGACTTATATGGTTCAATACGTTCAGAATCGGGAAGACCGTCGAGGGCCTGGTCAAATGCGGCCAGTGAAGTGAACTCCCTGTTGTCCAGCCCATGCAACCCGGCCTGTATCTCTGCCGGTACATTTTGCCTGCTCAATTGTTTATAGGAATCCGATACCAGCCGGTAAGTTGTAGAAAATATCAGTCCGTAAATAATGGCAAGAATCAGGGCAATGAGAATCTGCCAATGGAGTGCAATTTTTTTCATACGTGGAAGGTCTTCTTTAATTGAACCAAAAGTATAAAATATTAAGTGTATTTTTGGTCAGGATATTGATTTTATAATATCGGCCGGAAATTCGGATGGATATTCGATCAAAATAAATACAATTAAACTCCCTGATTATGAAAAGAGCTATAATTATTTACTTTGCCCTTGCTTTTACATTGCAGGTTTCCGGACAATATGAAAACATCCTGATCAGTACTGAAAAAAGCCCCAACGAACCCAGTATTGTCATCAACCCAAAAAACCCCGACCAATTGCTTGCCGGTGCAAATATCAAAAGCTATTATTATTCAATTGACGGCGGTTACAACTGGACAAGAGGAGAACTCACATCGGATTTTGGCGTGTGGGGTGATCCCTGTGTGATTGTGGACACAGCAGGAAATTTTTATTTCTTTCATTTGTCCTGGCCTCCGGATGGCAACTGGATTGACCGGATCGTAAGCCAGAAATTCGACATTGAAAATGAAGAATGGATTGCCGATTCCTACATGGGATTAAACGGCACAAAAGCGCAGGATAAGGAATGGGCTGTGGTGGACAGCGCCACCAATACCATTTATGTTACATGGACACAATTTGATGAATACGGCACCTCCGATCCGACCAAATTCAGCAATATCCATTTCAGCAAATCAACCGACGGCGGCCTTACCTGGTCCGATGCCCTGCGGATCAATAAATCTTCAGGTGACTGTGTGGACAGCGACAACACGACCGAAGGAGCTGTCCCGGCAGTGGGACCCAATGGTGAGGTTTATGTGGCCTGGTCGGTACACGATTCCATCCTGTTTGACCGTTCGTTAGA
>JAOZOO010000046.1:0-18438 GCA_029933225.1 Bacteroidales bacterium | reverse complement strand
GATATTTATATTGTTTTTTACGACCGGCGGAATTATGACGACCGGAACACCGATGTTTACATCGCCCGGTCAACTGACGGGGGTGAAACTTTCGAAAATTTCAAAATCAGCGAAAGTCCGTTTTATCCGAGCAGCAGTGTTTTTTTTGGTGACTATACCAACATTACGGCTTATAACGGGCAGGTGAGGCCGATATGGGCAAGGGCTGATGGTACACAAATGTCCATCTGGACTGCCATTGTGGATATCACGGTAGGTATGCCCGAACCTGAGATGAAGCCGGTCAGCCAGGTAGTCAATTATCCCAACCCTTTCAGGGAAACAACTTGGTTCAGCTTTAAGCTGCGGGAATCTTCGCAGGTCAGCCTGAAGGTTTATGACATTTACGGCAGAAAGATCGCCACAATGATTGACAACCGGAACATGAGCCCCGGTAAGTATGTTGAATCCTTTGATGCCGGTGCATACGAACTTAAACCGGGAGTTTACTGGTTTGTGTTGGAAACCGGGAATACTACGCAAAAAAGGAAAATGATGATCATTGAATAAACCGGTTAATAAGTTGAGGTTTACCCGGATTATTACTTTTTTTATTTTTTTACTTTTGTTGACGCAAGCTAAAACAAGTTCATTGAATGGACAACGAGCTAAACAAATTAATTAATTCGATCAGGGACATTGCCAATCAAAAGGGTATTGAAGAAATATCACTGGCAAAGCTGCGTGACAATCCTGCCATTCCCAATGAGCTTCTCGACGATTACTTTAAAAATGACGAACAACTTGTTGAGAAGATACTCGAAGACGAGCGTCGTAAGTTCGAAGTAATATTTGAAAAACACAATTTTGACGGTTATGACGATGCCATTGATATCCTGTTTACCGTAGGCAGGGAAATGGCCAGTAAGTTTTATCATCTCAGTCCTTCGGTTACCTATAAATATGCGCAACTGTATCCTGAAATCTTCGAGCATCATATCCAGGAACGCATTAATTTTATTTATGAAAAGATCAGGGTCAACCTGCAAAAGGGAGTCAGCCGGGGCATGTATCGCAACGATGTGAGCATTGAGCTTGCCGCCCGCCTTTATATCCGTCGCCTGATCGATCTGCATGATGTGGAGAATTTCCCTCCCGAGAATTTTTCATTCAACACCCTCTTTAACCAGATGTTCGAAAGTTTTGTCCGCAGCATCGCTACTGACGAAGGGATCAAATATTTTGAGGAAAAGAAACGGTCTTTGAATCTGGATTAGTAGGAAGATTATTCCAATATTACACTCGTCCGGATTTGCAATCCGGTCACCCTCGCAACCTGCAACCTGTCACAAAGATTTCACCAATAGTTGAAGGGGACTCCCACGTCAGCTAACGCACATATCCGCCTTATTTCCTCGGAGATAAACGAGATATATTTTGTTTTCTGTTTCAGTTGGCTGTTTTACCCACGGTCGTCCGGATTTGCAACTCGCACCCCGCACCAACTTCACAAATCACCACTCACTAATCACTAATCACCACTCACTAATCCTTCACCATCTTCCTCACAACCGAAACATGTTGTTCATCCGTGAAACGAACCAGATAGAGCCCCGGTTTTAATAATGAAACAGGAATGGAAAGTACGGTTTGTCCCTGATTTATGCTGAACTGTTTACTTATCAGAATTTGTCCGGTCATGCTGATGATGTCCACGCTCATGCGGGAATGGTTTTTTGCAGAAAGCGTAAGCTTCAGATCACTGCCCGCCGGGTTGACCATACGTACTTCTTCAAAATTACTGTTTTCCCATTCATTAACACCCAGCGTTTTATCAACCAACAATTTTAAAGTAACGGGTAAATGGTCCGAATTGTAATAAAGGGCGTACAACACATCGGAAGGCACGGTCGTATTGGCAGGAGAACTGATCAGTGAGCTGTTGAAATGTCTTCCGTCCTGCCCCACAGCCCGATAGGTTCCGGGGATAAATTTAACTTTCTTTTTCCCGTTTTTGATATTATCCGAGATGAGGATGAAATCAAAACGGTCATCCATTCCCCCTCCGACCGCACAACCATTGGTTTCGCTGTGTGTTGACTGGGTGTGAATATTCCGGTAATTATAATTGTTGTGCCAGGGACCTGATTGATTCAGGGGATCATAGAACCTTAAAGAGGGGTTACTGTAATAAAGAAATTGCAGATATGCGGGCTCTTCATCGGAGTACAGATTGAAATCGCCCATCATCATGTAATTGTTGTCGTCATCATAATCGTTCAGGTAATTCATGGTATTCTGTGCCATCACCTTCCGCTTGTTGGCATTATTCGTGCCCGAACTGGCTTTCAGGTGGGCTACCACACAGATCACAAAAGCCGTGTCACCCTGATCGAGGTCATCCGAAAGGTAGTAGAGTTTATAGACGTCCACATCCCGGATATAACTCTGGGCAATGACATGAGAATGCAATCTGAGTTTTTTTGAATTGTAATAAAGCATGTTGACAAGGTTGGATTCGGCAACCGACAGGAAATTGGCTTTTCGGTAATAACCCACACCATTTGTATTCAGCACTTTATCGAGCAAATGCTGTTGAATGGCCTGCGACCTGCTCATTTCGTTTACCGTGAAAATATCGGGTTTTATATAGTTGATGATTTTCTTAAGGTGTTCATCTTTATCGTTGATGTTGTTGTTCGAATTGTTGCAATAATCGGTTATGTTGCCATAATTGAGCAGATTGTATTGAAGGACCGTTAACGTATCCTGTGCAAACAGCCCGGTTGAGAGAAAAAGAAATAAAACTAAAATGAAACTTCTCATAATTCTAATTTAACGCAAAAGTAAAGAGATTACGAAGAAAACAAATTTTATTACTTTTATTCCATGGTTCAACAAATTATTTTTGTTTTTGCAGTTGTCTTTGTTGTACTGGCTTTTTACCTTGTTTACCGGGTAGTTATCAAACCGGCGCCTGTAAATAAAAAGATTCTCGACGAACCGTTTCCTGAAAAATGGAGGGAAATTTTACAGCAAAGAGTTTTGTATTACAAGAACCTTCCCCCTGATAGAAAAGCTGAATTTCTTGCTGTGGTCAGTGAATACTTTTTCGACAACCCGGAAAAACTAAAACAACGGCATCCCGAGCTATACCGCTATCTCACAGACATTTTCCGCCAAAAGCCGGATGATTATGTTTAAGAGTCGATTTTAAAAGAAGAAGATGTTGAAAGTTAAAAACAACATAGGCCTTAGTGACAATATTTCGCAACATGATTTGATCAACAGGTTCGGAGTGTTTAAACTGATCAGTGACAGATTTGTTATTTTTGTGTCTTACGAAGGTTTTGAGCTGATCAGCCCTGCTGCACCGAACATAAAAGATCTTTTAAAAAATGGAACTCATTAAAAATATCCCAAACGATTTTACCATTTTTCTTCTGGTCACGGTTTTTTCGCTGCTCATCGGGCTGGAACAGCGACGGCATCACTACAGCGACCCGAAGGACAGCCTGTTTGGCATGGATCGCACTTATACGCTGATCGGGATTCTCGGATTTATCCTGTACATTATTGCACCGCAGAAGATCTGGGTCTTTGTTTCGGGAGGAGTCGTCATTTCGGGTTTCCTCGCCATCTTTTACTGGAAAAAGATCGAAGCACAAAACAAATTCGGGATTACCTCGATGGTAACAGTCCTGATCACTTACAGCCTGGCACCGTTGCTATACACAAAACCTGTTTGGGTTACGGTACTGGTTGTTACCGCCGTGCTTTTCTTTATCGAAATGAAAGAACAGTTAAAAGAGTTAAGCGGTAAATTCGACAACAATGATTTCATTGTACTGGCCAAGTTTCTGGCCATTACCGGCATCATCCTGCCACTGTTACCTCACGAGATCGTGACGGAATACATCCCGGTTTCTCCGTTTAAATTCTGGCTTGTGGTGGTGGTGGTTTCCGCTTTATCTTATTTGAGCTACATCCTTAAAAAGTTCATATTTCCAAAAAACGGCATGCTCATCACGGGCTTCCTGGGAGGGCTCTACAGCAGCACGGCAACCACGCTTGTACTGGCACGAAAAAGCAAAGAACCCGACACGGCATTAAATCAGGCCTCGTCTTCCATAATACTGGCAACAGGGATGATGTTTATCCGTATTTTTATTTTGATCCTGATCTTTAACCTCGCCCTTGCTAAAGTACTGGCAGTTCCCTTTATGGTACTGACGGCAACTACCTTAATCGTTTCGTGGCTTATATTGAAATTTGAAAAGAAGGGGAAAGTCACCGAAGTCACCATCGACAAGCACAAGAATCCGCTGGAATTCAAAACGGCTCTTTTATTTGCGTTTCTTTTTGTTTTGTTTTCCATGATCACCAAATATGTTTTGGAAGGATTCGGTGCAAAGGGTCTTGATGTTCTTTCACTCGTTGTTGGAGTAACCGATATTGATCCTTTTCTGTTGAGTTTATTCACCGGCAAATATCACATTGAATTAAATGAAATTGCCCGGGCAACATTAATTGCCATCAGCAGCAACAACCTGGTGAAACTAATCTATGCATTGGTTTTTGGCAACAAAGCCATTAGCCCATGGTTGATCGGCGGTTTTTTGGTGATTATTGCCGTAACGATAATTTTCATTTTCAGGTTTTAATTTTTGTAGTCGAAATTTTAATTTTTACAAAACCTGATCATTCATTATTTTTTAACGGTACATACGTTAAATGGTGTTAAAAAAGTAAAGAAAACCAGTGTAATTGAGTAAAATTTGCAAAACAGAAAAAGTGAATAAAATTGGACAATATAAAATCAGTTCCACATAACAGGCAAAAGCACATTTAAAATATCAGAAATGGAAAAAGCAGGAAATGAAGCTTTTCAAAAAGGACTTTCATCTGAAGAAGTAAAAATACGAATTGAAAAATACGGGCCGAATGAGATCCCGGAAAAAGAAGAGACCCTGCTTCACAGGATTTTCCGACGGTTTTGGGGACCCATCCCGTGGATGATCGAAGCCGCTGCCATCTTATCGGCTGCTGTGAAAAAATGGGAGGATTTCGCCATCATTATGGTTATGCTCATTGTTAACGCCGTCCTTGATTTTTACCAGGAATCCAAAGCGCTGAACGCCATCAATGCACTGAAGAAATCGCTGGCCAGTAAAGCGCTGGTCCTGCGCGACGGCAAATGGCAGGAGGTGGACGCCAAAGAAATTGTACCGGACGACATCATCAAACTGAAGATCGGGGATATCGTCCCGGCAGACTGTAAGTTGATCGAAGGCGATTTCATCCTTGCCGACCAATCGGCGCTTACAGGTGAATCGCTACCGGTGACTAAAAAATTGGGGGACGAAGTTTACGGTAACGCCATTGTGAAAAAAGGCGAAATGACCGCCAAAGTCAGCAAAACAGGTCTCGACACCTATTTTGGCAAAACGGTCAAGCTGGTGTCGAAAGCCCAGAAAGAACAGAAAAGCCACTTCCAGGCCATGGTCATTAAAGTGGGTAACTTCCTGATCCTTCTGACCATTCTCATGATTGCCATCATTCTCGGCGTCGGACTCTATCGGCATGAAAACATTTTCGACCTGCTTGAGTTCTCACTTGTCCTGACTGTGGCGGCAATTCCGGTGGCCCTTCCCACCGTTTTAACTGTCACCATGGCCGTGGGCGCCATTAACCTGGCACGAAAACAAGCCATTGTCAGCCGTCTTGCAGCCATCGAAGAGCTGGCGGGTATGGATATCCTGTGCAGCGACAAAACAGGCACGCTGACAAAAAACGAGATGACCATTTCAACTCCTTATACGGTTGGTGAATTTAAAGATGAGGATGTGTTGTTTTATGGCGGGCTGGCATCAAAAGAAGAAAACCAGGACCCCATCGAGAAGCCGATCTTTCAATATTTAAAAGAACACGGACTTTACGACAAGCTGGCCGGATACAAAATGAATAAATTCATCCCTTTCGATCCGGTCAGTAAAAAGACCATCTCGCAGTACGACAAGCTGATTGTCACCAAAGGAGCGCCGCAGGTCATCATTGCTGAATGCAAACATGATTTTAACAAAGAAAAAGCGGAAAACAAGGTTAAGGAATATGCATCCAAAGGATTTCGTACGCTCGGCGTGGCTTTTAAAACAGATGAAAAGGAGAGGTTCCGTTTTGTGGGGCTGATCCCGCTATTTGACCCGCCGCGTGACGATTCGAAAGAAACAATTGCAGACCTTAAAGTTCACGGCGTTGGCACAAAAATGGTTACCGGTGACAACATTGAAGTGGCAAAGTATATTGCCGGCATCCTGGCCATTGGCGACAACATCAAGAACATCAAAAACCTGAAAGGCCAGGACATTGCAGAATATAAAATCCTTGCAGAAGTCATTACGGAAAGCCTTTACAAAAAGCTGGAACCGAAAATCAGTGAAGATGAGGTTAAAGCATTTGCCAACGATGTGGCTTACAACGTACAAAAAGCCCTTCAGGAAATGCCGTTACCTAAAGGACATGTCCGCAAGCACGAGTCAGAGATCATCGAACTGATTGAACAGGCGGATGGTTTTGCGCAGGTTTTTCCCGAGGACAAATACTACATTGTTGACAAGCTTCAGAAAGGAAAACACATCGTGGGGATGACCGGAGATGGAGTGAACGATGCGCCGGCCCTGAAAAAGGCAGACTGTGGAATTGCCGTCAGCGGCGCCACCGATGCTGCCCGTGCCGCCGGAGACATCATCCTGCTGGCGCCGGGGCTGAATGTGATCAACAGCGCCATCAAAATGGCGCGGATCACTTTTGAGCGGATGAAAGGTTATACCATCTACAGGATTGCAGAAACCGTAAGGGTTATCCTCTTCATGACCCTGGCAATTGTTGTTTTTAACTTTTATCCCGTCACCGCGCTGATGATCATCCTGCTGGCGCTGCTTAACGATATCCCGATCCTGACCATTGCCTATGACAATACGAAAGTCCGAAAGTTTCCGGTGAAATGGGATATGAAGGAAGTGCTGGTATTATCGGGCTGGCTGGGTTTGGCAGGTGTGATATCGTCCTTCGGATTGTTTTTCCTCGCCATGGATTACTGGCATTTGTCAACGGAAATGGTTCAGTCGCTCATGTTTGTCAAACTGATCGTAGCCGGTCACGGTACGATTTATAATACCAGGATCGATGAATGGTTTTTCAAAAAGCCCGGGCCAAACATTAAACTGTGGACGGCATCCTTTGCTTCGGCAATTCTGGGAACGCTCATCGGCGTTTACGGATTCCTCGTTACGCCCATCGGATGGAAGTGGGGCGCCATTGTGTGGGGCTATGCTTTTGTGTGGTTTCTCTTTAATGACGTGGTAAAGATGCTGGTTTTAAGGTTCTACAGAAAAAGAGGCGAGCTGGATATTTAACCCCGGTGAAATCGCCACCATCATCAGCTCTGTCTTTACTTATTATACTTTTGTGATCATCTCAAACATCAGAGTAGCCTGAAAACAAATGATTTTGCCTGCTATTGTTTGTGTTTTGAAAGCACGCGGCGATAGACTTCCTCATACCCGTCTATCATTTTCTCAATGCTGAAATTTCTTTCGACCCACTGCCTGCAAAAAGAACGGTCAATGCTTTTTACCTCGGATAAAGCATCCACCGCTTCGTCAATAGTGTGAACCAGAAAACCGTTTTTTCCATCCACAATCAGTTCGGGCATGGAACCCCTGTTGAAGGCGATGACCGGTGTACCGCAACACATGGACTCGGCCACGCTCAACCCGAACGGTTCTTCAAAACTGACGGGATGCAAAAGGGCAAACGCATTGCCCAGCAACTGATCTCTTTTTTCAGGCCCTGAATTCCCGACATACACAATGTCTTCATCATTCAGGTAAGGTGTAATTTGTTCATCAAAGTATTTCTGATCCTGGATCAGTCCCGAAATGATGAGCTTTCGTTTTGCCCGTTTTGCGATCTGAATGGATTCCAGCGTCCCTTTTTCGGGATGTATCCGCCCGAAAAACAAAAGGTAATCCTCCCCTTTTTCCCGGAAGGTAAAGTCTTCTACGCGGATGCCGTTGTAAACCGTAGCGATATAATCGAGCTCCGGGCTGCGATCGGAGTTACTGATGGAGACATAATAATTGTCGCTGTTGTACTTTTTGAAAACGGGAATAATTTTCGGCGACGAAAAACCGTGAATGGTAGTCACCATGGGTGTGTTAATAAGCCGGGTGTAGGTGAGCGGCAGGAAATCATAGTTGTTGTGCAGAATATCGAACTCCCCGGCCATTTCCATAAAGTGTGAGATGTGCAGGCACTCGCAAACTTTGGCATCCATGTCGGGGTTTTCACCGTAAGGTTTTTCACAAACCGCCTCCAGTTTTCCGGCGGTAATGGAATCTGCCGTGGCAAACAAAGTCACATCCTCGCCTCTTTTTATCAGCCCTTCGGCAATGTTTGAGGCCACCTGTTCCCAGGGCCCGTATTTCCGCGGAGGCGTCCGCCAGCATGCAGGTGATAAGATCGCTATTTTCATGGTTTGATGGTTCTATTGTTTAATTGTTCTATTGTTTAATTGCTGAGTCCTCTCCGAAAACTAACATTTGAATGACTATCCACAAAGACTCCAAGACATAAGACACAAGACATATGACAAAGAACTAACTAATAACACAATGATACTTCTCCCCCCACGGGGGAGATACCGAAGACAGAGGGGGTCACAAACACATCTCCACCAGTTCTTCAATCCTTGCGGTTCCCGCACACATGACCGTGTCGGCGCCCCCCCAGTATATTTTAACGGTACCATCCTCTTCGGGAACGGCTGCACAGGTAAACACCACATTGGGTACATAGCCCACCCGTTCGTAATCCTTTTCGGGCTCCAGTATCCATTTATCCGAAACACCGAGAATCTTCGAAGGGTCTTCGAGATCATGCAGGCAAACTCCGAGGCGGTAAACGCTCCCTGCCATGGTCGGGAAAACGCCATGATAGATGTTGAGCCATCCCTTTGGCGTTTTTATCGGCGGTGCCCCGGGTCCGATTTTCATTTCATCCCAGTGGTATTTCACCGGACTGACGAGGTGTTTTGCTCCGCCCCAGTGAATGAGATCCGGTGAGTAGGATATCCACATCGACCAGGGATTCAGTTCCGAGTGCGGCCTGTCTATCCGGGCATACATCCCGTTAAACTTTTCGGGAAAAATTACCGTGTTCCTGTAATCCACCTCGCTGATCATGGCCACCCGTTCCACACGGGTAAAATCTCTGGTTTTTGCCAGACCGATACGGATACCATAATCCGAATAAGCGCTGTATGTTATCAGGTACTCTCCGTCAATGAAAGTGATACGCGGGTCTTCAATGCTTATGGACTCATAAACACTTGCCCCTTCATCCTGCGGCGTCATAAACGGCTGATCATGAACTCTAAAATCGTATCCGTTATCACTTTCAGCCAGACCAAGAATACTTCGCCCGTTAAGCAAATGCGAACGGAACACCATCATGTATTTTTCATTCATCTTCACTACGGCAGCATTATGTACCGTAGCTACTTCATAGGGAACTTGCTCTTTGGTTAATACAGGGTTATTTTCATATCGTTTGACCACGGATTTTGTCATCTTTATAATATTTTGATGTTTGCAAGAGTTATACAAAAGTAAAACTTAATCTGCCACCGGAGGATGGTTTTATTTATTGAAAAAATATAACTTTTCAATAATTTTGCAGTATAAACGGTAACAATCCGGGATGTATTTAATTTGAAGAAATTTTGTATACTGCGACTTGTTTTAAAAGTATAAAAGGATGCTGCATCCAAGAAGTCAGATCAAAGCAATAAAACAGGATATTTCTTTTAAGCCTGATGAAAGCAAGGTGATAGCCAAACGGTTACACCTTGAAAAGGAAAGGTCTTTGAAGATCATCGAACAGATTTGTGGAATGCCCAAAGATAAAAGGCAGGATTTGCTGAATCAGATACTGAGAAATTATGAACACCGGCATAAAAATCTGAAGAGAATCCTGAAAAACAATTTTGATAAAGTTAAAGAAGAGCTGAAAAAGAAAGATCTGGAAGGATTAAGCATCGAAAACAAGCTGTTGATCGGTGCCTATTTTACGCATGAATACTCCATCGAAGCGGCTGCTTTGTTCAATCCCTCCATTGTTGCCGACCCCTTCCAAAACCATACAAAGCCCGGCGAGCTGAAAGTTATCATCAGTTTCAGGGCTGTTGGCGAAGGGCATATGTCTTCGGTAGTTTTCCGTAGTGGAATACTGGACAAAACCGGAAACATCAGGATGAAAGAAACCAGTCCGGTGGTTGAAAGAGCGGAAGTGATTGAGTCTCCCGAATACAACAAGGCGAACTTTATCATGAAAATGAAGGAGATAAAAGAATATGAACCGGTTAAAGATATCTTTGATCAGTTGCTGGATGATTTTAACCTGAATGAACTGAATGCAGCCATCAAACGCTTCAAAAAGAATAATTCGTCCAATGACAGGGTTAACCGGGCGCTTCAAAATCTCGACTGGCTGGCAAAGTCCAATTACCAGATCAAATTCGATGTGGACACCGACATATCGCAACGGGTGATATTTCCCCGTGCACAAACCGACATCAAAGCCATCGAGGATGTCCGTTTTACTCCTTTCAACGATGGGAGCAACATCACTTACTGCGGAACTTATACGGCATACAACGGATTTTCAATCTTACCCCAGTTGCTGGAGACAAGGGATTTCTATAATTTCCAGATCAACACGCTGACAGGTTCGGGCTCGCAAAACAAAGGGATGGCCCTTTTTCCTGAAAAGATCAACGGAAAATATGCCATGATCTCGAGAAACGACAATGTGAACCTTTACATCATGTTCAGTGATAATATTCATCACTGGGAAAAACCGTTGCTTTTGCGTGAGCCGCGGTATGAGTGGGAATTTGTTCAGATCGGAAACAGCGGCCCGCCCCTGAAAACCGAAAAAGGATGGCTGGTACTGACCCATGCCGTAGGACCCATGCGGACCTACACCATTGGCGCGCTTCTGTTAGATTTGAAAGACCCTCTGAAAATTATCGGCGAGATCAGAGAGCCTCTGCTGGTTCCCGAGGAGGAGGAGCGTAACGGTTATGTGCCCAATGTAGTTTATTCCTGCGGCGGGATCATCCACAACGGGTATCTGGTTCTCCCTTATGCCGTTTCCGACAGCCGGTCGGGAATTGTGAAGTTCAAAGTGAAAGATATTCTCGATCACATGTCTTCGCCATAAAAAAACGGAGAAACAACCGTCTCCCCGTCTTAAACATTTCATAATTATTGATTTATCTCCCGGATCAACCGCATTTGGAATATCCGCAGGTGCTGCATGTGAGGCAGCCGTCCTGATAGATCAGGGTAGTCTGGCCGCATTCCGGGCATGCTTTTTTGGTTGAAGTGCCATCGGGAACAAACCTTTTCAAAGCCCTGACCACACCGTTTTTCCAGGTGTTGATCGTGTCTTCCGGAACGGTCAGGTTCGATACCAGGTCAATCACATAAGTAATGGGCATGCCGTGCCGCAAAACACCGCTGATCAGCTTGGCATAGTTCCAGTACTCCTCATTAAATGACCGGGATAACCCTTCAATCGTCACACGGTAACCCTGTTTGTCTCTGAACTGAAAATCATAACGTGCATGACCTTCATTTGTTTTTTCCTTAATGACCCATCCTTTTTCGACCCACGGGGGAAGGAAGAAATCTTCAGCCAGTCCGGTAAAGATCTCATAAGGTTTACCATCCAGAAGGCCTACAACAGCCATCCATTTCTCATAGTTGTTCTGGAATCTGATCACGATGGCTTCCAGCGCCTTTGGCCTTGGTGGCGCCTTGGTCTCCTGAAAAACTGCCTTTTTCTTTTCCTCATTTTTAACCAAAACTCCCGCACGTGAACCATCGCGATAGATCGTCATCCCTTTGCAACCGCTTTCCCACGCTTTCATATAAACCTCGCTGACAAGTTCTTCAGTGATATCTTCAGGAACATTTACGGTTACACTGATGGAATGGTCAACCCACTTCTGAATGGCACCCTGCATGGTCACTTTGCTCACCCAGTCAATGTCGTTTGACGAGGCTTTATAATAAGGGGACTGTTGAATGATCTCGTTCAGCTTTTCCTCGGGAAGGTTTTTAACTTCGTCAACATCGTAACCGTTGTTTTTCAGCCACACTTCAAACTTGGGATGAAATACGTTGAACTCTTCCCATGCATCGCCCACTTCATCCACCATGGTTACGTTGACATTTTTATCGTTGGGATTCACTTTCCGGCGACGCTTGTAGCTGACCATAAAAACAGGCTCAATGCCCGATGTGGTCTGCGTGCAGATGCTCACGCTGCCTGTCGGTGCAATGGTGAGCAGGGAGATATTGCGCCGTCCTACCTTGACCATTTTTTCGTACACATGCGGAGCATTTTCTTTGATGCGCTCGATGAAAGGATTTCCCTCTTCCCTTTGTGCGTCGTAAATTGGAAACGATCCTCTTTCCTCTGCCAGGTTGACCGATGCACGATACACTTCAATGGCCAGCAGTTTATGTACCTCGGTTGAAAAGTTGATCGCATCGTTTGAACCGTAACGGTGCCCCAGGGCTGCCAGCATATCACCTTCGGCGGTAATGCCGATGCCGGTACGTCGGCCCTGTAATGTTTTCTTGCGGATGTTTACCCAAAGGTTTCTTTCAACCCATTTCAGCTCTTCGGGCTCCGGATCGGAATCTATTTTTTCAATGATGGCATCTATCTTTTCGGCTTCAAGATCGATGATGTCATCCATGATGCGCTGTGCAATCTGTGCATGTTCGGCGAAAAGCTCGCTGTTGAAATAAGCATCTTTTGTAAACGGGTTTTCAACGTAGCTGTATAAGTTGATGGCAAGCAGGCGGCAACTGTCGTAAGGGCAAAGAGGGATTTCTCCGCACGGGTTTGTCGAGACGGTTTCAAATCCCAGGTCTGCATACCGGTCGGGAATGGCTTCCCTGTGTATGGTATCCCAGAACAATATGCCCGGCTCGGCGGAAGACCATGCATTGTGGATGATCTTTTTCCACAACTTCTGTGCATCAATGTCTTTAACTACTTTCGGGTTGTCTGAATTCACCGGATACTGTTGCCTGTAATTCGCACCTTCTTTCACGGCACGCATAAACTCATCGTCAATTTTAATAGAGATGTTTGCACCGGTAACTTTCCCCTGTTCCATTTTGGCATCGATGAAATTCTCGGAATCGGGATGTTTGATGCTGATGCTGAGCATCAGGGCACCCCGTCGCCCGTCCTGGGCAACTTCACGCGTTGAATTGGAATATCTTTCCATAAACGGCACTACCCCGGTAGAGGTCAATGCCGAATTTTTAACCGGGCTGCCGGCAGGCCTGATGTGTGTCAGGTCGTGCCCCACACCCCCGCGGCGTTTCATCAGTTGAACCTGTTCCTGGTCAATTTTCATGATGCCGCCGTAAGAATCCGATTGTCCTTCGTTACCGATGACAAAGCAATTTGACAAAGAAGATATCTGGTACTTATTGCCGATTCCCGCCATGGGACTGCCCTGAGGAACGATGTATTTAAAATGTCTGATGACCTCATACACCTCTTCTTCGCTCATGGGATTGGGATATTTCCTTTCGATGCGGGCAATCTCCGAAGCGATCCTGCGGTGCATGTCATCGGGTGTGCGCTCATATAAATTTCCGTCACTGTCCTTCAGGGCATATTTATTCATCCATACATTGGCTGCCAGTTCATCGCCGTTAAAATATTCTATGGATGCGGCAAGGGCTTCCTCATGGGAATACATTTTTGGACCGCCGGATTTTATTCCGGAAAGCTCTTTCAAAATACTCACCGGTTTGGTGCTGATTGTCGTTGGCCTCCCTGACTGTACGGTTGACTTTTTTCTCTTCTCCGCCATCTCATCGTAAAAGTCCTTTTCTTCCGGTAATTTACCCGGTTTTTCTTTGATCTTTTCCGTGGTGTCCGACTCAAAATCCAAAAACAAATTTTGTTCCATTTATTATTCAAATAAAAAGGTTAATAATATTAAAGCGTTAAACTACAGGTAAATACCAGTTCAGGACAGTTCGTCTAAATTGTCCCGCAAGATAATATCAAAATCCAAATAATGTGTGTGAAAATTATTAACAGGGGGGGGTGAATAAAAATTAATGAGGTCGAAATTAGCAGATTAGATATTCAAAACTACCTGAAAAAAAAATTGTGCGTTTTTGGCACAGTTTTAAGGGTAAAAAAATACTTCTGCTTAACTCATTACTTTTTAGATTGTTCGATCATATTTCCGGATAAAAAGCATACTGTTAAAAGTCAAGGCTCAGTGAGAGATAAAACACAGGTTTATTGATCTTGTAATCTTCCACTCCCCATGAAACATCACCGCGGATGAAATACCCCAGCAAATGTGCCCGTGCCCCAAAACCGAATCCGCCAACAATGGGCTCTTTCTGAACCTCGACGGAAATCAGCAGAGGACCGCTGCTGACATACCGGGTGTATAAAGAGTTTTCTTTTGAGTAAGGACTGGGGCCGTTCCATGCGGTTCCGATATCGCCGAACGCAACCAACTGGAAGTTACGCAGAAAGCTGGAGCTTAACGGCGCTTTGGAAAAATACTGGATAATGGGAAAACGCAGCTCGGAGTTGATCACGAAAAACCGGTTGCCGTTTCGTATATTCTGATAAAAACCCCGCATGGGTGTGGCCAGTGTTTGATAAACGTAATTTTTTGAATAATCAATCGGTGTAATGACATCAAATTTAGGAAACATCCAGTTGTCCACCCCGCCCATGTAATACATCAGATTGTCTTTGCCGAGTGAGGCGCTGCCGGCAACGCGGTTGGCCCAGATAAAGTTGCGGTGTATCCGTAAATAGTACCTGAAGTCAAAACCCGCCACGATCAGGTTCCGGCTCAAATTATTGAACAATTGATGGTATTCGGCGAAAATCTTCCAGCGCCATCCTGAATAAAGATTCATTCCCAGATCGCGGGTATTATCGAACACCAGCGAAGCAATGAACCCGCCCCAGTTATTGTAGAAAGTAGGCGTCTCAAGCGATATCTGGTCGGTAGCCAGCGTTACGTACATGTCGTTTCTGTAAAAAGCGGTTCCCCGTAAGCTAAGCGCTTCGTTGAATGGCCATTTGAGGATGTAAAACAATTCATGGGTATGCACCCTGACCAGTGAATAAGTGGTGTAACCTTCAATTGTATTCCGGTGGAAAACGACCTCTTTATCAAGCCGTTTTTTCAGGTTGGCATAACTGAAAATGTATTCATTGTTCACGAGACTGAAATTCAGCCGTACCCCGCCAATCAGCCGGTGGTCTTCCATCAGGTCGGTCAGCCCGACTTTCATAAAAACATTGAAACCCGCATTCAGGTAAATGGGACCACCGCCGGTGAAATTCTGGTAATTGTAATTCAGGTAATTAAAATCTATCTGGGTGGTCAGGTTGTTCATGAAATACGACACCCGGTAATTGAGTCGTTTGGGTATGGTAAATCCGCTTTCTTCAACCGGTTCGCCGGTTTCCTGCACAATGACCGGGTATCCTGTTTTCCCTTTAACCCGTTTCTTTTTCATGGACTCGGGTAAACCGATGTATTCATTCCCTTTGTTGTCCACGTAAACGATCCTGAACTTTTTCATTTTTGGCTTGACCACGGTTTTTTCCTGCGGCTGTTCCTGGCCCGGCTGCCCTTCAACAATCACCCCTTTCTTTTTCATCTCTGCAGCTCTCTTTTTGGCGAGGTGTTTTTTAAACTGCTTTTTCAGATCAGCCATAAAACGGGTGTCTTCTAACTGAATATCAGGTAAAGTATTAAAATCGGGGACGGAAGAGGTATATATGTTAAACGTGTTGTCGTTATAAAAAATAAAAGCGCTTTTTCCCGATTGATGACTCACATGATAATCGGTGATGTTGCGTGAATAATTCGTGATGGGTTTGGAGTGGACAAAATATCGGTAATGGATGGTCGTATCCACCGACGACACGGTACTGTCAAGCACAGCCATGTATGCGTTTCTTATTCCATTGGCATCGCTCAGATAAGTGATGGTATTGTATCCCACATATTCGGGTTGGGTTTCATTGGCCAGCGGCGTGTTGGTCAGGCGCTTCAGCAATAGACTGTGGTTTTTGTAATCATAGACAAACAGGTCAAAGGTGGTGGGTACTTCATCTATCACTTCCGGTTCTTTGCCGAGGGTGTCATTCTCGCGGTTTGAGCTGAAAACGATCTGGGAAGAATTGTTGATAAATCGCGGGTTCAGTTCCGAGTACAGGTCATCTGTGATCCGCTCAAACGAGCTGGCCGCAATGTTAAAAACAAAAATATCGCTTTGCCCCTGTTTCACGGCCGACACAACGAGATAACGACCGTTGTCGGAATACGACATGTCGGTAATCTTCTGTACCTCGTATATGATCTGTTTACTGGTATGTTTGGTTTCAATATCATAAAAATATATCCAGGGCATGCCTTTTTCTTCGATCATGTAAGCCAGTACTTTGCCTGTCGGGTGCCAGGCCAGCAACGGATAGCTGTAATCGGTTTTTGTGTCCATGGAAACACCTCTTTTCAGAATTCTTTTTTTCTTTTCTTTCAGAAAATCGTAAAGATAAATCTTGTATTTCCCTGATTCGTTGGTGGTATAAGCAAGATATTTCCCGTAAGGGCTGATGTGCGGTTGTCCGTAAACCCAGTCTTTTTTGTATTTGATGTCCAGCAGGTTATCAGGACTGTTTTCATTTTTGCTTTCCTGTTCATACTGTTGAAGATAAAAGCTCCTCCATTCTTTAACAAGCGATTTGAACGGAACCCCGATTACATACAAAAAGCCTTTGTCAATACTGCTGCTGACGCTGGTCATGTGGATGATGTTGGTTACTGCTGCCTGGCCGTATTTCATGGCCACAAACCGCCAGAGCGAATGACCTGCATACACAGCATCTTTTTCCGTCAGGTTGTTGAGCTTTTTGTACCGGCCCGACAAAATACCATCGCGGACGCGGTTGTCAAAATCCACATTCCACTCATCACTTAAATAAGAAATGATGCCGACACGATACCACTGGGGAATGGATGAAAATGTAGAAGCCTTGACCTGTTTGCCCAGCTTTCCGCCAAACATCAACTGGTTGAACATGACCTCGGCAATGGCTGCCCTGATCTGCTTTTCAAAGTTAACGTGGTTTCCGTCAAAATAAAGAAAAACCTTTGTTCCGATGATGTGTGTGATACCGCCGGTATTGTAAGTCGTATGTGTCGCCAGCCCGATATTGCTTTGTTTCAGATCGGTAAGCCGGTTGAAGATAATGAATTGAATGCGCTTATCCAGCCCTGTTTCCAGCTTTTCTTCCATTTCGGGAATGGCTTTGTAGGCATATCTTGCCGTGAACTGGGCCAACTCCTTACCGTTCAGGTAAAAATAGGTGTCGAAATCGTTGAACTTGTAAAAGGTCCATAAAAAGTTATCCCACTGGATACGGTTTTTCCCAAAGGCCATATTAGAGCCGTTGTAAAACTGTCCGTAGCCGGTATTTACAATGACAATCAAAGCCCAGACAAGTATGGGCTTTAAAAGGTTGGTTATATTTTTCGGTCGTAAAATAAAAGTCAACGCTCAAATAATTTCCTTACAACAAAACGCTAAATTATAACAAATTTTAAGCCGTTTTATTTTTTACGGAATTGTTAAATAAAGGTTTAACCTTTTTCAGGTTAGGGCCATTCATGAAAATCGTATTTTTGAACTTTAATTTTTATATTATGATCAAAGTACAGCCCTTTGCATTCAATGCCTTTGAGGTAAACACTTATATTTTATACGACGATGACACGCTGGAGTGTGTGATTATTGACGCCGGTATGCAGGATGATTCGGAGAACGGTGAAATCGTGTCTTACATTGAAGCAAACAGGCTGAAACCCGTTTTGCTGCTGAACACACACACTCACATTGACCACATCCTCGGCAATGCTTTTCTTGCTGAAAAATATGATCTGTTGCTGGCTGCCCACCGGGATTCGGAAAAAATTATGACCAATGCCCCGGCTTATGCCATGACTTTCGGTATCTCCATGCCGAAGGTGAAAAATATTGACCGTTATATCGAAGACGGCGAAAAAATTGAATTCGGGAATTCATTTCTGGAAACGCTCTTTACGCCCGGCCATGCTGACGGAAGCGTGTGCTTTTATTCGGCAAAAGACGGATTTGTCATCACCGGCGACGTGCTTTTCAACCAAAGCATCGGCCGTACCGACCTGCCCACGGGTGACTACGACCTGTTGCAGAAAAGCATCTGGGAAAAACTGTTCACCCTGCCCGACGAAACAGTGGTTTACCCCGGCCACGGCCCCGAAACCACCAT
>JAOZOO010000281.1 GCA_029933225.1 Bacteroidales bacterium | reverse complement strand
GTCATTCCTGCGAAGGCAGGAATCCATAGTTTTAGAATAATGAAAGCCCTGATGAAAGTCAGGGCTTTTTTTACAGACAGGCTGCCGTTTTTAGATATTAATTTGTACACCAAATTCGTTAAAAACGGCCGTTACCATCCTTATATTTGGATGAGATAAGGTCTTTTTAAATATTTGCAAACAAAGAAAATAAAATATGTCAATTACTTACACAAACCGACAAGGCTCTGCCTACCATTTGCATCAAGGAATCACCAAAAAAGGAAACCCCAGATATTACTTTTCAAAAAAACAGCCGACAACGGCCGTAAAAACAATCCCCGCTGGCTATGAAATCAACGAAATTCCCAATGGGCAAGTGTTTTTGCGTAAAATCCAGCCCAAACTAATCACGGATCAAGAACGGACTGTCATAGAGGATGTGTTACATGAACACCCTCATCTGCACACTATTGTAGACATCAAGAAAGACAAAATCATTATTCACACCTCAGACCAGGACTTTGCCCCCCTGCTCCAAGAACTTGCCCCATATACCCCAAAACCTGGATTGCAAGACGCATTAAATCGTAGTCGTACTTACACCCCCATGATGCGGTTTACACTTGTGGATAAAGAAGCACGCAACTTCATCGTCGAACGCTTTAATTTTCGCGGTTCTATTGACGACTGGATGTTTATTGACAGCGGTAAGTCATTGCCCAAATTGGCGGCTAAATATATCCCTCATCTGGGCAAAGAATCTTTTTATGATCTGTAAGAAATGAGAAGATACGGCTATTTGAATAATAATTTGTTGGATTGATTGACGGAGGGAATTGGCTATGAATACATTTGATTCTTTTTTGAACGAACGGGAACAAACGGCCGTTGAGCAATTCATCGAACAACTTCGTCATGAGCAAGGGGATCAACTGCAAGGCACTGTCTTGTATGGTTCCAAAGCTCGTGGTAATGCCGATCCTGAATCAGATATTGACCTATTGCTCATCATGGCAAAAGATGATTGGTCATTGCGGAATGCTGTCAGCAAAATTGCGTCGGGCATATCGTTAGATTATGATGTCTCTCTTTCTGCCCATCTGGTCTCTTTGAAACGATGGTATCAAATGGAAATTGCTCCGTTTTCTTTTTTCGAGAATATATTTCATGAATGCATTCCCTTTTTTGGTTCAGAACGCCTTTTTGCCCCGCTTGCAGCAAGTAAGACAGCTAGCAGGCTGTCGGAGAAAGAATTTTTGTACACTGATTACACTGATAAAAAAGCAAAAAATCAGTGTTTATCTGCGAAATCAGTGTGCAAAATCAATAAAATCAGACTTCTCCAACAAGCTGCTAGAGGATTGAGCTAGAGTGAAAGCCCTGATAAAAGTCAGGGCTTTTTTTATGGGTGAGTACCTGAGCAAAAGTTTTCATGTACTAGCCGTCACCTGAGTGGTTCTTGAGCCTGTCGAAAGGCTTGTCGAAGGCAGAGGCGGCGGATACCGCTGCGACTTCGACAGGCTCAGTCTCCGCTTAACTCCAATTTGCTAAGTCGCGGTCGATTTCTTTCAGGTCAACTAGAATTGTTTGAATGGGTTGCCAGTTTTTGC
>JAOZOO010000280.1 GCA_029933225.1 Bacteroidales bacterium | reverse complement strand
GGAAGAAAATTTTCACGGGAAAAGTTTAAAAGATCCCGGCGGAGCACATGGCCTTCACCGGGATTTTTGCTTGCAGGAGAAAAAATCCTATCTTTAAATCAAGGATGAATTCTTACGGAGATGGCACGTCTGCACACCGTTGTGATCGATGATGAACAAAATGCAAGGTCTTCCCTGACGGCCTCGCTGAACCGATATTGCCCGGATGTGGTGGTGACGGGGGAAGCCGACAGTGTGCAGACAGGCTTTCAAATGATCAGCGCCCTGCATCCCGATCTGATCTTCCTGGATATCAAACTGGGGGATGGCACCGGTTTTGATCTTCTGAAAAAACTGGATCCCGCCGGATACAGGATCATTTTTGTTACGGCTTATGACGATTATGCGATCAAAGCATTTAAATTCAATGCTGTTGACTATCTGCTGAAGCCTGTGGATCCCGGCGAACTGAAAGAGGCTGTGACAAGGGTACTGAAAGATATGGATGACGGCAGCGGGATACAAAGATATAAGGGCCTGGTAAAGCAGATGAAAGACAGAGAGCGGTCTCCCGATCGTCTGGCACTGAAGACACAGACCACCATCCATTTTGTGCCGGTGGAGAAGATCATCCGATGCCAGGCCGAGGAAGGATATACCCGTTTTTTTATCGAAGACAACTCCACCCTGCTGGTCAGCCGCCCGCTGCAGGAGTATGAGGGATTGCTGGACATTGCAGGGTTCTACCGCGTACATCAGTCCCATCTGATCAACAGACGGCATGTCAGGAAGTATGACCGGGTGAAGAGGTACTTTGTTATGTCGAACCATGATAAAGTCCCGTTATCTTCGCGCCGTAACGATATTCTGGCTCGTATTTTTCAAGGGTGATCCCTGGTTTTCCTTAATCTATTTCCCGTAAGCATTGTTTTCTGGTATTTATGACCCGTGGTCTGGTCTCGGGAAGCTTGTTTTTGCGAATAAAAAAAATATCCCGGCGAATAACAGGAAAATCCCTGCGGATAACAAGAAACGGTTGGTCCTTGCCGGGATGAGTGGTAACTTGTTGATATAAGAACAAGCAACAAGCCTGGCTGCTCATGTGCCGGCCTCATGTTGTTGCAGGCAGGGATTATAGATTTTTGAATGATTCGCAAAATTTTTTACCATGAAAACAAAAGTATTTTTTCAAACCATACTCCGGCAATTCAACTCACAACTCACAACTCACAGCTCACAACTTCTTCTTTTGGCCTTTTTACTTTTGCCTTTTGCCTTGTATTCCCAAGCGCCGCAGGGTTTCAGCTACCAGGCGGTGGCCCGGGGTATTACGGGTGACCTCCTGAAAAATGTTTCCCTTACCGTTGAGGTGGAGATCCTGGCCGGCGGCCCTGCCGGCACGGTGGTATGGCAGGGGAGCCATGTCGTTACCACCAATGATTACGGGCTTTTTTCGCTGGTGATCGGTCAGGGGACGGGAGGCAGCTATGATTTCTCAGCCATCTCATGGGGAAGCGATGTTCATTTCCTGCATATACGGTTGAACGACGGTGCGGGGTGGAACGACATGGGGAAGACACAGCTGTTGTCGGTACCGTATGCCTTGTATGCCGAATCCGG
>JAOZOO010000279.1 GCA_029933225.1 Bacteroidales bacterium | reverse complement strand
TGATATTGTGGATATTTATGCCCCAAGCAACCAATGCCGAGTAATTGACCCGACCTGATTCTATCGACGACAGCCCCCTTTCTGCATGTGCAGGAAGGGGGCTGTTTGTTTTTGGGGTGTGAAAGGCATCCCTATGCAATTGAAAGCAAAAACGGCCGTTAACCACATAGGTGTCATTCCGAATCCCGAAAGGGTGAGGAATCCTATTCTCGCAAGTGTAAAGATTTCTCCCTCTGGTCGAAGTGACACACCCGTATAGTTACAACGGCCGTTTCTCCCTCAATCAAAAATATAACAATCTCTACTTATTGTTGAACCAAACGCTCCGCCAGCCAAACTTTAATAAGTGATTGGCGTGGCACACCCAGCCTTTTTGCAGAGCGATCTATTTTTTGTAACATCCAGATAGGAAAGTCTACATTAACTCTTTTCTGTTCTAAATTAGGGCGATGTCCTTGAGATAGCTCAAGGTAAGGGGTGATGTCTACCGCGCCACTATCGAATAATTTATCTAAATCTTTAGCTTTCATAAGAACGCACCTCTTCTTTTCGTGAACGACGAACCGAAATAATCCTGATATTTTTATCTCTCATTGTATAGATGGCTGACCAATGCTTTTTATTGATTAACCCAACTGAGATGAATCTTTCTTCATCAACGGTACGGGCAGGATAAACAAGCAGGTTTCCATCATCCCACAAACGTTGTGCTTCAAGGAAATCGATCCCATGTTTCTGTTTATTTGTTGAACTCTTTTTTGGGTCAAATTCAAATATCATGGTATAGAAATTATACCATAACTTTGTTTGTGTCAAGTGTACGTTTTCCTCATCACAACCAGTCCGCTGTGTCGGATGGAGGTTTGGGGGGCTGTTGGGGGATACAAGAGAGAGGTGGGGAGAAACTGCTGTTTTTCACTCAGTGTTTAGAATGGTTCACTCATTTTGCCTCGCCCATTGGTGCTGAAAATATTATTTATCACGATACCGCCAAACCTGTACAACCATGTATCCACAAATAACATACATAAACCCTGCGACTATACCTAAAATATAATCAGATAATGTTGGATCCAAGCTACTCAGTAATTTCACTGATACAGATCCCATCACAACCCCAACATATATATATTTACTAGATCCTTTGCGCTTACCATTTTTAGGGCTAAGTGTAACTGGATCCCATTGCGTTGAAATATACACAGAGAATACAGCACCTATTCCAACACCAAAGGGTATTCCCCAGAAAAAAACTGGTTGTATCCACCCCATCAAAAGGTTGATCCCAATGAGAAGAGTAGTAAATAACAAAAAAGCCGAGAACAATTTAATTACGAGCTTTCGCCTTTGATTTCCACCCATTTCTAATTATCTCCTAAATCACCACAAACTGACTCCCCGCCTCCGTCTTCTCCACCTCAATCCGCGTCGGGAACGCATCCCGCAACGCATCCACATGGGTGATGACCAAAATACAGGCAAACGTATCCTGCACCGTGTTAATCGCCTCAATCAACCGCTGACGGCCGTTTGGATCCTGACTGCCAAATCCCTCATCAATCACCAGCGTGCGAAGATTAACCCCCGCCCGCCGCGCCAACAGTT
>JAOZOO010000159.1:4635-6363 GCA_029933225.1 Bacteroidales bacterium | reverse complement strand
ATTTGTCATTTGGAATTTGTTATTTGTAATTTATCATTTGTCCTTTGAATTTTCTTTCCAATAAATACATTGAATGCCTGAAGCAGGATATCAACAGGGTCAGGCAAAGCTTATTTAAAGTTATTACAAATACGGAAAAAAATATGGGAACAGGTGAAAATTTTCAAAGATTTACATAATTTCGCTCTTTGTAACACATGAACCTTTCTATATATGTCAACTGTTTATAAAATTAAAAAAGGCCTTGATATTAAATTATTTGGTGAGGCCGAGAAGATCATTGTTGACTTAAAAGCCAGAAGATTCGCAGTAAAACCCCCTGATTTTATCGGATGCTTTCCCAAACTCCTTGTTCAGGAAGGTGATGCCGTACAAGCCGGAACTCCTTTGTTTTTTGATAAATACAGGGACAATATCCGGTTTACTTCACCTGTCAGCGGGGTTGTTACCGGAATTGAAAGGGGTGCAAAGCGGAAACTGCTCCGTATCGTCATCGAATCGGATGGCAAAGGGGATGCAATTGATTTTGGTGCTGCCAATGTCGAAAAACTTGACAGGGAAGCGGTTATTGATAAATTGTTGAAAAGCGGTGTGTGGGCGTTTATCCGTCAGCGGCCCTATTCAACGGTTGCCGACCCGAAGGACGAACCCAAAGCCATCTTTGTTTCTGCATTTAATACGGAACCGCTGGCGCCCGATTTCAACCTGATCGTTCACGGGAACGGCGAGGTTTTTCAGGCAGGTCTTGATGTGCTGACAAAACTGACAAGCGGGAAAGTGCATCTGAACATTGATGACAAAAACACCACTTCCAAGGTGTTTTTAAATTCAAAAAATGTTCAGATCAATCGTTTTGCAGGCCCGCATCCTGCCGGTAATGTGAGCGTTCACGCCAGCCGTATTGACCCCATGAACAAAGGGGATATTATCTGGTATCTCGGGCCACAGGAAGTGATGACCATCGGAAGACTTTTCATTGAAGGAAAATACAATGCCGAACGCATCATTGCCGCTACCGGTTCCGAAATTCTTCATCCGAAGTATTTCAAAACGTTCATCGGTGCACGGATAACCAACATGATAAGCAACAATGTTACCGAAGGTCATAACCGTTTTATCAGCGGCAGTGTGCTCACGGGCAGGAAGATTGAAAAAGACGGATTTACCGGTTTTTACGATTCCATGATCACCGTCATTCCCGAAGGAGATTATTATGAATTTTTCGGCTGGCTGAAACCCGGCTTCAATAAATTCAGCTTTTCGGGCACGTTTCCGTCAAAACTCTTTCCCAATAAAAAATACAGGGTGGATACCAACCTTCACGGGGGGGTAAGGGCCTATGTGATGACAGGAAAAATGGAAAAAGTTTTTCCGTTCGATATTTATCCTTTGCTGTTGATCAAAGCCATCCTGATCGAAGACATTGACCTGATGGAGAATCTCGGTATTTACGAAATAGATGCCGAAGATTTTGCTTTGTGTGAGGTGATCGACACTTCCAAAACCAACATCCAGGATATTGTTCGCAACGGCCTCGAATTGATTCGTAAAGAAATGAGTTAATAAACTTTCAAGAATTATATACCGCATGAAAGCGTTAAGAAAATTATTAGATAAACAAAAGCCACATTTCGAAGAGGGAGGGAAATTTGCAAAGTTTCATTCCATGTTCGATGCCATGGAGACGCTCTTTTTTGTGCCCAACAAAGTAACCACCGGCGGGGCGCA
>JAOZOO010000159.1:0-4535 GCA_029933225.1 Bacteroidales bacterium | reverse complement strand
CATGATGTCAACGAGGGCTTTTTTGTGACCGGCCTTTTGATCCCCATGATCATTCCGCCCGAAACACCCTTGTGGCAACTGGCGCTGGCCGTTGCTTTTGCCGTGATTTTCGGAAAAGAGGTTTTCGGAGGTACGGGGATGAACGTATTGAACCCGGCTCTGCTCGCAAGGGCATTTCTGTTCTTTGCCTACCCGGCTTCCATGTCGGGCGATAAAGTCTGGATTGCCGACAAAGCCGATGCTTTTTCGGGTGCCACACCCCTCGGACATGCCATGATCGGCCATTTCGACCAGCTACCTTCGGTTTACAATATGTTCATGGGATTTATTCCCGGATCAAACGGCGAGACCTCCGTGCTGATGATACTCATCGGCGCCGCATTCCTCATCATTACCGGCATTGGCAACTGGCGCATCATATTGAGTGTGTTTGTCGGCGGGTATGTCATGGGCTTGCTGTTTAACCTGTGGGGTGCCAACGATTACATGGAAATACCGGCTTATTATCACCTGATCATGGGCGGATTTGCTTTTGGTGCCGTTTTCATGGCTACCGATCCCGTCACCGCGACCCAGACCAAAAAGGGCATGTATTATTACGGTTTTCTCATTGGCTTTATCGCTGTGTTGATCAGGGTATTCAACCCGGCCTATCCCGAAGGGGTGATGCTGGCCATCCTGCTTATGAATGTGTTTGCTCCGCTTATCGACCATATCGTTGTGGAATCAAATATCAAGCGCAGATTGAAAAGAATGAAATTAGCAACAAAGTAAAAAAAGCAATCATGTATAGCAACGGATATATATTCAGATATGCTGCCATCCTGGTCATCATTGCGGCTGCGGTCTTGTCCACGGCCAATATGGTGCTGAAACCATTCCAGGAAAGGAATATGGCCATCGAAAAAATGGGCTATATCCTGGCTTCGGCAGACATAAAAGGTGTCAACACAAAAAATGCCATCGAGAAATTCAATGACTATGTGGTGGAAGAGATTCTGGTAAACAGCAAGGGTGATGTCATTGACTCGTATAAAGAAGGGAAGATGGAAGACGGGAAGGCCTTCAAGATCAATATGAAAGAAGAGTTATACAAAAAGTCAAAAGGGCAGGATTTTGAATTACCCATCTATGTGATTAATAAAGACGGTGAAACCATTTATGTATTGCCGCTGCTTGGTACCGGACTCTGGGGACCTATCTGGGGAAACATGGCACTGAAAGATGACCTGAACACCATCGTGGGTGTAACATTCGACCACAAAGGGGAAACACCGGGACTGGGTGCTGAAATTGCCACAAAACAATTTCAGGATCAGTTTATTGGGAAAAAGATATTTGACGACAATGGTAATTTCACTTCCATCAAGGTGGTGAAAGGAGGTGTGAAAACACTTCCCGAGGCGGCAAGGATCCATGGTGTGGATGCCATTTCCGGCGGAACCATCACCAGCCAGGGTGTGGATGCCATGTTAAGTAATGTGTTGGAAAGCTATTTACCTTACTTAGAAAAACATCGTAAGAAATGAGTGAAGAAAAACAAGAACGGGAACCTTTGTTCTCGCCGAAAAACCTGAAACTGGTTAAAGGGCCTATTAACCTGGACAACCCGATTACGGTCCAGGTGCTGGGAATATGTTCAGCCCTCGCCGTGACGGCCAAGATGAAACCGGCCATTGTCATGACCATATCGGTAATGGTGGTGCTGGCTGCCTCGAATGTGGTCATTTCATTGTTGCGTAACGGCATACCCCCGAGGATCAGAATTATAGTACAATTGGTGGTGATCGCCTCGATGGTGATCCTGGTTGACCAGGTGTTGAAAGCATTCGTTTATGATATCAGTAAACAACTGTCGGTTTTCGTGGGACTGATCATCACAAACTGTATCATCATGGGACGTCTGGAAGCATTTGCCATGAGCAATAAGCCCTGGCCTGCATTTCTGGACGGTATCGGAAACTCACTGGGTTACGGACTGATCCTGATCATTGTTGCTTTTTTCAGAGAGTTGTTCGGGTCGGGGACATTGCTCGGATTGCAGGTAGTACCTCCCGGATTTTATAATATCGGGTATGAAAACAACGGTTTGATGATCCTGCCTCCGATGGCACTCATCACGGTGGGCGTGATCATTTGGGTACAGCGGTATTATACCCGCGAGTTGATTGAAGAAAATAAATAAGCTGGATGCTGGATACTGGATACTGGATATTGGATTAGAAGATAAATTAATTAAGGAAAATGAGTTATAAGAAGCTGGAAATATGGCAGATGGCAAGGCAGAATGTAAATGAGATTTTAAAATTGAATTATTGGGAAAGAAAATGAACAGGTTTCTGGATTCGCTTGAAAAAGGGCATAATGAGTTTAAGAATTAAAGAATTCTAAAGATCATTGATTATGAAATATAGAACCAAAAATCAAGTATCAGGTATCGAGTATCAAGTATCAAGTATCAAGTATCGAGTATCATAATAAAATATAAAATCATGCAGGAAATATTTAACATATTTATCAAATCTATCTTCATAGATAACATGGTATTTGCCTATTTCTTAGGCATGTGTTCATACCTTGCTGTTTCTAAAACGGTCAAAACATCGGTGGGCCTTGGTGTTGCCGTCATTTTTGTTTTGGGTATAACGGTTCCTGTGGATTATCTGTTGAATGAATATGTCTTAAAGGCCGGAGCCCTCAAATGGCTTGACCCTGCTTTTGCAAATGCCGATCTGAGCTTTCTGAGTTTCATATTGTTCATTGCTATCATTGCCTCGATGGTTCAGTTGGTTGAAATGGTGGTAGAGAAATTCTCACCGGCTTTGTATTCCTCGCTGGGAATCTTTCTTCCCCTGATCGCTGTAAATTGCGCCATCCTTGGCGGTTCGCTGTTCATGCAGGAGCGGGATTACCAGAGTCTGGCCCAGGCCACATCTTTCGGACTGGGTTCGGGAGTGGGCTGGTTCCTCGCCATTGTAGGTATTGCAGCCATTCGCGAAAAGATCAGGTATTCCAATGTGCCCCCGGCGCTTCGCGGTCTCGGGATCACTTTTATCATTACCGGATTGATGGGTATTGCTTTTATGAGTTTTCTTGGAATCAAATTGTAAATACATTCTAAAAAGATAAGAATTATGATTTTGTTGCTGCAAATGGGATTAGGTACGATCGTAATATCAAGCATCATTGTTTTCCTTGTTGTCACGCTTCTTCTCGTTGCCATATTACTCTGGGCCCGTAAGAAGCTGATGCCGCAGGGAAAGGTAAAGATCAATATCAATGATGAAAAAGAGATAGAGGTTGATCCGGGAAATTCCCTGTTATCAACCCTGTCAACCGAAAAGATATTTGTTCCTTCGGCTTGCGGAGGAGGAGGTACCTGTGGGATGTGCCGTGTGCAGGTGCTGGATGGCGGCGGTTCCATCCTGCCTACCGAAACGGGCTTCTTTACCCGTAAAGAACAGATGCAAAACTGGCGGCTTGCCTGTCAGGTGAAGGTGCGCCAGGATATGAAAATACAGGTGCCGCCTGAAATATTCGGCATCAAGAAATGGGAATGCGAAGTAGTATCCAATCACAATGTGGCTACCTTTATCAAAGAGTTTGTGGTGAAACTGCCGGATGGGGAACGACTTAAATTCAGGTCGGGTGGTTACATCCAGATTGATGTGCCCAAGATCGAAGTGGATTTCAAAGACATTGATGTTGAAGAAGAATACCGTGACGAATGGGATAAATTCAAGATGTGGGATTTGAAGATGAAGAACCCGGAACCGATCTACCGGGCTTACTCAATGGCCAACCATCCCGCCGAAGATACCATCATCATGCTGAATATCAGGATTGCCACACCTCCGTGGGATAAGAAAAGAAATGCTTTCATGAAAGTGAATCCCGGTATTTGCTCCTCCTATATCTTCTCACGCAAGCCGGGCGACAAGGTGACCATTTCAGGCCCTTACGGCGAGTTCTTTATCAAAGATACCGATCGTGAGATGATGTTCATCGGTGGCGGCGCCGGTATGGCCCCCATGCGGTCACATATTTTCGACCAGTTTGTAACCCGGCATACGAAAAGAAAAGCCACTTTCTGGTATGGTGGCCGCTCGCTGCGGGAGCTGTTTTATATTGACGATTTCAGGAAAATAGAAAAAGAATTCCCGAACTTCAAATTTGAGGTGGCCTTATCGGAACCCAAGCCGGAAGATAACTGGACAGGTTATACAGGGTTTATCCATCAGGTGATCTATGATAATTATCTGAAGAATCATCCCGAGCCGGAAGAGATTGAATATTACCTGTGCGGCCCGCCGATGATGAATTCTGCCGTGCAAAAGATGCTTGACGATCTCGGTGTTCCTGAAGAAATGATCGCATTCGACGACTTCGGAGGATAGGAATAACGCTTGAGATAATAAAATAAAAGGGGCTGTCTCAAAAGTCCTCTGTGTCTCTCCGTGTCTCCTTGGTGTATCTCTGTGACATAAATTTAAAAAGCTGTTACACAGAGATTCACGGAGAATTCACAGAGTACC
>JAOZOO010000158.1 GCA_029933225.1 Bacteroidales bacterium | reverse complement strand
TCATTGCTTTCCTGCTTTCCGATTTGAGGATTTATCAGTTGACACTCATTTTGATCGGGCTGGCCGCCATTGTTTCCTATATTCCTTTTCACCTGATCAGAAAGAAAAGAAAAAGACAACTTTTATACAATGAGGCCGTTGAACAAAATAACGTCTAAAATGACTTTTTAACCTTAAGTCTTAATTTAAACACGGAATGACAATCACAGAAAACAGAATATATTTTATTGTTTTATTGCTGTTCCCCTTGTTTTTACCGGCCCAGAACCTGTACCTGTATCATAATGTGGATTACAACAGGAATCTGGAGCAGGCAGGTTATTCTTCCAAAGTGCATTTTCATACTTCCATCAGGCCGTGGCGTGTGGGCGACCTGCAAAACATCACCAATTATGATTCTATCAGGCAACTGTATAGGATTGATCGCACTATCGAAAAAAAGTGGAAACAAAAAGCATGGGATAAATTCCTGAATGATGACATCATTACGTTATACAGGAAAGACTTTTGGTTTGCCATTAATCCCCTGATGAATTTTGATTTTGGCTACGAAAGCAATGATAACAAAACAACTTTTGTGAATACTCGCGGGTTTGAAGCCAAAGGGGGAATAGGAAAGGGATTCTCATTTTATACCAGCTTCTATGAAAACCAGGCTTCTTTTGTGAATTATCTCGATACCTATATGCGGCAAACCAAAATTGTTCCCGGGCAGGGAAAGGTAAGAAGCTTTTATGAAGACGGATTTGATTATGCTTTTTCAACAGCTTACATTGCTTTCAACGCCGGTAAGTATTTTCAGTTCCAGTTGGGGTACGACAAAAATTTTATCGGAGACGGATACCGCTCACTTCTTTTATCGGACAACAGTTTCAATTATCCTTACCTGAAAGTTACCGCCAATTTCTGGCATATCAAATATATGGTGATCTATGCGCAGATGATGGACATCCGGGAAAAACTGGGCCCCTCGGTCGGCTATCAGAAAAAATGGAGTACCATGCATTATCTTGACTGGGCCATTTCACGCCGGGTGAATGTGGGTATTTTTGAGACCGTTATCTGGCAAAATCAGGACAGCACCGGTTACCGGGGGTTTGATCCCGGTTATTTAAGTCCGATCATTTTTCTCCGGCCGGTAGAATTTTCAGATGGTTCACCGGACAATGTGTTGATCGGATTAAATGCCAGCGTGATCGTTGGCAAACACAGTGTGTTTTACGGACAATTTATGATGGATGAGTTTAAACTTGAAGAAGTGAGATCCGGTGATGGTTGGTGGGGGAATAAGTTCGGCTGGCAGCTCGGCTTCAAGTCCTACAATACATTCAATCTGAAAAATCTCTACTTCCAGACCGAATTCAACTGGGTCAGGCCATATACTTATTCGCATGATAACATTGTTACAAATTACGGCCATTACAATGCTTCACTGGCACATCCCATGGGGGCAAATTTCTGGGAATCAATTACCTTCCTGAAATACAATTTTAAAAGATTCTTTTTTTCCTATGAATTTCAGTATGCCCAGTATGGACTGGATATGGATGGGAAAAGCTATGGAAAGAATATTTACCAGTCTTACAAGGACAGGGCAAATGATTACGGCAATTTTGTCGGACAGGGCTTACTGACAACAGTACTTTACAATGATTTTACCGTAAGCTGGCTGATCAACCCGGCATACAATCTTAATCTGGCCATCGGTTACACCAACCGGATCTCGACCAACAATCAGGAAAAAGTTTCCACTTCTTTCATTCACATCGGCCTCCGGACATCCCTCGGGAACTTTTACTACGACTTTTAATTTCCCCCGCTGTCGGGGGGAGGAAAAAAGTCTTTTCAACCCATTTTCATCCCGTTTCTGTAATACTTTGTACATTCGTTCATTGTTTTCAGGAAAATTATGAACGGATTTCAAAAACTCGATCTGCAGAAAGCCACAAAGCAGTGGAATACGCTGGCTACTGAAGTTCCCTCCCATTTGACCATCGCTTTTCATCCGGGCCTTTTTCATTTTTACATAACCCACCTTTCACTTTCCCCTTTTTATTTTATTCTTTATTATAACGATGAGCCGGCCGGGCTTTTTCCTGTTGTGAAAACAGGGATGTCTTTTATCAGCATGCCTCATTTTTCCGGCGGCGGAATTTTACGGGTTAATAAATTGTTGAATCACTTTCAGGATGAGGAAATCATTCTTCAAATCATTGAAAAGCTGCAAGCCGGTCAAATCACATCCGGATTTTACCGGTTTGATGTTTCCGGGGGAAAGCCATCAGTAAGAGTACATTCACCTGTAGAAATCAGGAGCCTTAATCCGTTGTTTGATATAGGGGAAACCACGAAAGCAGTTTGCCTGATGTACCTCAAAACGGATGAAAAAGAGCAGTTCAGACAATTTGACTCCAATCTGCGAAGGAAAATCAATAAGGCAGCAAAAAATGGCATTGTGATACGAAAAGGGAAAGAAGATATGCTGGATGATTTCACCCTTGTTTATAACCGGAACATGCATCGAATCGGTTCGCCGTCGTTGGGAAAAGCGTTTTTTAAAGCGCTTCATTCTGCTGTAGAGGAAACGATCATCTTCGTGGCTTACAAAGATGATCAACCCATTGGCGGTTCATTCGTTATGTGGTATGATGGTTACGCTGAAAACACCTGGTTCTCAACAGTTGAAAAATACAACAAGTTCTATACCTCTTATTTGCTGCATTGGGAAACTGTCAGGTGGGCGATACGAAGTAGGATACATACATATTCGATGGGGCGTAGCACAATAGATTCGGGTACCCACAAATACAAACTTCAATGGCCCGTTGAAGTGAAACCGTTGTATTTTAACAGAAATTTAAGGAGCAAAATGAGTTTGAAAGATCAACGATGGGCAACAAAAATCTGGAAAATATTGCCTGCATTTCTGGTTGACTCTCTTGGCCCTGCCATCGCAAAAAGGATTTATTGACGGTCGTTATTCATGAATTTTTCCCCTTTGCGCCTTGGCGTCTTTGCGTGAAACAAAAGACTAAGCCGATTTCTGTTTCATTTTAGGCAACCGGTATTTCTCTTCCCAGATCATCCACATAATGAAGATAACCACATAGAAAAACGGGCGCATAATCCACAGATGAATGAAATCCCATTGCTGCGGCCAGTGCATTACCACAACCGACAACACAATGATCCTGAAAATGTTGATTAGATGGATAACAACCAATCCCATGGGAATATACCACAATTTATGTTTCCATGGCCCGGGAAATAATACCATCAGGATGATCCATTGGTAAAACTGCTTCAGCCCAGAGCAACTGCCTTCCACAGCGATATATCCGTTGTTGGGGAAATATAAAGTATTACCCAGCGTTTTGATATCGTAACCGATAACATGCTTAACAAACCAGGCACTGGGTACGGCGACCTGGTGTGCCATAAACTGTTCCAGCTCGGAAAACGAAAGGTACTCAAGCATAAATTTTTTCAACCCGAAATTCCACCAGAGAAAATGAAAGAAAACAATAATGGCCATAAAGGTGATCACATCCAAAAGTGGCTGTAACTTATACTTGTCAATAAAACTGCGGGCTTGCGAATAATATGTTTTGATCACCGGGAAAATTTTCCACAAAGAAAAGAAAATTATTCAGATGAAAAAGAAGTCTGGCTAACATGTACCGGAACTCATTCAGATTTGTTTAAATAAAATTATGGAACAGATTCATTCTCAATTCATCATTTTCCCCAACCCCCATTAACCAATTTCCAATTTCCCATTTACTGTTGCAGGTAGCGGTTTGAGCTGGCCCTTTACCTAAAATGTTGTTTGGCGTCATTCCTATGCAACCGAAAGAACCGACTCACGTTTAGTTTCAAATGCTTGGGACTGTTTTTCGCGGGCGAAAAACCCCATTCGTGTCATTCGTGTAATTAGATGATGATATAATGGCGCTTGGATGATTAGGATGAAACTTGTTTGAGATCATCGAAGTTTTTTTAATCATCTAATTGCGCGAATTTGACCAATTATCTTTTCCGCGAGCGGAAAAATTGTTCGAAGTATTGGTCTGGTTTTTCCTATGAAACCGGAAAGAAACAGTTCACGTTTAGCTCTGAGGCATTTTCTGGCAGGATTGTGGGGGAGCATGCCGTGAGAGTCCCAGGCCTATGAAACATACACTTATTTCTCCCATTGGTTGCTTAGGACTCTCACGCTCCTATCCCTCATGTGCGGGACTCAGAGCTAAACGGGTTATTTTATTTTTCTGTTTCAGTTGAATCACACGCACCCTGAAACACAACTTTACAAATCACTACTACTCACTAATCAATTCCAGCTATCGCAAAAAAAAACCTAAACTACCCTGATCAATGGCTCTTCCCGTTTTTTCAAATAACCAAATGCTGTATGTTCAAGATCATTGTTTTTCAACAATTCAGCGACTTCATCTGCCGCATTTTCCTCCACAGCAATCAACAGCCCTCCGCTGGTCTGCGGATCACACAAAACATACCTGTAATCAGGATTTTCCAGTTCCACATCCTCTCCGTAGCTCTCATAGTTGGTTTGGGTGCCGCCGGGCATGCTTTTTTGCCGGATATATTCATCCAGCATTTCCAGTCTGGGAACTTTGTTATATTCAATGACTGCGGACAGGTTGCTGCCCCGGCACATTTCCGTAAGATGGCCCAACAGCCCGAAGCCGGTAACATCGGTCATCGCTTTCACACCATTCATTTCGGATAGCTGCACGCCCACCGAATTGGGAATACACATATATTTTGATGCAATCCCGGCATGTTCTTTCTTCAGAATTCCTTTTTTCTCTGCTGTGGTCAGAATTCCGATTCCCAACGGTTTGGTCAGAAACAACCGGCAGCCCGCCGTAGCCGTATTGTTCTTTTTCATTTTTTCTATCTCCACAATACCTGTAACGGCGAGTCCAAACAGTGGTTCCTGATTATCAATACTATGCCCTCCGGCGAGGTTGATGCCCGCATCCTTGCACACCTGTCTGCCGCCGTCAAGAACCTGCTGCGCGACATCCGACGACAGTTTATCAATGGGCCATCCCAGTATGGCAATCGCCATTAGCGGTCGCCCTCCCATGGCATACACATCGCTGATGGCATTCACGGCGGCAATCCTCCCGAAAGTGAACGGATCATCCACAATGGGCATGAAAAAATCAGTGGTGCTGATGATGGCTGTTCCGTTGCCGAGGTCATAAACGGCAGCATCATCCTGGTTTTCATTCCCCACCAGCAGATTCAGATCGCGGACAGGTTTTATTTCCGTTTGCAGGATAGTATCCAGCAATTTGGGTGATATCTTGCATCCGCATCCCGCTCCATGACTATATTGTGTGAGCCTGATTATGTTCATGTTGTTTTGCTTCAAAAAATTTAACAAGTTCACGGGCATTTTTCTCGTGATCTATCTTATTTGTTTGCAGACGAAACACCTTTTCGGGATTACGTCTGTCGAGTCCTTTCAGATAAAACTTGTCGTAATATCCCAGCGTGATCATGGCGACTTCAAAGAACTCCTCTTTTTCCAAATGATCCAATGCCTTCCGGGTATTCAATCCGCCGAGGCGCTTTTGAATCCGCCGGATGGAGCCGGCCAGTTCCTGTTTATCAAATCCGGCATATTCATTCACCAGGAATTTTGCCCTTTCCGTTTTCGGGATGTCTATAAAATAAACCGGCGCATCTTTCATCTGCTGATAAAAGTCTTTCGGAATATTCACCCTGCCGATATTCTGGCTTTCATCCTCAACCCAAACGGGTATTGCTCTTTCCAAATCCTTTAATTCCCAGAACAGCATATTCTCAAATTGTTCGGTCGTGGGCTGCGTTTCATTACCCAGCCCTCCGAAAGCAGAACCTTTGTGCAAAGCCAGTCCTTCCAGATCAACCACCTGGTGTCCGGCCCGTTCCAGTTGTTTCAGGATGTATGTCTTCCCGCTGCCGGTGTAGCCTCCAAGGATTTGCAGGTTCACCGGCTGTTTAAATGTATTCAACACATAATTCCGGAAAGCCTTGTACCCGCCGTTGATAACATATACTTTGGTAAAACCATGCTCTGCAAGATGCCGGGCAAACGACTGCGACCGCATGCCTCCTCGCCAGCAATGAACGGCTATTTGTTTATCCGGAGCCACTTTCAACGACTCCCGGATAAAATAATCCAGCTTGGGTTCCACGTATTTGTATCCCAACTCCATGGCTTTTTGCTGTGATTGCTGTTTGTAAACCGTCCCCACTGCGGCCCTTTCTTCGTTGGAAAAAAGGGGAATGTTCATGGCACACGGAACCCTCCCTCTTTCAAATTCCGCCGGAGTGCGCACATCTACCAGCGGAACGGTACGGTAAATTTTCAGGTATTCGGCAATGTCAATCAGTTCAAACATGGCGGCCAAAGATACGGAGAAAGA
>JAOZOO010000278.1 GCA_029933225.1 Bacteroidales bacterium | reverse complement strand
TTTCTGCGGCAAAATAAAACAAAATAAAATGCGAATATTTTTTGTGATTTAAAAAATGTAGTACTTTTGCACCCTCAAAATTTTTGAATCAAAATAAGAAATCATTATGGCTAATCATCCATCAGCGCTTAAAAGAATCAGGCAAAACGAAGTCAGAAGACTGCATAACCGTTATTACATGAAGACCATGCGTAATGCAGTGAGGAATTTCAGGGCATTAACAGATAAGAAAGAAGCCGAAGAAAAATTGCCCAAACTGGTTTCGATGATCGACAAGTTGGCAAAAAGAAGAATGATCCACAAAAACAAGGCAGCCAATCTGAAATCAAGCATCAGCAAACATGCTGCCAGCCTCAGTTAAAGATATTTTGAAAATTGAAAAAACCCGGTGCTTTTTGGAGTGCCGGGTTTTTTTATTTGTTTTCCGAGAACATAAAAATCCGAAAAATAATTCCTAATTTTACGCTTTCAACCAAAACCACACCCATGTCTGAAGAAAACACAAAGCTTCCCATCCGGCAATGGGCCGAAGACGACCGCCCCCGGGAAAAGCTGATGGCAAAAGGAAAAGGACAACTGTCCAAAGCCGAACTCATTGCCATCCTGATCGCTTCCGGGAATACTGAAGAATCAGCAGTACAGTTGGCACAAAGAATCCTCACCAGTGTGGACAACAACCTGGCGGAACTTTCCCGGCTAACCGTGAAAGACCTGATGAAATTCAAAGGCATCGGAGAGGCCAAAGCCATCAGCATCGTGGCAGCACTCGAACTGGGGAAAAGGCGACTATCGGAAGAAGTGATCAAAAAGAAAAAGATCAAAACCAGCGCCGATGCTTTCCATCTTTTCTATCCCCATCTGTCCGACAAATCCTATGAATCATTCTGGATCATCCTGCTTGACAGGGCCAATCAGGTCATCCGCACGGCAAGCATCAGCGAAGGCGGTATGGCAGGCACGGTGGCCGACCCGAAAAAGATTTTCAAGCTGGCATTGGAAGAAAATGCTCATTCCCTTATCCTTGGTCATAACCATCCCTCCAACAACCTGCAACCCAGTCCCAACGACATTCAATTGACAAAAAAGATGAAAGATGCCGGCAGCCATCTCGACATCCAGGTACTCGACCACCTGATCATCGGGAACGATTCCTATTACAGTTTTGCGGATGAAGGGATGATGTAAGGCGGGATTGGTTGCTCGTGTCATTTCGAACCTTTTGCAAAGGCCTGCAGGGTGGCGGTGAGAAATCCCCCGAGAACATGGGGGCTTACTTAAGGGATTTCTCCTCACTTCGTTCGTCGAAATGACATGCATTTATTTGCGGATAATGGAGGGATTATAAGTTATGGTCAACTGAAACATAAAATATATCATTTAACCCTGATCCATCATCCAACGGAGTGGAAGTCCCCCACAACTAATGGGAAAATCAAAATATCCTGTTTCATAGGTCTGGGATTCCCACCTCGCGTCGCTCCTCGCCTGCCTGCACGTAGCCGTTTCGGCGAAGGCAGGGAATTAAACGTAAATTGGCTGTGTGGTGTTTCATAGAGTGGGGATTCCCACATCGAGCTTACCCACAATCCCACCTCGCTGCTCAAACTTTAAACTTCAAACGGTTATACCCCTATACCTTTATTCCCCTATAC
>JAOZOO010000157.1 GCA_029933225.1 Bacteroidales bacterium | reverse complement strand
AAAAGAAAGATGAGTAATTTTTTCATAATTGTTCGTTTTTAGGTTTTGATTAAAATGTTAAACTACAGTTGACACAAAGATAATATATAAAAAAGTGTTTGTCAAGTCGTATTAATTCAATGAGTTGTACTGAATGTATGGTATTTTCCGGTCAAAACTTATCTTTGTCCCTTCATGACAAAAACCAGCATCACATATCGCCGGATATGGAATGTGGCGTATCCCATCATACTGGGAAGTGTTGCCCAGAACCTGATCAATTTTACCGATACGGCCTTTCTCGGGCGTGTGGGTAAAATCGCTTTGGGCGCCGGGGCGCTGGGCGGTATTTTTTATCTTGCCGTCATGATGCTCGGACTGGGCTTCGGCACGGGCGCTCAGATCATCATTGCCCGCCGGTATGGTGAAAAAGAGTACAAAAAGATCGGGCCGGTTGTGGATCATTCCGCCATTTTTCTGTTTGCCCTCGCTGCCATTACTTTTGCACTGCTCCAGTACGGATCAGATGCTTTACTGAAACAGGCCGTCAGGTCGGAGGCCGTACTTGATGAAACCATTCTTTACCTGAACATCCGGTCATTCGGTGTTTTCTTCGCTTTCATGAATATGACGTTCCGGGCGTTTTATGTCGGACTGACCAAAACCAAAGTGATTACTTATACCACCTTTATCATGGCCACGGTGAACATTGTGCTCGATTATATGTTCATCTTTGGCCGGTGGGGCGCACCCGAAATGGGCATCGAAGGCGCCGCGCTGGCGTCCGTCATTGCCGAGGCGTTTGCCCTCGCCTTCTTCATTGTTTATACCGTTATTACCATAAATTTTGCCGATTACAACCTGTTCCGGTTTATGACGTTTTCGTTCAGCAGGCTGGGAAAAATATTGCGTGTGGCCGTGCCCGTGATGATGCAGTCGTTCATTTCGCTGTCGGTGTGGTTTGTCTTTTTCCTTTTTATCGAAAAGCTTGGGGAAATGGCACTGGCCGTCTCCAACATTATCCGCAGCGTATTTGTCGTGCTGATGATGCCCATCTGGGGCTTTGCCACCGCCACCAATTCACTCGTGAGCTATTTGCGTGGAAAAGACAAAGACGAAGAAGTGATGTCCCTTGTTGCAAAAATTGTCGTTTTGTGTTTTCTCGGTGTGCTGGTCATCGTCTCTATCGGGGCCGTATTCCCCCGGTTTGTCATGGAAGTCTATACGAATGACCCTGACCTGGTTGCCATGGGAATCCCCGTTTTGTATGTGGTCAGCGGCGGCGCTTTGTTTCTGTCGATAGGGTTTATCCTTTTCAACGGGGTTTCTGGTACCGGAAAAACCAATATTTCACTGATGATTGAAGTGGGTGTACTGACCATTTACCTCGTTTATGTTTACCAGATGGTTTATCGTTTTGATGCCGGCGTCACCGAAACATGGACAGCCGAATGGTTGTACGGATCGCTGCTTGCCATTCTGTCGTTCGTCTATTTGCGGTTTGGCAACTGGAGAAAAAGCCGGATATAGGAGAAAAACGAAAACCGGTTTTTTTGACAGATATATTGATTAAATCCGAAAAAATTAATAGTTTTAGCTTTTCAAAATATAAACCTGTCAACTATGAATTTATCTAAAAAGCAAAAACGCTGGCTTATCATTATCGGGAGCATCCTCGGCTTTCTTATCATCGTGATCATTACGATTAATATTATAATCGCAACAATCATCAGGGGCAAAATTGATGAAGCACTAAATAAAAATACTACGGATTACCACGTCAGCATCAAAAGGGTCGGGGTGAACATACTGACCGGAAACCTGAATATCAGGGGACTGAAAATAATACCTGACAGCACGCTCATCAAAGGTGTAAAAGATGGTACTGTTGACCTGAAATTTATTCAGTCCAGCGAGATCGGGCTGTTCAGGATTGCCGGGGTAGATATTTACAAGGCGCTCGTTGATGGTGAAATCTATGCAAGAAGGATTTTACTGAAAAATGCAAATGTCAAAATCTTAAACGCCCCGAAACGCACAGAACCCGTTAAAGATGTAAAAGATCAAAGCCGGAATAAGTTTAACCCCGATTCCATTAGTATCCAGGGATTAAATAAAATTAACCTCCATGAGATTGATCTTGTCAATTGTAAACTTCAGATCATTGATCTGAAGAATGAAAAGGTGCTGTTTTCTACCGGAAACCTGGATTTATATCTGTATTCTGTTGATTTTATCACACATCCTGACAACCCGAATGTGTTCAGGATGGAATTCTCAAAATTCAGGGCTGAACTGTCGATCAGGTCGCTTTTGCTTCCCGGGGGGTGGTACTCACTGGATATTGAACGCCTGCTTTATAACAATGCCGGTAATTATCTGCAGATTGACGGACTGGCCATGCATCCCACTTATAAAAATAAGTACAAGATGGCCAAAGCTTTCAAATTCACCAAAGAGATTTATGACCTGGATATTGATAAGATCTATATCAGTTCATTCAATCTTTTCAACACCATCACTAAAAACAGGGTTATTGTGGACAGTGTGGGGATCGACGGGCTGAAAGTTGAAATTTTAAAAGACAAGCGTTATCCGTTTGATGAGACCAAACGCCCCAAACTGCCGCACCAACTGCTGAAAACGATGAAATTTCCTTTATACATCAGGAAGGTCAGTTTAACCGGGAGCGATCTGGTTTACCAGGAAAAGATGAAAGACATAAAAGATCTGATGACGGTAAGCCTCGGAAGTCTGAACGTTAACATTCAAAATGTTACTTCAATAAAAGACAGTATCCGGAATGTGAAGATGATGAAAATCAGGCTGAAAGGCAAGCTGATGAGGAAAGCGCCGCTAACCATTGATTTTGCCTTTCCGTTGAATATCCGAAAAGATACTTTTTATTTTGGCGGGTGGATGGGTTCCGCCAGACTAAAGACTTTCAATCCGGCATCGTTTCCGGCAATAGGCGCAAAGTTTGAGAAAGGAAAACTGAAAAATATCCATTTCGAGGGGGGAGCAAACGATTCCGTATCCCGTGGTGAAATGACCATGCTTTACAGCGATATGGCCGTGAATATTCTTCAGAAAGACCGGATCAAAAAGAACAAGTTCATGTCGTGGGCTGCCGATGCGGTTTCGCGTACAGCTAATCCCGGCAAAAACGGTAAAACGCGTGTAGCCGTTATGGGTTTCAACCGGGTGATGTATAAAGGTTTTGGTAACTTCATGTGGAAAACACTTCAGACAGGTATTGTGAATACGATTTCACCGGTAGGGAAAACGATAAAAGAAGATAAAAGTAAGAAACAGCAAAAGCAGAAGACCACAAAACAAACCCAGCAAAAAAAAGCGGACCAGCAAAAGTCCAAAACAAAAAAATCAAATAAAAATAATTAAACGTTGAACAGGGAAATAATGCACAGAATTATCATAATTTTCCCCAACCGAATTAATGAAGTGTTATTTTTGATGCCATGAACACATCACCCGTTTTTTTAGATGCCAAGCCTGTTTCGTATATGATCGGTGAGCAGGCATTGGATCATTCATCGAAGTTGCTGGTTAATTACCCCCGTTATGTCTTGCTGGTGGACAATAACACACGTAATTATTGCCTGCCCGTTTTCAGGGAACACCTTCCGGAGTTTCGGGAAACCGACGTAATTTGTATTGAAAGCGGCGAAGAAAAGAAAAATCTTGATCAGGCTCTTTTTATCTGGAAAGAGCTGACCCGGCTGAATGTGGACCGTGATGCGCTGATGATCAACCTCGGAGGAGGCGTTCTTACAGATATTGGAGGATTTGTTGCCGCGACTTATAAAAGGGGTATCGCTTTTGCCAATGTGCCCACTACCCTGCTCGGCATGGTGGATGCATCCATCGGAGGAAAAACAGGGATTGATTTCGGGAAATTCAAAAACCAGGTGGGGCTGTTTGTGGATCCGGTCAGCGTGGTGATCGACCCTGTATTTTTAAAGACTCTTGAAGAAAAACACTGGCAGTCGGGTTTTGCTGAAGTGCTGAAATACGGTCTGATCATGGATCGCGAACTGTGGCAGTGGCTTTACGGTAAAGATTTCCATGAGATCGATTTCTGGGATAAGATCATCGTCAGGGCGGCACGCGACAAGATTGATATCGTCCGTCATGATTTTGAAGAAAAAGGCGTCAGGAAAAACCTGAATTTCGGCCACACCATCGGCCATGCTTTTGAAAGTTTTTTTCTGAAAAAAGAGACACCCATCACACACGGGCAGGCCATTGCGGCAGGCATGATCTGCGAAGCTTATATTTCCGAAAAGATGACCGACCTTGAATGCTCACGCAAAGAAGAAATTGTGGAAATGATCGATAAGAACTTTTCCCGTTTATCAGTGACCAAAGAGGACGTCCCTGCCCTGATTGATCTGATGCGGCAGGACAAAAAAGTAAGGGAAGGAAAATTGCGTTTCAGCCTGATCAAAAGACTGGGTAAAGCCGTGCATGATAAGGAAGTCAGTACCGATCTTGTGCTCGAAAGCCTTGAATATTATTTACATGACCGATAGTTCTTATGACTCATACAATCAAACTGCAATTAAAAAAGAGAGAACTTTACGGAACCTGCCGGATCAGCGGTTCGAAAAGCATCAGCAACCGTTTGCTGATCATGGCTTTTCTTGGCGGAAGAAACGTCCATTTCAGGAATATTTCAAAAGCTGACGACACGCGGCTGCTGGCACGCAGCCTGAAACAAATACGGATATGCGGTTCGTCGCAGATACCGATGATCCTCGATGCCCGCAACGCGGGTACCTTCTACCGGTTTATGACCGCTTGCCTTGTCACGCAAAAAGGCCTCTGGCATCTTACGGGAACACCACGGATGATGGAACGACCTATCGGCCCGCTCGTGGATGCCCTGCACGAACTGGGCGCCGATATCAGGTATTGCGACAGGGAAGGATATCCACCCATCAACATACGGGGGTGTAAACTCAAAAAAGGAAGGGTCAACATTGATGCCTCCAAAAGCAGCCAGTTTGTCTCGGCACTGATGCTTATCGGGCCCTGCATGAATACCGGCCTTCAGATACGCTGGCACGGAAAAATGGTGTCATTCCCGTATGTGGAGATGACCCGCCGCCTGATGCGTGAGTTCGGCATTGATTGCCGTATCAGGGAAAATGTGATCACGGTACCCTATGGATTTTACGAACCGAGGGAAATGCATGTGGAACCCGACTGGAGCTCGGCTTCTTACTGGTATCAGATGGTAGCCCTGTCGGATCGTGCGGAGATTGCCTTGCCGGGATTTATAAAAGAAAGCGTTCAGGGCGACCGTGCCTGTGCCGATATTTTTGACCGGCTGGGTGTGAAAACGGAATTTACCACCGAAGGCATTGTGCTTCGGAGAAAAGAAGAGGTGACGAAGGAACTGACCTTTGATTTTTCAGGATCGCCTGACCTGGTGCCCGCGGTGATGGCGACCTGTGCTGCCAAAAAAGTGCCGGCAACTTTCAAAGGTGTCGGGCATCTTCGCTACAAGGAATCCGACAGGATCGAGAGTCTGACGCGGGAACTCGCAAAAGTTGGAGCGAGCTTCAAAACATCAGGTGACGTTGTGCAGATGATCCCGGGGAATGAACTTCCGAAAGGCAAGGAGATCGTTTTTGAGACCTATGCCGATCACCGGCTGGTCATGGCACTGGCGCCCCTGGTGCTGGAATTGGGTCAGGTAGCTGTTGAGAATCCCGAGGTGGTGGATAAATCTTATCCCGAATACTGGAAAGACGTCGAAAGATTCGGTTTTGCAGATGTTGAAAAAAATTAACCTTATATTTGAACCTGCTTTCTTACCTTTGCGCAAAATTCGACAATGGACGTAGATATTTTCATACCCTGCTTTATTGACCAGATATACCCGCAGACGGGTTTCAACATGGTGAAGGTGCTTGAAAAAGCGGGGATCAATGTGCATTACAATACAAACCAGACCTGTTGCGGACAGTTTGCCTTTAACAGTGGCTACTGGGAAGAAGCCCGGAAGCTGGGAAAAAAATTCATCAAGGATTTCAGTCACAACCGCCCCATTGTCGGGCCCTCGGCATCCTGCATCGGGTATATCAAAAATTTCTACGACGAGCTGTTTTACAATTCGGCTTTTCATAATGATTATAAGCAATTGCAGCGCAATATTTACGAGATCACCGATTTTCTCGTCAATGTGATCAAAATGGAAGATTTCGGGTCGGTTTTCGAGCACAAGATTACCTATCATGATTCCTGTGCTTCATTACGGGAATACGGGCTGACGGATGAGCCCCGCCGGCTGCTGAAGAATGTGAAGGGTCTGGAGTTAATCGAAATGAAAGACTCCGATGTGTGCTGCGGTTTCGGGGGGACGTTTTCGGTGAAATTTGAGCCCATCTCCACGGCCATGGCCGAGCAGAAAGTGCAGAATGCGCTGGATACCGGTGCCGAATACATTGTCTCCACCGATTCCTCCTGCCTGATGCACCAGTACGGATATATTAAAAAACACAAGCTGCCCATCAAAGTGGCCCACATTGTGGATGTGCTGGCTTCGGGGATATAG
>JAOZOO010000156.1 GCA_029933225.1 Bacteroidales bacterium | reverse complement strand
ATTACTTTTGCCAAAGATAAAAAAGAATTGTTGTGAACCTTGGCGACCTGAGACGTAAAGAATAATTGATCTAATTAATCTAAACAAATCCTTTCTGAAAGAATGCCCATGGTAAAATCCGAATTAATGGGCCAATATATTTAAACCGGCTGGGATTTAGAGAATTAGAAATTATTTAGGTCAATTCGACATTAGATCAATTAAAACAATTAAAATTAATCTATCTTTTTTACATCAATCTTCACACCGGGTTTGTTATCATCTGTGTCTTCTTCCGCCAGCTTTTTCATTTCACTGACAAACCGTTCGATGTCTTTATCTGTAAAGTTTTTCTCTTTGGCTGCTTCTTCCAGTGTTCCCCAGATGGGTTCGCCGCACATGATACAACGGATTCCCTGTTCCATAAGGTATCGGACGGAAAAAGGGTAATTGTCCACAAGCTCCTCAATGAGAATCTCTTTGGTTATTTCGGGTTTTGCCATTTTTCAATATTTTAAAGGGGCAAAGGTAAAGAAAACAGAAAGAAAAAACCCTGTCATGAGAGACCGGGAAACAGATTTTTATCATTATTCAAATCTAAAGAAAAACTTTAAAGCGGGACGCTTTAAGCGGGTGGGTGGTCAGGTGGTAACAAGGCCTCACTAATTACCAGAATTAAGGCAATCATTCAGTTTTATCTTTTTCTTATAAAGTCACCGGGGTATTTAAAACCTGCCGCCACTGTAAAGGTTTACGTTGACATGTGGCGTTACCCTCGGGCCGTTGGGTCCGAAACTGACGTTCACACCGGCGCTGGTGCCCCAGCGCATATTGGCACAACTTGTCAGTGCCAGGCTCAGGGCAACAATGAGTATGATGAATAAACTTTTTATTCTGTATTTCATAGTTCCTGTTTTTAAAGATTACTTAATAGGCCATTCCTGTATGGTAAACTGTGCGCCAAGCGGGTCCATAAGAACTGCAACGCTTCCTTTCCTTATCTCACTGTTGGGTTCCATCATAACGTGAGCCCCGGCGTCAACTGCTTTCCTGATGGTGGCATTTACATCGCTTACGTGAATGTATGGCATCCAGGCGCTTCTGGCACCTTCCACCGGGTTTCCCAATACTCCCGCATATTTTATCCCGTTTTTTTCAAATACATAGTAGGGTGCCTTTGCGCCTGAAATGCTTTTTTCCTCATAGTTGAATAAGGTTTTGTAAAACTTGCGCGAACCTTCCAGATCGTTTGTCCACAGTTCATTCCAGAGCCAGTCGTTGTCGGGTATTTCCTTGTCTAATTCCGGGTCGCCACCATCCGCATGAAGAAAAGCCAGTATTGCACCCTGCGGATCCTGTACCAGTGCAGTCGTCCCCCTTCCTTTAAAGTAGCTTGTTTTGAAAATGGTTTTTCCTCCCTCGGAGCTGTTGAAGGAAACTGCAGCATCAACGTCTTCAACCGAAATAGAACCAATCCACTCGCTTGCATCGCCGTATTTGGCAGCAAGTTTGAAAATGCCGCCGATGGGCTGGCCGTTCAGCATGATGACCTGATATGCCTTTTCGCCGGAGCCAAGCGCCTTATATTCCCATCCGAAAACGGTTTTGTAAAAATCCATTGCGGCTACAGGATTTGGTGTCGCAAGGTCGTGCCAAACAAATTGTCCCGGATGATATTCTCCGGTTGGCTTTTCGGCAACTGACGGGTAGGTTATCCCGCTTTCACAGGCATTTAACGCAAAACCTGCAACAATGATAAATAAAATAAATTTCAGGGTGCTTGCTTTCATAGAACAGATATTTAATAAATGGTTATGTTACTTTATCATTTGTAAAACTCTAAACTCCAAACTCCAAACTCAAAACTCCCCTCACTCCCCCGGCTGATGCTGCGGACGTAACAGGTCGTTAATGGTCTTTACCGGATTGAAGGTGATTAAGGGTGTTTCCACAAACACGGTAATCCAGTCGGCCATGGCGCCATTCCAGAGTCCCGGCAATTCCTGGGCTTTCAGGTCTTTGCCGTTCCTGGATTTGATAGATATGAAGCCCGTTTCGGGGTCAACATATTCTTTCAGGTCGAACTGTTCTCCTTTGAAATTCCTCACGCCGCAAACCAGGTCCACCGGATTGAAATGGGTGGACTTACTCACGATCTCCTTTTGTTTGGGATCGTCGAAATTGATCTGTGAGGATTCAACGATTTGCAGGGATAAATTCTCGTCTTCGTCGGCCACCCAGAACGGGCCTCCGCCTGGTTCCCCTTCGTTTTTTACCATCCCGCAAACCCTTAAGGGACGGTTCATCCGGTTGTAGAGAAAATCAATCTGTTCCATGTCCTCGTAGCCGTCATAAGCGGCAGGGAAAAAGATGTTCAGCTCTTTTTCGGCAAATTCCATGATCTCCTGTCGCTCTTCCTTGTTCACGTTGCCGTCTTCCAACGCTTCGAGATAGTCAAAAGTTTTTTCCTGCAATTTCATCAGCAACCCGCCGATGACTTTTTTATAGAGGTAAGTTTCCCCTTTCAGCCGATCGGGTACCACATTGTCAATGTTTTTAATGAATACGATTTCACCGTTCAGGTCGTTCAGGTTTTCAATCAGGGCACCGTGTCCGCCGGGACGGAACAGGATAGTGCCGTCATCATCGTGAAACGGTTCGTTGTTCATGTCAACGGCAACGGTGTCGGTGGAAGGTTTTTGCTGTGAGAAGCTGATATCGAAAGTGACCTCATACTTCTTCTCGTATTTCCCTTTTTTTGCTGCCACTGCTTCTTCAAACTTCTGCTGATGGTCAGGTGATACGGTCAGGTGCAGCCGGGCAATTCCGTTTTTATCAGTGGCATAATGAGCGCCTTCCACAAGATGCTCTTCCACAGCGAGCCGGGGTTCGTCTTCATAATTATGGAACAGTAAAAGTCCTTTGGGAAGCTGGGCATACCCCATTCCTTTTCCCGTCAGGAAATATTCGAGAATGATTTTGAAGTCTTTTTTCTCCAGCAGGTCGTTAATAGCGTAGCCGGCATTTCCAAGAACATTCTTCAATTCATTGTAAAAAGCAAATTTGTGAAGGTTTGTAAAAAAATTGTAGGTTGAGTTGAAAGATTTGTCAGCTTCGTATTTTTCAAGGTCTTCGGGCGTTCCCTGCCAGCTTTCCATGAATTCAAAAAGCATCTTGAACATGCGGCTGGCTGCCCCCGAGGCGGGAACAAATTTGATCAGTTCGTAATCGGCAAAATGCTCGTCGAACCAGGCCGCCAGTCCGGCGGCTTCTTCATCGGTATAGCAATGCAATCCGCTTTCTTTGGTCGCAGGCGCCACAAGGTTTATGTACGGAAATCCATTTTTGAAGTGTTCGATCTGTTTTTCAACGGTTTCCGCACTGATGCCTTTGTTTTTGATTTGCTGAAGGTCTTTTTCTGTTAGCATGGTTTTTCGGCATTTTATGTTTGGGTAAAATTAAGAAAAATGATAGAAGAAAAGGAAGCAGTTTAATGTTTGATTTTTGTTCCCAGTTGGAGCAATTTCACTAATCTACTAATCACTAATCAGCACTCCAATCATGAATATCCACTGCCTGCTTCAGCCGGATATCCCTTGACGAACTTCCGGCCATGATAACGTACTCTCCGGGTTCTACCACCCATTTGCTTTGATTTTTATCGTAATAAGCAAAAGCGCTGCGATCAAGTGTAATTACGACTTTGGCTTTGATGCCGGGATCGAGGTTGACATGATGGAAAGCTTTCAACTCTTTCATGGGACGGGGAACCTTGCTGTGTTTTTCCTGAACATAAATCTGTACGGTTTCCCAGCCGTTCCGCTTGCCGGTGTTCTCAACAGTAAGCGTGACTCTTACTTTTTTATCCTCCGTAAGTTTTGTCTTTAAGTTGCTGTATTTGAAAGTAGTGTACGAAAGCCCATGGCCAAATGGAAAGACGGGATCGATGTTGTTTTTATCCAGATAACGGTATCCCACAAAAATACCTTCCGAATAATTACCAACGAGACCCGGGTCTTTGTATCCTTTGAATGCCGGGCAATCAACCGAATCACGGATAAGGGAGTAGGGGAGTTTCCCCGAAGGGTTGACCTTGCCGAACAGCACATTAGCCAGTGCATTACCCTGCTCCTGTCCACCGTACCATCCCTCTACAACCGCCGGCACGTGGTCAACCCATGCCGTGACGGAATAGGGAGAACCGTTATACATCACCACCACTGTGTTCGGGTTGGCCTTGGCAATGGCGTTGATGAATTTATCCTGTTCAGGGAAAACAAAACGTTCCAGATCGCCGCTTTCCGATTCGAAATGATTGCTTAATCCCGTAACTAGAACGACAACATCTGCTTTTTTTGCCACTTCAACGGCTTCCTTTACCGGGCCGAAACCGGGGATGTTCCAGCCCAGTTTCACTTCGGAAATGCTGTACCAGGCAACATATTCCATCTTCAGCGGGACAAGCTGCCCTTTTTTCAGATAAATTTTCGCCGTCCTTAATTTTACCGGTTTTTCGTTGTCAGAATCATCAATCAGTTTTTTGCCGTCCACATAAAGCCGTGCCCCGCCATCGCTTTGAAAAAGCATTTCATAAGTCCCCGTTACCGGCGCTTTCAGATATCCCGTCCAGCGGATGGCATAGCGGTTGCCGTCGTCAACGGCATTCATTTCATATCTGGGCGCATCATAGGCGAAATTGAAGATGATCTGCTTGTCGGTTCTGGTAAAAACAGGTTTGCCGGAGAAATCGATACTCTGGTAATATTCTCCTTTTAGCCCGGGAGTTTTTTTGTTGGGCATAAGGAGGAATTGCGGTTCAATGGGGAAGATATCGCCGTCCATGGCCGGTCCGGAAGCATACAGTATTTTTACATCCTCACCGACAAACTGACGAATGCCTTCCAGCGGTGATACCTTGTAAAAGAGTTGAACCTGCGAACTGCCACCACCCCCGCTGATGGCATAAGCCGCGTTGGGGCCTACTACGGCAATCGTTTTGATTTTCTTTTTATCAAGGGGCAGAAGTGAACCTTCGTTTTTCAGAAGTACGATGCCTTTTTCGGCTGCTTCCAGAGCTAATTTCCAGTGCAACTGAAAAAGCTGTTTGCTGTCCACATGGGGCTTTTTGGCGGTATCCATCAGCTTTGCCTCGTACATTACCCTCAAAATCCGTTTGACTTTATCGTCAACGGTTTGTTCGCTTACCTTGCCTTCTTTTACCGCGGTGATTAGACTGTCACCGAAATGTTTGCCGAATGGCATCTCGATGTCAAGTCCTGCGTTGGCTGCCCTGACCGTGCTGTGTGTGGCGCCCCAGTCGGAAACCACATATCCTTTAAATCCCCATTCGTTTTTTAAAATGTCAGTCAGCAGGTGTTTGTTTTCCGAGCAATAATGACCGTTGACTTTGTTGTAGGCAGCCATTACGCTGTAAACGCCGGCTTCCTGAACAGCAGCTTTGAAGGCAGGCAGATAAATCTCGCGCAAGGCCCTTTCGCTGACGCGGATGTCCACGATATGACGTTCCCATTCCTGGTTATTGGCTGCATAATGCTTAACGGTGGCTACCACATTTCTGTCCTGTACGCCTTTGATAAATGCCACATCAGTCTGCCCTGCCAGGAAAGGGTCTTCCCCGTAGCTTTCAAAGTTCCTGCCGCCGAGCGGAAAGCGGTGAATGTTCACGCACGGCGCCAGTAGTACGTTCTTGTTTTTCAGTTTGACTTCTTCGGCCATGGCCTGGCCCACGCGGAAAACAAGGTCTTTATCCCAGCTTGCCGCCAGCGAAACAGGTCCCGGAAAGGCAGTTGACCGGCCCCATCTGACGCCTGCCGGCCCGTCGGTCATCTTCAGACCCGGAATGCCCAGCCGTTCGATTCCGGGTGTTTCAAATCCTTCGCCACCGAGCATTTTTACCTTTTCTTCGAGGGTCATCTGCGACAGCAGGTTTTCAATATCTTGTTCGTATTTTTCTTTTTTCATGTTCGAATTTGTGCAAGAGGTCAAACTGAAAGCCAGAACAAATAAAGGAAGAAAAAAGAAACTGATTTTTTTCATTTTATTATAATTTATTGATTGAATTTCCCCCTCTGGAGGAGGCAGGGGGAAAAATATTTAAGTTGTTTATTCATAGTTGGAGATATTATTTTAAAACAATAACACCGACCCATCCACCGCCCGGCGCCAGGTGGATATCCAGTTTGGTATTTTTGCTGACTGCCTTTGTTATCCTTTTGTAATCGGATGCGTACCTGTCGGCATTAATGCCGTCCTGCCAGATTTCCAGGGTATAATTACCGTCCGGCAGAAAGCCGAAGTCAACCTTAAGATCACGGGCATCCCAATCGGTCATGGCGCCGAGATACCATTTGTTGCCGCTTTTACGTGCCATGAGGATATAATACGACACTTTGGCATCGAGGACGATAGTGGTGTCCCAAATAGAGGGCACGGGCGACAGAAAATCCATGGCATCCTTTTCTTTCATGTAGTTTGACGGGCTGTCGGCCAGCATCTGCAAGGGGCTTTCGTAAATCACGTACATGGCCAACTGGTGGCAGCGCGTACCCTGACTCATGGGTTTGT
>JAOZOO010000155.1 GCA_029933225.1 Bacteroidales bacterium | reverse complement strand
TTTTCAGGTTCTGTTCGTAGAATTTAATAAACTCTTCATATTCCTCTGCAAAACTTACTTTCTTATGATGTTCCGGCTGGTTTCGACATGCCGAAAGCAAGTCCGGTTGGCAGGTCAGAGCGATTACTGCACCAGGAGATTACACCCCCGCACATCGGAGTTGTCAAATCGGCCAAGTACTTCAAAGTTGACGTCCGGAAGGATCTTTCCCAAATCCTGTGTGGCGAGGAAAGCGCACGAGTGAATGTTGGCGAGATCGATGATATTGATACCTCCGGCTTTTCCATCGGGCAACAAAGTCAAAGGGTCGTTTGTGTCGCGAATGAGCACTTTCATCCACGGTGGAGTCACAAATTTTCCTTCCCCTTTTGAATACGCCTGCGACAGCAGTTCCGTCATGCCGTATTCCGAATAAACTTTCGGAACACGGAAAGCATTTATCAGGATTTCATGCAACTCTTCCCTGATCATTTCCTTGCGCTTCCCTTTCATCCCCCCCGTTTCCATCAGGATCAGTTCCGGGAAATCAACCGGATATTCTTCCGCCAGCTCCAGCAGGGCATACGTTACTCCGAGCAGCATCACCTTTCTGTTCTCATCCCGTAATTTTTTAAGCATACCAGCCAGCTTTTCATAATCATGCAAATAAAACCCGCTTTCCCGGTGGCCGCTCAAAGCAATCAGTTTTTCAGTCATATACACCAGTGACGACCCTTCACGCTCAAGGTAGGATGGCAACAGAGCAAGGATAATATATTCTTTCGGTTTTCCGAAAAACAACTCAAACGTTTTTTGGAAACTTTCCTCATACAATGAGCGCTCTTTTACAAAATGTCTGCTTGTGCCGGAACCACCCGTGCCGCTGCTGGTGAAAATAATCTCCGGTTCAAAGTCGCCGGTAATCACTTTATGGTCTTTAAAAAACTCAACGGGCAGGAAAGGGATTTTTGAAAAATGCCTGACCTCGCTGATCCGGACATGCAGTCCGTCAACAAAACTGTGATAAACCGCATTGTTTTTATATTGATAACGAAATAATTGCAAAGCAATTTCGTTAAACTCTTTAAGGGAGCTTATACTGAATATTCGTTTCTTTAATAAATCCAATTGCGGCATGCTTTTGGTTATATTTTGGCGAAAATAATACTTTTGCAATCTTGTTTCGTATAAACAGCATCCGAAGGTAAAACGAATGAAAAAGCACACATGGGTCATAATGGTATTGATGATGGTTGTTTCAGCCATTGTCATTGTCTCATCCTGCCGGCGTTTTGAGGAATTTCCGGATGAGCCCCGGATTACTTACGAAGGTTTTTTGCTGGAAAACAATGCGGAAACCGGGATTACCCAAAGGGGTGTGTTGATTTTTTCATACCAGGATGGCGATGGCGACCTGGGACTGGCCAGCAGAGACACCTTCCCGCCTTTCAACTGGGGAAGCCCTTATTATTACAATCTGGTCATTGATTATTATGAAATGCGGAACGGGGAATTTGAAAAGGTGCCGCTTGTTTTCTGGAATAATGAAACCCAGCAATTCGATACACTTACATTCAACAGCCGCTTCCCGATTCTGACACCGCCTACGGGAAACCTTGCGATAAAAGGAGTCTTCCAGGATACGGTGTTCCTTTATAATCCCCTTTCAAAGTTCGACACCATCAAATTTACGGTTTTCATTTATGACCGTGCGCTCAACAAAAGCAATGTCATTGAAACCCCGCCCATCAAGATCAACCGCGATACAATTTAATACCAATTCATAATAAAAAAGAGAATCCGAAAAAGTAAGTACTTCTCCGGATTCACTGATCTGTGTTATTCAATAATCCTGATTATTCAACTTTCACGATCTTCTTTGTGGTCGTATGTTTTCCGGTGTTTATCCTTACCAGATAAGTTCCTTTTGCCCAGTTGTCCGTATTCAGTTTTACCGTAGCCATTTCGCTTTGGCTTACACCCGAAATTTCTTTCACGAGCTGACCGTAAATATTGAATACCTTAATATCATAAGGATTGTTGTTCTTTATTTCCGCAACCAGCGTCAACTCATTGTTAAACGGGTTCGGATAAGCATTGACAAAGATGTCCTCCACAAGGTTTTCTTCCAAATCCGTCAGATTGCGTTGTCCGGTAGCGTACCAGACAGGCCATTTGGCGTATCCAATCAAAACCGATGGGTCGCCTGTCGGATTGATCTTATCACTTTGCAGGGATATTTGTCCAATCACTTCTACATTGTCATTACTCATGGCTGAGAATACAAGTTTGTTGTCCATTTTTGAATAGTCCGGCATTCCCAGGATAGTGTTTTGATAAATCGCCCCAACATCTCCGGTTACGAGATTAGCTGCCAGCACAAAGATTTCACCGGAGTAATCATCAAAATAATCAAAAGCAATAATGTAGGGCGAGTTCTTTGCCAGCGACGGGTCACCGACGCTGATGCCTTCAGGCAAAGCAGAGAACAGCTTAAAGATTTCACCGTCACCCCATGAGTTGGAAGCATTGTTCCACACACGGATAAATCCCATATCCCAGTAGCTGATGTCGTCTCCCTCTTTGTTTTCCAGTTTATTGTATGCGTCATAGATCAGGTATTCTCCCGAATAGTCCCACTCGATGGCATCGGCATATAAAACGTTTTCGGTTATGACACCTTCCGAAAAAGTTGGGTTGTATAAATGATATTTTGCCCATTGCTGATTGCCAAAACTATAAACCCAGATGGCTGAATCCACATCTGTGGTGATGGCGGCAATTTTTGTCCCGTCTTTTGAAATGGCCACATTGTCCCAAATAAACTCCTCCGACAAATTCCATTCTTCATAAGGGTCGGTAAGGGGAATCGCAACCATTGCATTGTTTTGGGCAACGAATACGGCATAACTTCCATCGTCAGTAACGCTGGGTTTGCGTTTTGGTGTGGTCTGGCTGATCGGCAGAAATTCTGTTGCCTGTGTATTTGAAATATACAGTGTATTGGCATCCTCGGGGTTAACATCCACGCTGAGGATGTAATCCTGTCCGGGGTTGATCTCAATTTCGCCGGGAGGCGGGCTGCCGCCACCGCCACCGCTTTGTTCACCAATGCCTACTGAATAAAAGGCATCATTCACGGCGTTGTATTCATTTGAGCTGTTTCCGTATAAGTCTTTTGCTGCATTTTCGAAAGCCAGCCGGCAGTCAATAAACTGCGATGTGGATGTCATGTATGTGGTCAAAGCCCGGTAGAATACTTTCTCCGCTTTATCTTTTGATATGGCGGTTGCCAGTTTATAATAGGCATAATTGATGATCCCGCTGTTGGTATGCACACCGCCGTTATCACTGCTTCCGTGATACATTTCATTCACATGGGCAGGTTGATAGGACGGGTCATTGAAACTGCTTCCGCCATTGTGCGGGTTCGACATGTCGCGCATGGCGCCGGTGGGGAAATAAGGACTGTTGGCCGGAACGATGTCTTCTGCCAACTGCCAGTCATCGCGATCCACCATAGCTCCTGCAATATCCGACATGGCCTCATTGATGGCCCCCGATTCATTTTGATAAACCAGGTTGGCCGTATGCTGTGTAACCCCATGGGTCATTTCATGACCTCCCACATCAAGCGCTCCGGCCAGCGGCAGGAATGCCTGGTTGCCGTTGCCGTAAAACATGGCCTGACCGTTCCAGAAAGCATTATCAAGTCCTCCGCCGTTGTCGTCATTCACGTTGATAATGGAATAAATGGTTCCGCCTTTTCCGTCAATGGAATTCCGGGAATGTGTGTTTTTATAATATTCATAGGTTGTCCCGGCATTGTAATGTGCAGAAACTGCTGTCGGGTTATCCCATGAATTGTTTTGGGAAGTAAGATAATATACACTCAAATTCTGCATGGTGCTGTAATTGGCATCCAGTGTTACAATGGCACCCACCGGGTTGTCGGGTATATCAGACTGCCCTTCATCAAACATCGGTCGTGAAGCATCCAGTAAATAATATTTTCCGTTTTTCAGATAAGTGTGAATGGTACGTGTAACGCCGTTCAGGTCAACTCCCTGTGCCGTGGCCGGCCCGTCGGTGCATGTATTGTTGTATTTGTTGATGACCTCTCCGGTTTTGGCATCCACAAAATACTGGTACCAGTCCAGTACGTTGGGCCTGATGCTGATGTGCCATGCCAGCCGTTCGCTGTTCAACTCCCTGTCGTAATGATAAATGACCAGCCTGGTTTCAGGACCTTCGTAATTGTAGAAAGATTTAATTTCATCCGGAATTTCGGCGTAGGTTGTAACCGTTGAAACATCCTGAATAACAATATCCACGGCCTGTTGTTCCTGAATATCGGGATAAAGATCGATAACATCCGGGGTTGGATAATAGGTTCCGTTGAAGCGGGTGAGCATCCCCTGTGTGCCGTGTAAAATGACTTCGCCGCCAAAAACTTCCAGCCCTCCGAAATATTGCTGCATACGCACATGAGTGTATCCCAGATCGTCTTCCCATTGCTTTTCAACTGAAAATTCTTTCTCGGGATCCTGTATCCTCATGGCAGATTTGATCTGGTCAAGATATTTATAACAGGCCTGAACGGTAGCTTCTTCCGAACGGCTGTTGAACGGAACACCATAACCCACGGCATTTTCAGCCATGATCAGCAGCCCGTTTTTATCGTATTGTTGCTCTGCGTATCGGGATGTGCTGTTTAAAGTCGGGTTTTGAAAAAGAATTGCATGATAGTTGTAACCTGGTGTGGTTTGCAGATTGCGCTGTCCCTGTAATGCATTCATTAACGGTCCGGCATTCAGGGGCGCCGGAGTAAAGCCGGACCTGGAAGTCGTCGTTTTTTGTTTCACCGCAAACGGATTGCTACCGTTTTGAGCCGGTAATACCTGAAAAACAAAAAAGAATCCCAGGAGTAAAATTGTTGAAAAAGTAGATTTTTTAATCATGGCATTTATTTTTAATTGTTATGAATATGCGTTAATAAAAAGGTATAAAGATTTTCAATCTGCGGAGGAACGGCAAAGTTGGGATCACCCCAGATCACTTCGTGTTTTATCCCGTTTTCTTTTTCTTTAATAAAATAATATTTGTTGCCAGGATGTTTGAAATCCAGCGTATCGATGCCTGATTCCGAAAACATTTTGTAAATCTTTCCGGCGGTCTTTTTGCCTACGGTTGTCAGGATTACGGTATCTCCTTCGATACTTTTGGCCAGTGTAATGGTACCATCGGTACTTAACGTGTATTCATTCACCTGGCCTGTGAATCCTCCTCCGTCACCAAAGACGATTTCGGTACTTTCGTATTGACTTAAAACCCGATGGGAAGCACAGGATGATGAGATGACAATAAAGAAAATGAAAACAAAAACAAGATTTTTCATCATTTGATATTTGTAAGGGTTTAAATAAAAATGTTTCTGTGAATGTTGGTTTCAAGGTCAAATATACGAATTATTTAAGCCAACACACATTTTAATATGCCGTTAAATATAATATGTTTATTTCTTCTGACCGATCACGATCACGATTTCCCCTTTAATGCTTTTGTTTTTAAAATGTTCCAAAAGGGATTGTATTGTCCCGCGAACGGTTTCTTCGTGTATTTTGGTTAACTCTCTCGATATCGAAGCCTGCCTGTCGGCGCCGAAGTATTCGGAAAATTGTTCGAGTGTCCTGATGAGTCGATGCGGTGACTCATAAAACACGAGCGTATGAGGCATTTCAGCCAGCTCGCGGAGGCGGGTTTGCCTGCCTTTTTTGTGCGGCAGAAAACCTTCGAAAAAAAACCGGTCGGCAGGCATCCCCGAATTGATCAGCGCCGGGACGAAAGCGGTAGCTCCCGGAAGGCATTCCACTTCGATATCATTCTTAATGCATTCACGCACAAGTAGAAAGCCCGGGTCGGATATGGCCGGGGTGCCCGCATCGGTGATCAGGGCCATGGTTTCCCCTTCCGACAGACGGTCAACAAGGTGTTGCAGCACTTTATGTTCGTTATGCTGGTGGTAGGCAAACAACTTGTTCGTGATCTCGTAATGCCGGAGAAGTTTACTGCTTGTGCGTGTATCCTCCGCCAGTATCAGGTCCACTTCCTTCAATATTTTCACTGCCCTGAAGGTCATGTCTTCGAGGTTACCGATGGGGGTGGGGACAATAAAAAGTTTAGAAGGTTCCATTGTTTGGTTTTTCAGGTAAATTTTCTTTCAACCAGTTCTTTCAGCTTTATGAAGGCTTCCATGTCATCCGGCCACTGGGCAGCCACTTTCAGCTCAATAAGATAGCGGCCGGCGCCCTCGGAATTCTGCATGCTGTTCAGGTCATCGATCACTTTGTTGTAACGGGTCATGTCGCCGTTAAAGAGTTCATTGATGAACAGAAATTTTTCGTTGATACCGATTACCTGCCTGAGGTCATTGACCACATTCCGGCTTATTTTATCCGCAACTGTTGATTCATCTTTTTGGGCCAGTTTTTCAGCAATGGTTTCCTCGGCGGTGGAAAACAGATCCAGTGATGGTGTGGATGCAGTTTCTTCTTTTTCTTCTTCGGTTTTTTCTTCCGCGACAGG
>JAOZOO010000154.1 GCA_029933225.1 Bacteroidales bacterium | reverse complement strand
CCGGCAGGCAGGTATCTTGTTTCATAGGATGGGGATTCCCACGTCGCTTCGCTCCCCGGAACTAAACGTAGGTTGATGTTATCTTATTTCATAGGTCTGGGATTCCCCCGCCGACCGTAGCGAAGAGAAGGCAGGCCACATCGCTTTGCTCCCCGGAATTGAACGTGTTTATTTGGGTTCCAGTTTTACATGACAAACACCGACTAACCGAAATTTACTCGTTGGGAAACTCCGACTTCAGACTTCAATTGTTTTGCTGTTCTTTCACCAATCGCAAATCACCAATCATTCTCCCTTTGGCTTCGTTTTTCTGATCAGAGGTTTGATCACCTGGTCCAGTTCATGCATTTCGATGGCTTCAAGCAGAACATCCATATTCCTGATTGTGGACATATCAATCTCAAATGCAGCATTAACACTGGATATTTTTCGGAGTTTTGAGAGTATCTCTGCCCGTTGTTCATCATCCACAATGTTTTTGATCAACAGAATAAAATCAATCCGCTGGCCCGGGATCAGACGGCCTTTTTCTTCCATATTGGAAATCAGCATGCAACGCAGGTAGTTGCTGCCCTGACTGTAATAGTACCATGAAAAGGCGCTTTCCTTTCCCGACAATCGGAGATCATCATATTTTTTAAGCTGAAAGTTCAGTGCATCATTGATAAAGTATGCCAGGCGATAATCTTTCAGGGGGGTGACGAGAGCCAATAAGCTGTAGCCTTCAAAAAGATCCGACTCAACTTTAAGTTTCTTAGCCATGTTTCCAGTTTGTTTGCTCAAAGATAGTAACAAAAAATAATTTGCCGGGTCTTAAATCAAGAAAATCCGGATTTACTACTGTAAACCACTTTCATGTAGTTCTTTCCATGCTTTTTCAGAAGCCAGCTTTTCGGCTCCTTTGATGGTATAGTCCTGCGCCTGGGCGATTTTTTTATCATCCACAAAAACGGCCACAAGATATTGTTTGCCCTGTCTCTCGCCAATTTCATCAATCACTTTGAATACCAGTTGCCGTTTTTCTTTTTGGGCCCATTCCAGAACACGGCTTTTGTAATTTACTTCGGTATTGACCAGTTCGTCGAGATCAAAATGAATATTAATGATCCGGTTGATGATAATTTTTCTTGTAAAATCAAAACCTTTATCGAGGTACATGGCTGCCACAACAGCTTCAAAAGTATCGCCCGGCGCTGACCGGTTGGGATTAAGCTGGTCAAAAGATGAATTGATAAGTTTGTTCAGTCCCAGTTTGTTGGAAAGCTGATTCAGGGAAGAGCGGCTGACAATTTTCGAACGCATCTGGGTCAAAAAACCTTCACTTTTATAAGGAAATCGTTTGAAAAGCAGGTCGGCTACAATGGCGCTTAAAATGGCATCGCCGAGGTATTCCAATCTTTCGTTGTTTAATTTATAACCATTTAGCTTTTTCTCGGAAGCTGATCTGTGGCGTAAAGCAAGCTTGTACAAAGAGATATGCTCAGGATAAAATCCGAAAATGTTTTTTATCGCTTTATAAAGTGTTTTGTTTGATGTGAAATATAGCTTAAATCGCCCTGTCAAAATCAACAAATCTTAATCCGAATATTTCTTGAAAATTATTGATGCATTATGCCCGCCAAAGCCAAAAGTATTACTTAAGGCGGCATTTATTTTGCTCTCTTTTGCCTCGTGGAATGTAAAGTCAAGTTTGTTGTCAATTTCAGGATCATCAGTAAAATGATTGATCGTGGGCGGGACAACATCATGTTTCACGGCAAGAAGTGTGGCAATTGCTTCAACAGCTCCTGCGCCGCCCAACAGATGGCCCGTCATTGATTTGGTTGAGTTAATGTGGATTTTGTACGCGTGTTGACCAAAAGTTGTTAAAATAGCCTTGGGTTCAACCACATCACCGACCGGTGTTGAAGTGCCATGCGTATTGATATGGTCAATGTCTTCGGGCCTGAGTTCGGCATCTTCGATGGCAGCTTTCATGCACAGGTAAGCGCCGTATCCTTCGGGATGCGGAGCAGTCATGTGATAACCGTCTCCCGAAAGGCCTGCCCCGGCCACTTCGGCATAGATTGTTGCTCCCCTTGCTTTGGCGTGCTCCAGTTCTTCAAAAATAAGGCCGCCTCCGCCTTCGCCGATGACAAAACCGTCACGGTCTTTATCAAAAGGACGGGAAGCTGTTTTCGGATCATCATTACGGGTTGAGATGGCATGCATGGCATTAAAACCACCCAGGCCTTCTTCGGTAATGGATGACTCTGAACCGCCGGTAACAAAAGCATCGGCCTTCCCCAAACGGATGTAGTTGAAAGCATCCGCCAGTGCGTTGGCAGATGAAGCGCAAGCTGAAACCGTAGCAAAATTAGGCCCTCTGAATCCATATTTAATGGAGATGTGACCTGCTACAATGTCGGCAATCATTTTGGGAATAAAAAACGGGTTGTACCTCGGTGTGCCGTTACCGTTCACAAAAGCTGTCACTTCATCGTGAAAAGTCCGCAGGCCGCCGATTCCGGAAGCCCAGATCACGCCGATACGGTCGCCATCAATACCCTCGGCATCCAGACCGGCATCGTTTACAGCTTCGATGGCAGCAATCATTCCCAACTGGGCATACCGGTCATATTTACGCGCTTCTTTCCTGTCGAAATAGTCAAGAGGATTAAAATCCCTGACTTCGCAGGCGAATCTTGTTTTGAATTTTTCACAGTTAAAAAGTGTGATTGGAGAGGCCCCACTCACACCTTTTAATAATGAACTCCAAAAATCACCTGCATTCTTTCCGATAGGAGTAATTGCGCCAATGCCCGTAACTACTACCCGTTTCAGCTTCATGCTAAGAAATGTTTTAGGTATGCGACTCGATATAGCTTATCGCATCACCTACGGTTTCAATCTTTTCTGCTTCTTCGTCAGGAATCGAAAGGTTGAATTCTTTTTCAAATTCCATGATCAGTTCAACCGTATCAAGGGAATCGGCACCCAAATCATTGGTGAAACTTGCCTCGTCGGTAACTTCACTTTCTTCAACGCCAAGTTTATCAATAATAATGCTTACTACTTTAGCTCTGATGTCTGACATATTTTTAAAATTTAATTGGTTAAACTTCTGCAAAGAAAGGCATTAATGAAATAAAAAACAATATTTTTTTAAAAAATAGCAACACGAATTGAAAATCAAATCCTTGAACTGTTTTGAACGGACAAATCAAAATTGGGAATTGTTACTGTTTTATGTTGATTCTTTCTATTTTTGATATCCAGAATCAGATAAAAGTCATGAAAAACATAGCCATTTTTGCTTCGGGCAATGGTACCAACGCCGAACGGATTGCCAAATATTTTGCAGAAAATCCAAATGTCAGTGTTCGTATCATCCTGACTAACAACCCGAAAGCTTTTGTTATCGAAAGGGCTAAAAAACTGAACATACCCGCCTTTGTTTTCGACAAGGATACGTTTTTTAAAACGGATGAGGTTTTACAGGTGCTTTTAAATAAAAAAACAGACCTTGTCGTCCTGGCCGGATTTATGTGGCTTGTCCCCGGATATCTTATTCAGGCTTATCCGGGCAAGATCATTAATATTCATCCTGCCTTGCTTCCGAAATACGGCGGAAAGGGTATGTACGGCCATCACGTTCATGAAGCGGTTCTGAAAAACAGGGAAAAAACTTCAGGCATTACCATTCATTACGTGAATGAAAAATATGACGAAGGCCAGATCATTTTGCAAAAGGAAATCCCGGTGCTTGAAAACGACACACCGGATACGCTGGCTTCACGCATTCACGAGCTGGAGTATGAATATTATCCGAGGGTGATTGAAGAGCTGTTGAAAAACGGTTAACCCTGTTTCCTTCCGATGATATTGCTTTTTATCTTTCGGGAACCAATTCCAGCTTTTGTTTTTTCTTCAGTTCCGGCATGTCCATGTATTGGATTCTGTAGTGGCCGTTGACAAACATTTCTGCCTGGTCAGCATAATGCGGGCTCATGATGTTGCCCGACTGGCCGGTGGGAATAATGGACAGAGCATGGTCAGGGTCGCCGAAATCGAGCAACAGACGCATTGCCGGGCCACCCAATACCGGATAAATCCCGTCAGCCGAATAATGGAACGATTCTTTATCAATCACCTCATTACTTCCCGATTTGGCAAAAGGTCCCACGTTGAATATTTTATCGAAAGGTTTCTTTTTCCCGATGGGATGTTCATGTGTAAGCGTATGCACTTTGCCCCATTGCCATTCAGAAACATCTTCACCAAACTGTTTCGTGAGCGCATCAATGGTTTGTGTCAGGGAAAGCGTAAAAATGTCTTCCCGTGTTTCTTTCTTATCCGGTGTGTTGACGTTGTCCCACCACACGGAGTTTTTGTCAGTCAACAAACTTTCAAGACTTGACCTTACGAGGACAGAGCCTGCCGTTTTTTCAAAATTCTTCTCCCCGAGTTCGTCCAGCATGGTATTGCGCAGGATGAAATATACAAGCTGATTGTAAATGGTTACGCCAATGCCGGATACGTTTGAAGAGCCGTCCCACCATTTCAGTTCGCTTATTGCGGTTGCAGCGGTCTTTCCCGGATTATCTGCTCCGGTGAATACAAGACAGTTTTCAAGGATTAGACGCACAAGCCGGGTATCCCTGTCCGAAGTGTTATCCAACTGAATTTGTTTCATGGCAGGGACATCCCATTTTTGTTTTGTGTTCACCAGCTTTTTGATTCTTTCGTAACGGTAGCCGGGGAAATAATAACCGGGAATGATTTGGCCGTCAACCGGTGGAGGCGGATTGTTTGTAGTGCACAGAAAACCGTTCGGCGGATTGATGCTTTTCGGGTTGAAATCAAAAGGATAAAACCCGATCACGTCATCTTTGCCGGAAGTGCCGTCCAATATCAGTTTGGAATTGACGTGGGGCGGCCGTTCGGGAATGCTGCCGGCAGCCCACCAGGCAATGTTGTCATCCGCATCGCCGTAAACAACATTGAGTCCTATCAAATCAATCAGTTGTATTCCTTTTTCAAAATCGTTGATGTCATTCGCATTGGTAATTCGGTACAAAGCCTGCAAAGCAGTGGACACCATTTCATTGGGAGCCCACCACAGGGAAACCGGCTGTTTTTCAAGCCGGGCGATTTCTTTGAATGCATCATTCAGCACGGGTCCGTGACGCGTATATCTGACATTGTAAGGCAAGTCTTCACTGTCTTTTACCCGGATAGTCTCTTTCACCACCCGGTAATTTTCCCATTGGTCGCCCGAGCGATACTGGTTTTCATTTTCCGGATTTTGTTTTTCACGATACAGGTCCATATTGTCGAACGGGAAAATGGTCAGTCCCCAGCCGTAATGCCTGTTGTGTCCCATCAAAGGATATGGAACCACCGGCAAATAATAGCCGAACATCTCGAAACCGGGATAGTTCAGATGTGCCTCGTACCACACTGCCGGTTGCGAATATTTAATATGTGTATCGTTGGCCAGCAGCACCTTGTTCGATTTTGACCATTCTTTGCTCAGTACCCAGTTGTTGGAGCTGTTCCAGATTGGCAATGGAAAAATATCCTGAAAGTTTCCGGACGAAAAGACCAGATTCAGAACTTCTGTTTCGTTTTCCCGGTTAACTGCCACACCGTTTGTGTCAGGTGCTACTATTCCAAAATCCATCAGGTATTTGTCTCCCAGTTTTTCCTGAATATAAGTAACCATGGGCTCCTGTTCGAGGGCAGCCGTAAAACCGAGAGCCATGTAACCGATGGCTGTATATATATCAGCAGGAGTAAATTTTTCGGGTTTAAATCCGATGAGCGTGAACTCTACAGGAAGGGTTCCGTTTTCGATAAAGCTGTTTATACCTTCTAAGTAAGCGAGCGCCTGCCGTTTGTAAGGCTCGTCAATGGTACTGAAAAAGTGCGCTGCGTTTTTTTCGGCTGTTTTCCGGATGGATAACGTCCTCATCATTTTGTCTATGCCAATGAAATCTTTTCCGAGTATTTCGGACAAACGTCCGCTGGTGGCCTGCCTGATCATGACCATCTGAAAAAGACGTTCCTGCGCCTGGGCATAACCGAGGGCAAAATAGGCATCATGGGCGTTAGAGGCGTAAATATGCGGAACGCCGAAGTCATCATAAAAAATACTGACTTTGTCTTCAAGACCATTGAGGGTAAGGGTGCCATCATAAACAGGTCTTGTGCTCCGGAGCCAGAAATATACCCCTGCCAGAATAATGATAAGCGATACCAAAAGAACGGTTATTAATCTTTTAATGAATTTCATGGGAAGGAATTTTAATTGCCAAAGATAGAAAAAGCCAGTTTATTTAAAATATGACATTACCCGTTATGAATTGGTGATATCAGGGAGTTTGGATATCCTGAATAGCGATATCCACCTGATCTTCAAACCGTATCATGGCATTGATCAGGCGGGCTTTTTGAAAATATTTCAGGTCTTCAGTGCGGATATCGGCTGTGCGGATTTTTTCTTCATCCAGGAGTTGTGCCCGGCGGGTCCCTTTTAAAAGGGGCAGGGCAGGAGTGATCCATTCTTTACCATTGAAGAACA
>JAOZOO010000277.1 GCA_029933225.1 Bacteroidales bacterium | reverse complement strand
TATTACCAAAAGCAATGCATAGAAATAGGCACCAATTGAGATCCCCGTCAAGCCTATCTCAATAGCCCCGACTCGTCTTCGTTTTTCCAGATATTGTTCCCTCCGATTTTCAGCCTCGGCGAGAACCTCAACCCTAACCTTTGCAATTGTAGGTTTTGGTTTCGATGCCCGTCGCTCTTTCGGGCTTCCTAGATAGTCGTTCATTTTCTCTCGATATCGATCGACGATCATCTCGTTTGTTACGAGCGATCCCGCGGGAAACTCACCCATCCAGATATTCCAAGTGTGTTCGGCTGAAGCGACGATAAAAAGAGCCACCACAACCGGCAACCACCGCTTTCGTCCAATTGCCATCACTATCACAAAAGGGAGACAGTAAATAATGTATCTCTCGTGGACTCGAGTCGGCCATATAAAGATACTCCAAAACCACAAAGCAGCAAAGACAACCATCCCTTCCAGGGCTCCCCGGTACCGCCGCCAAACTACAGCAATAATTCCCAACAAACTCAAAATCAATAGAGAACGTCCTATACTATCCTTTGAAATCCCAAATATCGTAGAACGGGAGTCAAAGATTAACCCAGGAATCCCATCCAAGCGCAAGGCATCAATATACCAGATATTAAAAGCCTTTAGTGTAGTAAATGGATAGGCGTGAAGAATATTGTCAAGGTAGCATGTCTTAACCCAACCGAGCCCCCCAAAAATCGACCATGGCAGAGATATTCCGACAAAAATACAAACCGCCGGCAAAACAAATGAAAAACAGCGGAACAGAAAATTTCTATATCTGTTTTCAAGGCTATCCGTCGGCAGAGAAAACGCGTAGAAAAGAATAATTGGGACGACAAGAATTGCCTGTGGTTTGAACAAAAGTGACAATCCCCAGATAAAACCGGAAAATTTCCACCTATCACGCATCAAGCAAAGAATCGTAACAACAACAAAGACAAGAAATGGAACATCAATCTGACCCCAAAAAACTGAATTCAGTGGAAACGGAAAGAATAACCAAGTCAAGGAAAATGCGCCGCCAAAATACTCCTGACCAAATACCCTCGCGGCCAGCGCGCCGACCGCAATCGAAAGAAGAAAATCAAAGAGCGTATGGGTAAGACCAGCTATCCAACGACTCTCACGAGAATTGAGTACAGGTCTACCCATTACCCCCTTTAACAACCAAGCCTGCACCCAATACAGAGAAACCGCCAAGGGTGGATGATTTGGTTTTCCAATCCATCGTGCCTGAATTGTGAGTTTGGAACGCTGACCATCCTGGCCGGGAATCTCCGCTTCGACCGCGGGGAACTCCCGTTCCTTCAGACAATAAACGTTTAGAACCCCAGAAGACCCGGCCCACATTCCCCAAAGGAAATTTGCAACGTGATCGCCAACGAAGGCAAATCGCGAAGAAAACACAATCAAAAAAATACGAATTATGAGGCCCGCAACCAGGATAGTCCTGTTCAGGTTTCCTAATCCAAAACCATTCAGTACCTCAGATAAAATCCGCTTCCGCACATCCTGAGAGTACCACGAGGGCGAGCAACTTCCTGTTTCGGACCAACGATCGGTTTTCAAACTCCGCATTTGTAGAAAATCCGTTAAAAATGAACCTCACCACCCCCACGGGTGATAACTCAGTTCTACCCGATGCCGTCCACCGGGCG
>JAOZOO010000005.1:47950-58096 GCA_029933225.1 Bacteroidales bacterium | reverse complement strand
AGCAAGCAGAGATTAGAAATCAGAAATCAGAAATGAGTCGATAAGCTTTGGGTTGAGATTCTGAAAAACAGTCATTGAAAAATAATCTTTATTTTCAATACATTTGCCGGTGTTAATTTGATTGATTTATGGCATTGATCAATTCGTTTGAGAAATCAGGAAATACTTTATTTCGTCACCGCGGGCAGATTCCGGTGATCTTATTTATTGCTGCCGTTCCGGTGGTTTATTTTACAAAAGACAATTCCCTTGACGGACAGTCACAGTGGCTGCTCACGGTTTTTTCCGTTTTTCTGAGTGTGCTTGGGTTTGTCATCCGGGCCATTGCCATTGCCACCACGCCCAAAGGAACATCGGGACGAAACACCAAAGAAGGTCAGGTGGCCGAAACGCTGAATACGTCGGGAATCTATTCAATGGTGAGACATCCGCTTTACCTCGGGAACTACCTTATGTGGATCGGAATCGTGCTATATACCTTTAATTTCTGGTTCGTGGTGGTTGTCAGTCTTTTATTCTGGCTGTATTACGAACGCATCATGTATGCCGAAGAAAGGTTTCTTGAACGTAAATTCGGTGATGTTTACATGGATTGGGCTTTGCAGACTCCGGCTTTCCTGCCCGGTTTCGGAAAATACAAAAAGAACACGGTTCCGTTTTCAACAAAAAGCATCTTACGCCGCGAGTATTCCGGTTTACTGGCAACCGTTATTGGTTTTACTTTTATTGATGATTTGCGCAGGTACTTTATCAGTGAACAGTTTGAATGGAATACCCCGTGGCATATTGCATTACTTGTTACTGCTCTGCTTGCACTAATACTACGAAGCTTAAAACATTACACCCGTGTGTTGAACGAAGAAGACAGGTCTTAAACGGTGGAGCGGGCAAAAGTCCATATTGCAGCTTTTTTCGTGGCCATTTTCTGGGGCATTTCCTATGTGCTTACCAAAATCGTATTTGAATATTACAAACCGCTGACGACGGTTTTTCTTCGGATCGTGATTTCATCGGTTGTGCTGTTTCTCATTATATGGATTGCAGGCCCGCGCGAGAAGATCAAAAAAGAAGACATCTGGCTTTTTCTGATCAGCAGCTTTTTCAACCCCTTCATTTATTTTATCGGTGAGAGCTACGGGTTAAAGCATGTTTCGGCTTCCGTCAGCGCTTTTATTATCGCCACCATACCGGTGTTTACGCCTGTTGTGGCTTATAAAGTGTTTGGCGAACGCTTAAGCTGGATCAATATTCTTGGCGTATTCATTTCGTTTGCCGGCATCGGGATGATCGTTTTCAACCTAAACACGGGTTTTACGGCATCGCCTGTGGGGGTTGCTTTTCTTTTTCTGGGAGTTTTTTCCGCCGTTGCCTACATTGTTTTTTTGAAAAAGCTTTCTTTTAAATATCATCCTTTTACGATCATTGCCTGGCAGAATCTGATCGGGGTGATTTATTTCCTGCCCTGGTTCCTCTATTTTGATTTGAATAGTTTTTTAAATGCCCGGCCGGATACAGAGGCTGTCGTTTCATTGTTCACACTTGGCATTTTTGCCTCTTCCTTTGCATTTGTATTGTTTACTTATGTGGTACGGGAAATCGGTATGAGCAAAGCAAACTTTTATGCCAATATGGTTCCGGTGTTTGCTGCCGTATTTGCTTATTTCATGCTTAGCGAGACATTTACAACAATAAAAATAGCGGGGATGTTTGTCATTATTGGTGGTGTGGTCCTTTCGGAAATGGAAAAAAAAGAAAACAGGATAAATAACAATAATTCATGAAAAAAATACTTGTTCTCGGATGTGGTTTGGTCGGAGGCCCTATTGCCCTTGACCTTGCAAAAGACAATGACCTGAAGGTTTCGGTTGCCGACATCAACAAAAATGCACTCGATCGTCTGAACGATGAAAGAGTAAAAAAGATACAGGCAAACCTTGCCGAAGAAAATGAACTGTCGGCCCTGCTTGCCGATTTTGATCTAATCGTTAATGCCGTCCCCGGTTTTATGGGATATGAAACCCTGAGGCGATGCATTCAGGCCGGGAAGGATGTTGTGGATATTGCTTTTTACCCGGAAGATGTTTTCGGCTTGTCAAAACTGGCCCGGCAGAAAGATGTCAGGGTAATCGCCGATATGGGTGTGGCGCCGGGCATAAGCAATTTGCTGACGGGCTATGCCGCCTCGAAAATGGATAGCGTGGAAAATGTGGAGATTTACGTGGGCGGACTTCCGAAAATAAGACAACTGCCCTGGGAATATAAGGCTGTTTTTTCTCCGGTGGATGTGCTGGAAGAATATACCCGTCCGGCCCGGCTGGTGGAAAACGGTAAAATCGTTACCAAATCGCCTTTGACGGAAATCGAGCATCTTGAATTTGACGGGATCGGGACACTGGAAGCTTTTAACAGCGACGGACTGCGTTCACTGCTTTTTACCATCAGGGCGAAAAACATGAAAGAAAAAACACTCCGGTATCCCGGTTATGCCAACAAAGTTAAATTGCTGGCTGATAACGGGTTCTTTGAAAAAGAAAAGATAGACATTAACGGGCAGAAAGTATCTCCGCTGGAAGTAACGGCCAGGTTATTGTTCAGGCAATGGAAACTTGAGAAGGAAGAAGCCGATATTACCGTCATGCGCATTATTGTCGAGGGTGAAAAAGACGGGAAAAACATACGCTATCAATATGATCTGCATGATGAATATGATCCGGCTTCGGGAATTCATTCAATGGCCCGTACTACGGGCTATTCGGCTGCAATGGCTGTCAGGCTGATGGCGGAAGGACATTTCAGGGAGACAGGGATCACCGTACCCGAAATGCTGGGCAAAAACGAGAATCATGTCCTGTTCATCCTCGAAGGACTGAAAGACAGGAATATTATCTATCGTGAAAAGGTTGTGGCGGTAAACTAATATTATTTAGCCTTTTTGAATTTTTTAACACCCAACAGACGCCCTAATTTTTCCGAATTCAACGCATGCTGTTCCGTTCCGCTTTGCCCCAGCAGATAGCCCAGCGGTTTCAGATTATCTATGTTTTCACCGAGTACCCTCAAAACGGTTACCACAGGCACTGCTATGAACATGCCGGGTAGTCCCCAGATGAACCCGCCGAGGGTGATGGCAAGAATGATCATGAATGGATTGATATTAACATGTAATCCGACAATGTTGGGCGTCAGGATGTTGTTTTCGGAGAACTGGACAATGACAAACTGAATGAAGACCCAGAAAGCATAAGACGGAGAGTCCATCACAAAAATGGCAAACAGAAAAGGAAATGAATACCCGATGATGGTTCCGTAATACGGGATAAAGTTCATGATGGCGGCAATGGCGCCCAGCAAAAAGGCATAATCAAGCCCGATGATCAGAAAACCGGCGGTATTGACAAAAACCAGGATGGTCACCACGATAAACACACCGGTCATGTAACGGATGGTAACGCGGTTGGCTTCATCGATGATCCTTTTGGCCACCGCATGACGCTGTTCGGGAATCATCATCAAAAGAACATCTCTGAATTTGTCGCGGTAATACAAAAGAAAGAAAATGTAAACCGGCATGATCAGTACGGTGAACACTGTGTTGAATGTGGCGCCGAAAGCCCTGCGGAAAACCTGTGCCGGGCTTTCAAAGAAGTTCTGGATCAGTAATGTCGTTTCATGTTTCAACTCTCCGGTCTGGATTCCCAGTGAATTCTCCACTTTGCTGATCAGAATATTGATGTTCTCTGCAGCCTGTTCCTTCAATGCAGGCAGATCGTGCAGAAAAATGCTGAATTGTTTGTAAATAAAAAGACTGATCCCGTATATCACCGACAAACCAATGATTATGCTGATGATATTGGCGAGAATACGGGGAACTTTTCTGTGTTCAAAAAAATTAGCGATTGGATACAACAGGTAAGCAAACAAAATGCCCAGTGTCAGGGGTGTCAGGTAAAACTTGAATTCAACAAGCAGGTAAAAAGACATGATGAGAAAAAGGAGGATAAATGACATCCTGATGATAAGTGGGAACTGGTATTGATACTGACTTTTTTGCATGAGCCTGGTGTTGTTGTTTCAGTCAAAGCAAAGTTATAAAGTTCCAACGTTTATTACAATGTTTTAATTATTTTAGATTTGTACTTTTAAAAAATTTCTGAATCAACCCCCAAAAAGGCAGCAGATGGCCAAGAAAGTTAAAAAATTCGGAGCATTCGATGGTGTGTTTACCCCGTCAATACTGACCATCCTCGGGGTGATCATGTATTTGCGCCTCGGCTGGGTGACGGGCGTTGCCGGTTTGTGGGGTGCTGTGGCCATTATCCTGTTGTCGCATGTTATTTCACTGACCACGGGTTTAAGTATATCTTCTATCGCCACGGATAAACGGATCCATGCCGGCGGAATTTATTATATTCTTTCGCGGTCGCTCGGTCTGCCCATTGGCGGTTCCATCGGTATCACATTGTTCGTGGGAACGGCTTTGAGTATTTCGATGTACATTGTCGGTTTTACCGAAAACTTTACAGCCTTACCAGTCATACAGGAATACCTTTCTCTCGGTAATGAGATATCACTGAATGAAATGCGTGTGGTGGGAAGTATTGTGCTTATCGCTCTTGTGGTTCTGGCTCTGATCAGTACCAGTATAGCGATCAAGACCCAGTTTTTTATTCTGGCTGCCATATTCCTTTCCCTTGTGTCCATCGTTGTTGGCTATTTTTACCTGAAACCGGTTGACATCCATGCTGCCGGCCACATTCCGCCGTTTACCCATTATTCGTTTGAGGTGGTGTTTGCTATCTTTTTCCCGGCGGTGACAGGATTTACGGCAGGGGTGGCCATGTCGGGCGATCTGAAAAATCCGACCAAAGACATTCCCCGGGGAACCATGATGGCGATATTTACGGGATTGATCGTGTATCTGGCGCTGGCTGTCAGTTTTTATTTTCTGATCGATCAGCAAACTTTGATCAACAATTACAACTTTTTGATAACGATCGCCTTTGTCCCTTTTCTTGTTATCCTCGGAATATGGGGTGCAACGCTTTCCTCGGCGTTGGGCGGAATACTGGGCGCTCCCCGCATTATCCAGGCTGTAGCCAAAGACCAGATCGTACCCAAAATACTGGCCAGAGGACAGGGGGTCAACAACGAGCCGCGGATTGCCCTGTTGTTTACTTTCCTTATTTCCGAACTGGGTGTGCTGATCGGCGACCTGAACGTCATCGCCGGACTGGTAACCATCTTTTACCTGACAGCCTACGGCTTCATTAACTTGGCGTTTGCTCTGGAAAAATGGGCAAGCACCGATTTCAGGCCTTCGTTCAGAGTATCGTTGTGGGTGGGAGTGATCGGTTTCCTGGCCTGCTTTCTCATTATGTTTAAGCTTGACTTCCCGGCGATGATTCTCGCCATGGTCATACTGACTCTGTTGTATATTTATATCAGCCGGAGGAACCTTCACCTGCCCATGGGAGACGTGTGGCCCAGTGTGAATGCCAACCTGTTAAGAAAACTGCTAACCTCACAAAGCAAGAGAAATGTAAATGAACGCAACTGGATTGCCAACATCCTGTTGTTCAGCGGGGGATCGACAACACGGCCGCACCTGATCCATTTTGCCAAATGGCTGGCCGGATCACACGGCATGATCTCCAACTTCGATCTGGTGGAAAACAAATCTGCCGAAGCTTTGTTTCCGGGTACAGCGAAACCAGTCGATACAGATGCCCTTGCCAAAGAAGAGGGTATCTTTTCAAGGAAACAGGAATGCAGAAATATTTACGAAGCCATCGAAAGTATCTCCGCATCGTATGGTTTCGCCGGCGTGGAACCCAATACTGTTTTGATGGGATGGGGGAGAAGGACACGTGATCCCATCCGTTTTACGAAAATGTTGCGCTACCTAACCGAACTCGATCTGAATATTGTTTTGCTGGATTTCAACCAGGAAAAGGGCTTCGGGAATTATCAGCAGATCGATCTCTGGTGGCGCGGCGGATCAAACAACGGAAACTTTGTCCTGTCGTTGATTAAATTTATCTGGTCATCAATCGAATGGCACAATGCAAAGGTGCGGCTACTCATTATTAATCCGGTGGACAGGAACAAAAGCAAGATACGGAAACAGGCGCAACATGTCCTGGATAACATGCGGATGAATGTTGAGATCATTATTCTGAACAATGAAAAAAAGAAGCAGCCTGTCAACAAGATCATTCGTGAAAACTCCGCCAACAGCGACCTGATCTTTCTCGGTATTCCCGAAATTATCCCCGGCCACGAAAAAGAATTTATTGCACGAACGGATGAGATATACAGAGGACTGGGAACAAAAGTACTGGTCAAAGCTTCTTCATTTTTCAGCGTTCTCCACATCGGTACATAAAAAAACTCCGGCCAACCTGACCGGAGTTTGTCATTTGTTTCTTTGAACAATTAGACTCTTTTTTCCTTGATACGTGCTTTTTTACCACGCAGATTGCGGAAGTAAAAAATACGTGCCCTTCTGACGACACCTACTTTGTTTACTTCAATTTCTTCAATGAAAGGTGAGGAAATAGGGAATATTCTTTCGACACCGATATTTCCTGATATTTTTCTTACCGTGAAAGTTGCGGTTGGACCACCGCCCACACGTTGCAACACAACACCGGTAAATTTCTGTAAACGTTCTTTGTTTCCTTCACGGATTTTATAAGTAACGGTGATGGTATCGCCTGCCTTAAATTTGGGGAATTCCTTAACAGGAACGCTTTGTTCAACCACTTGTAATAATTCGTTCTTGCTCATTTTCTTTTTCTTATGGGGTTTTATTTCTCGCCGCTTCAATAAGGATTAGCTCCGGTAAAAGCGGGTGCAAATATACAGCTATTTGGGAAAGTGCAAATAAATTTTGAAAAATATTTAATCGGATTATTTACACCCGGTTGTGAATAAAAAAACTGACTAATACCTGTCACTTAAATCATTCAGGCCTAACACCTCAATCCCTAACTCTCCTCACCAAGCATTCCCGGCCTTCTTTCTTTCGTTCGTTTCAGCGATTGTTCGTATTTCCACTCGGTGATCAGTTTTTCATTTCCCGAAAGAAGGATGTCAGGTACTTTCCAGCCCCTGAATTCCCGGGGACGGGTGTAAACAGGTGGGGAGACCAGCCCGTCCTGGAATGAGTCGGAAAGGGCGGAGGTTTCATTGCCAAGCACCCCAGGAATGAGCCGCACAACACTGTCAACCAATACGGCTGCAGCCAGTTCACCACCTGATAAAACGTAATTGCCGATGGAAATTTCTTTCGTGATGAGATGTTCGCGGATGCGCTCGTCAATGCCTTTGTAATGACCGCAAAGGATGATGATGTTGCCTTTCAGTGAAAGGGTGTTGGCCATTTTCTGGTCCAGCAGTTCACCGTCCGGACTCATGTAAATGATTTCATCATAGTCTCTTTCTGCTGTCAGCGCATCAATGCAACGGGCAACGGGTTCGATCATCATCACCATACCCGCACCTCCCGAAAAAGCGTAATCATCCGTTTTCCGGTGTTTATCGGTTGTATAATCCCTTAACTGATGCAGATGGATATCAACGAGCTTTTTTTCCTGTGCCCGTTTGATGATGGATTCCGAGAACGGTCCTTCAAACATTTCGGGAAATATGGTGATGATGTCTATGCGCATGTGTTTTTTTCTGCAAAAGTAAAGTAAATTATTTTGAAGAAAGTAAATTATTATTTACCTTTGCGTTTTTAAAAGTAGTAAATGAAGTGCTCTGAGTTATTGAGGTTACTTAAAAAGGAAGGATGGTATCCTGTTTCACAAAGAGGATCACACATTAAGATGAAACATCCAATACGAAAGGGATAATCATTTTTCCGGATCACGGAAGTCAGGAAGTTGGAAAAGGATTAGAAAAAAAGATTTTAAAAGATGCTGGAATAAAAAAATGAATTCATACTCCGATGAAACAGTTAAAGAAAAAAGTAAAGATGATCATTGAAAAAACTGATACGGGATTTTCTGCCTATTCGGAAGAACATCCTATTTATTCTACGGGCAGAACAATTCCTGAACTAATGAATAATGCCTACGAGGCAGTTCAGTTATATTTTGAAGATGAGTATGAAATGATTCAATCAAACCTGGCTTTTGAAATTGATTTCAAGCAGTTCTTTCAATATTACAATGTGTTAAATGCAAAACATTTAGCCGAACGGATCGGTATGAATCCCACATTGCTATCTCAATATGTCCAGGGCAGGAAGAAACCCTCGGAAAGACAGACAAAAAGAATATTAAATGGCATTCACCAGATCGGAGAAGAACTGTCGGAAATGAATTTGATATATGAGAAATAGTTTGCCGGCTGCTTTTAATTATTCTTAAAATACTTCTTTTTAAACTTCAACGATACATTCACTAAAGCGATTAGCACAGGAACTTCTACAAGCGGACCAATCACAGCAGCAAAGGCTTCTCCCGAATTGATCCCGAAAACAGCAATGGCTACGGCAATGGCCAGTTCGAAGTTATTGCTGGCAGCCGTGAAGGCAATGGTGGCTGTTTTGCTGTATCCCGCGCCGATTTTTCGCGACATGAAAAAAGAAATTAGGAACATGACCACGAAATATAGAATTAACGGAATGGCAATGCGTACTACATCTAACGGTAACCGGACGATGTATTCTCCTTTAAGGGAGAACATTACAAAAATGGTGAACAACAAAGCGATCAGTGTTAACGGGCTGATCTTTGGAATGAATTTCGTTTCATACCAGGTTTTGCTTTTGATTTTAATCAGTAAAAACCGGGTTATGATGCCAGCCAGAAAGGGGATGCCGAGATAAATAAAAACGCTTTTGGCAATTTCGGCCATTGTAATATTCACTTCATAGGATTTCAAACCAAACCAGCCCGGCATGATGGTGATAAATACCCAGGCATATACTGAGAAAAACAACACCTGGAAGATGCTGTTCAGCGCCACCAGACCGGCGGCATACTCGGTGTCGCCCTTGGCCAGTTCATTCCAGACGATGACCATGGCAATGCAGCGTGCCAGGCCGATGAGAATTAATCCGGTCATGTATTCGGGATAGTTCTGCAAAAACAGGATAGCAAGGAAAAACATAAGCAGAGGCCCGATAAACCAGTTCTGGAACAGGGAGAGTGACAATACTCTCCAGTTCCGGAACACATCACCCAGTTCCTCGTATTTCACTTTGGCCAGCGGGGGGTACATCATGATGATCAGCCCGATGGCGATGGGTATGTTGGTGGTGCCTACACTGAACTTGTCCCAGAACCCGGCAATGCCCGGGAACAACCACCCCCAGCCGACACCAAGAAACATGGTTAGAAAAATCCACAGTGTGAGGTAACGGTCGAGGAATGAAAGTTTTTTTATCGGTTTCTCCATTTGATTGCTTCTAATTTGATTTTTTGTTTGCCACGAATGCACGAATTTTAATGTTTGAGATTTGTTATTCAAAAATTATTCATGTATTCGTGACCTATCATTTTATTTGTGGCTGTATTATAATATAATTCGTTTATACATTAATCTTGGCTCCCCAAAGTTGACTAACAGAGCCAGTTTGTTTTCAGAAACCTTCAAATAATTGATACACCTCGCAATGTGTTCTTCGGAATAACCTTTAATTAAGGCCTTGGCTTCTAGTATTATTTTATCGAAAACCACAAAATCTGCGTAAAACTCATGCGGTAAAACAATGTCTTTATAAATGACTTCATATCTTTTTTCACGGGAATAAGGAATGCCCGCAAGCTCAAACTCATATTCCAGCGCATCTTTGCAAACAATCTCCAGAAAACCGGGCCCCAGATTATTATGGACTTCCATACACAGGCCAATTATCCGGTAGCTTTCGTCTTAGTAAATTAAATCTACCATAAAAATATGTTTTTGTTAAAATGCTGAAAATGTAACTGATTATTCCATAGTCCAAATATATCATTCGTGTATTCGTGGCTTTATCTTTTTATAAAAATCTGCGAAATCCCGCTCAATCTCGTCACGTACTTTTCTGAAAACCTCCAGTACTTCTTCCTCTGTTCCCGTAGCTTCTGCGGGGTCTTCGAAACCGATATGCAGACGATGTTTCACATTCCCGGCAAATACGGGGCACACTTC
>JAOZOO010000005.1:25973-47850 GCA_029933225.1 Bacteroidales bacterium | reverse complement strand
CCCGTGCAAAGAATAAGAATTTTTATCCTGTTTTTGTCGCTTAACATAGCCGCGGCCCTCCGGTATCAATTTTATTCAGATAATTAACCAGTGTCTGTTTCATGGCGCCAATGATGTCAGGATTGAGACAATAGTTCACATTCAATCCTTCGACGGTACCGTGGATCAATCCCGCTTTTTTGAGTTCTTTCAGATGCTGTGAAACGGTGGTCCTGCTCAATGGGATTTCTTTGGTGATATCTCCTGAAATACAGACTTTTTGCGTTGCGAGGTATTCCAGGATCATCAATCGGGCGGGGTGGGCGAGGGCCTTGACCAGCCCGGCCAGTTCCTGCAGTTCCGGAGAAAAGTTTTCTGCTTTGATCATGTACTTATGTTTTATGACGCAAACATACGACATAAACTGTTAAACAGAACGATCAATAAGGAATTTTCAATTATCTTTGTGTAAAATTGAACATTATGGAATTTTACGAATTAATAAAAACCAGGGAAAGTGTACGTGATTATGATCCTTCGAAACCTGTCAGTAGAGAAGTCCTGAATCGCATTCTGGAAGCCGGGCGGCTGGCCCCTTCGGCGGCAAACCGCCAGCCGTGGACTTTCGTGGTGGTTTCGTCGGAAGAAAAATTAAAAGAGGTCAGGGAATGCTATCCCCGCGAGTGGTTTCAGCAGGCACCGCACATCCTGGTGGTGGTGGGTGACAAATCAAAAACATGGATCAGAAGTTATGACGGTTACAATCCGATAGAAACCGACCTTGCCATTGCTATGGACCACCTGATTCTGGCAGCAGCCAACGAAGGCGTCGGCACCTGCTGGATCATTGCATTTGACTATGAAAAACTGGCCAAAGCCATCGGCTTAAAAGAAAATGAGGTGATCTATTGCATTACGCCACTGGGCTATCCGCATGACGATTACCAGCCAAAAGGAAAAAAGATCAGAAAATCGTTGGAGGAGGTGGTGAGGTTCATCTGACAGCAACGTTACTAATAAATCAGACTTTTATCACTTAATGGTTGTTTCACAGAGGAACGCGGAGAAGACACAAAGGTACACAAAGGAAAAATTGGCACGTTGCAAAGATGAATACTTTGTTTAAAAAAATCTTTCCCGATTTGCAGGTAAACATTATTTCATCCACACCGTCTTAATATTCACAAATTCCCGGATACCGAAATAAGAAAGTTCCCGGCCGTAACCCGAGCGTTTGGTGCCTCCGAACGGCAGCCGGGGATCGGACTTGGTCATCCCGTTGATGAACACCGCGCCGGCATCTAATTGTTCAGCCATCTTTTCAGCCACTTCCATATCCTGTGTCCAGATGCTGGCACCCAGACCGAAAGGGGTGTCATTGGCAATGCGGACGGCATCATTGGTATCTTTGGCGGGAATCACTACCGAAACAGGGCCGAATGTCTCTTCATCGTAAACGGGCATCCCTTTTTCGGCATTCACCAGCAGGGTAGGAGCATAAAATTTATCATCCCGCCGGTGTCCTCCGGTGATGACTTTTGCCCCCATCTTTACCGAATCTGCCACCTGTTTTTCGATCTGTTCCAGAAGATCAGGACGAGCCATGGGCCCCATATCCGTATCCTCTTGCATGGGGTCGCCGAGTTTCATATTCTCCAGCAAAACCTTTTGATCCTGAACAAATTCGTCAAAAATGCTTTCTTCCACGATAAAGCGTTTGGCCGAAATACACACCTGCCCGGCATTCATCATCCGTGAACACATCCCTGTTTTACAGGCATTGTTGATCTCGGCATCTTTCAGGACGATATACGGGTCTGAACCACCGAGTTCCATCACGTTTTTTTTAAGATATTTTCCTGCCTGGGCAGCAACCGCACTACCTGCCCGCTGACTTCCGGTCAGCGTAACACCCTGTACCAGCGGATTGGCAATAACACTTTCAGAAAGTTCCACAGGAATGATCAGCGTCCGGAAAACAGAATCCGGAAAACCAGCATCGGCAAAGAGTTTCTCAATGGCCAGTGAACACCCTGTTACATTGGGCGCATGTTTTAGTATAGCCGTGTTGCCTGCCATAATGGTCGGAACAGCGAATCGTAACACCTGCCAGAAAGGAAAATTCCACGGCATGATGGCATAGATCACACCGACCGGATCGAAACGGACATAACTTTTGGAACCGTCGGTTTCAAAATACTCGGTTTGCAGCATGCTCCCGGTATGCTCTGCGTAATATTCGCAAAGCCAGGCACATTTCTCAACTTCTGCCCGTGATTCGCTGATGATCTTACCCATTTCAGAAGTGATCAGTACGGCATATTCCTCTTTCCGTTCACGAAGCAAACCGGCCATACGGTTCATCAAACGACTTCTTTCATCAAAGGAAAAGTGTTTCCAACTTTGGAAAGCTTTGTCGGTTTCGGCAATGATTGCGGCCGTTTGTTCGCGGTCATGTTCCTGATACTCTGCAATTACCTTCCCGGTGTAAGGATTGACGGATTTCATGGTGAAAATGGTTTTTTGTTATTACAAAGGTAGGTATATTGGGTAATAGTTGCAATGGTTGCAGTTGGTGCAGTTGGGGAATTTGTCATTGGTCATTTGTCATTGGTTATTGGTTAATGGAACAATGATCCTTATAAATCAGTAATCTGCTCCTGGCAACAACCTGTTTTTCATCGGATTTTTTTCATCGAATTTGACGAATTGCACGAATCATGATTTTTCGCTTGCGAAAAATCCATTCGTGTCATCATTGGCAAGACAGATTATTGGCGGATTATGGCTAAAACTGTGCGAGAGGGCATGCTTCATTCGATGAACAAAATGATAGTGAGGCAACCCAGTAACCTGTACCTATTGGTTAATTGAGCGATTGGTATGGTTCGGAATCCTGCATCTACCTTCATCCCCATAGTAGATTGGCCAATCTCCGGATCACTACAGGACAATTGAACAATCGAACCATGAAGCCATCGAACCATTTTATTTATAGAAGTAAGTCTTCACATCATTAAACCCTGCTTTTTTGGCTTTCTGGGCTTCGGTTTGTGCTTCGAAACTGCTGTTGTATTCACCGGTGAAAATGAGGTAATCTCCGGAAACGCTATCATATCCGAAAAATGCATTCACGCCGTTGTCACGCAATGATTGGGTCATTTGACGGGCTTCCTCTTTACCGGTTCTCTTGCCATAAACAACATAGTGTTTTGAAACAACCAGCGCTTTCATGAACCTGGCAGAATTCATGTCAAATTCGGGTTCTTTTCCTTTTTCCACCCGTTCATCGGTGTTTTCATACATTTTACCGGGCAATACCTTGATCTTGGTAACCTGTGTTCCTCCCTGTTGTGATTTGGCCTTTTTGAAGTTCACCTGCCGTGATTTTTCAACGACCTGAAAAACAACAGGAGTATTCGTTGAATCCGGTACTTTTTTAGGGATATCGTTATGTGCAATGCGGAATTTTTTGCCAAACACGTCGTTTAAGCGGATATAATACGTCGTATCACCCGGTGCATAAATCGTAAAGCTTCCATCTTTAAGTGTAAAGGAGGAATAGCTGTTTCCCTGTCCGTTCCAAGCGGTAACTTTTATGTTTTCCAGGTCAATTTTTGTAACATCAGAATATTTGCTTCTGGAGATTTCGATTTTTCCTTCAATCCGGTTGGCTTTCTGAAACGGGATAAAATAAGTGGTGTTTTTGGTTAATTCAATATATTCATTGGAAGGGCTTACATAAAAATATTCCTGTAACTCGGATAAGGATTTTATATCCAGTTTGTAAATACCTTTGGGTATTCTGTTGAAAATTACATTCCCCACATCGTTTGTCAGCAATGAAATATTAATGGGTATGTTTTTGGTTACCGGTTTGTATTTGTCATCCAACTGCTCGATGTGTATCCTGACCATTGGAATCCCCTTTTCGCTGGCCTGTTTTTTTCCGTCATTGTTTTCGTCCTTGAAACAAATGACTTTCAAACGGCGCAGATTCTTCTCTTTGTTATAATAATCCGATTTCCCCCATTTTTTCTTTATAGAGAATTCAGCATAATATGTTGAGTTATGCGACTGGAATTCATCGGTCTTTTGCTGATACCAGGTATAGCTCCCTCTCAAATCAACATACCAGTTGCGGGCGATGTAAATTTCAGCCATTGGAAAAAGGTTAATGTAAGCATAATTCAGATCAAAGCGGTAGGTAAAATTGGTAAAAAGCTGAAATTTTAACCTTCGTTTCCAATAATTCTTGATTATATAGGGAGAAAGAATGAACCCGTTATATGTCATATCAACAGGATATTGATATAAACCACGATTTACCAAAGGCCCGTAATTGTAATTTAAACGGAGTCCGTAACCATTTTTTCCGTAACTCGCAATAAAATTCACAACAGGTCTTGTTTCATTTATTGAGGTATAACCTTCATAATAAATATCACGTATTCCTGCCTGGAGGTTCAGATGGATTTTTTTTATAATATAGGCATCGGCTTCAATAAAGTACTTTTTTACATTATAATATTCATAAGCGTTATCATTGAGTATCGGACGTTCGGAATTGTATTGTTCAAAGCTTGGGCCGATATAATAGGTGAACTTTGGGTGCTTATTGGAATTAAATAATAAATTGGCATACATATTATGCAATAGTATTTGAGGCGTCATCTCGCCAAGCATATTATAGTCTTTAAACTTCCGGCGTGTATCATAAGCACTAGTTGAAATATAGTTAAAGGGGCTACGTAGTTTAAATGTTAACCTAACGCCAAAACTTAATAATCCCCTTTGATATCCTGGAATATAGGGCGAACCAAAATTATTTTTCAACTGAAATCTGAACCTTGATCCTATTTTTCCCAGATAACGGAAATCCCAGGCTGCTCCCTGTTGAAAGAATTTATTGACAATGTAATAATCTTCACGGTAGTAATTTGTCATTAAGCTAATGGCATGCCCTTTAAATAAGGGGATTATCGGTGCACCCGCCTGTAAGGTTGTCGTATTGATTTTTCGTGTGGCATCACGGTTAAACCCCACTGACCCCATGATCTTATATTTGTTGTCTTTATATTCATAACCGGCGGCAACACTACCGATAGGATCCATAAAATCCTGACTGATATAACCCTCCAATGTGTTTGTTTTGTTAATTTCTCTCCTGTAGTCAAGCATCAGTGCATTTCGGCTATAGATATTTCGCCCGAGTTGTGAACCGAAATTCCCCACGCCGGCGCTTAAATTTTTCCATCTGTATAAAAACTGGTAATTGCTATTACGAATAAAGTCTTCAGGTTCATCAAGCCTGTAATTTGAATAATAATATTGAAAATTGCTTTGATTTTTAAACTTTGAGAAACCCCGTGCATAAATAAATGGAGAGTAACTGTTTCGGCTGGTAAAATCTTCTGTTCTGATTCCTGCCTGAATTGAATGGGGGAGCGAATAATCAACAAAGAACGGATCATATTGATCACTGTATTTTTCAATGGTTACGGCGCGGTATATCTTTTTGTCGCCGGCATAAGCATTTACATGTATTTTGCTGATATCAAAGGCACGTTGTTCAGTGGAATTGTACTGCGCCTGAAAGCTGATAACCGTATCCCGGTTCGGTCCTAAAGTGATCATGCGTTCTTTTTCCCAGATGCCTCCGTTTGTACCGGTTAGCTCAAGTTGGTGGTCTGGTTCAATACTCACAGCGATGGTTTCAGGAATATTTCCATTGTTTTTCACAACGACCTTAAATTCAGCCATGTTGTTTCGGGGATAAAAAGTGACGTTGTTTTTTGGAATTTCCACATCCCAGTTATGAACTGAATTGGGTTTGACATATAATATTTGTTCAAGGATTGGTGTGTTTTTCTCATCAAAAACAAGGAGTTGTATTTTATGTCGTTGCGTGGCGTCTGCCCGGTTTGATACACGAAGTCTGAAAGGTAACATCAGGCTATCCCCTGCAGGTACGATGGTGTCTTTAAAAGCTGTGGAAAAGAGAGCAAATCCTTTTGGCAGGTTTAAAACAGGTTTGATCCGGACAGGACTGTTACCATGATTGTTGATTTTGACTACATCAAAAGTAAGATCTCCAACCTGGGCTGTTAATTCCGGTTTCAGGAAAAAAGCCGATATATTCTGTTGTTGCCGGGTTTGAGCACCCAGTATCAACCCTGTAAATAACAGATAAACAACTAACCCATATTGAATGGCATTCCGGATCATGGTAAAATGTGTAATTAATAGTCCTTTAAAAAAGTCTTAATTACACGTACCGCACATAGTTTCAGAAAGAGTAAGTTGAACGTTCACTTTATACCGGTCATCTTGCATAAAAAATTGAGAATAATTTCGCATTCTTAAAGCATTGTTCTCAAATAAAAGCTTCCAGTGAATGACGAAAGAATTCCTGTTGGCATCACCCATGTTGTTTCTTCGACCGTTAGTCAAGATCTGCGTTCGTTCGGGCGATAATTCAATGATCGTATCTTTGCTGTAGTTCAATATATTCGAGAAGCTTCCGTTATCCCAGTTTGTTCCCAGATCCTCAACCGTATATCCAACAAATTCAACAGGGATTTTATGTTCGGGATGTTTTTCACCGACAAAAAATGGCTGTTCTGTCGAAATGGATAAATTCCAGTTGGTTGTGGATTCTACACTAAATAGAACGTCTTCAGGCTGTTTAGTTACGTGATATAAGTCCTGGTTGATTTCAAGGATTCCGAATTCAATTTCCAGATTCGGCTCAACGTTAAGATACAGCATTGGTTGCAAAACAACTTTTGCAAAAACCTCGCGGCTAATATCCTGTCCGTATATGCCTTTCATCATGACTACAAACAGGGTGAAAAACAGAGTGAATATATATTTGAACTTATGTGTCGGCACGTTAATTATTGTTTGAATGTTGTCGTAAAATATCTTCAATAATTCCAGTTAAATTTAGAAAAAAAAAAGGAAACACAGTACTAACCCACTATGTTTCCTTCTGTGTCGTTAAATTATACACTTTAACACATGCTATTAATCTGCCTGAAGCGTTAAATTAACAGTTGTTGTGTAAGTGCCAACAGGGAAATCACCTGCTGCAACATGGTTCAGCATGTTGGTAGCATTCATCGTACCATTGCTGGTACCGCATTCCCAGTTGAGGGTAAAAGCATTGTCAGTGGCATCACCGGCGTCGCCCGTACCATTTTCAATAAGCATGGTAGCTGCATTCGGCAGTCCAAGAATACTGGCACTGGCAGTATAAGCACAGGTAACTTCGGCACCAAAAGTGTGGTTACCCGTTGCAGTACAATAAACGCCAACGTTGTCAGCTCCCATTGTACCTGTACCACCATCAGTGAGGTCTGCCGCATCAATGGTAAGATCCCAGTCCTGCGTGGCATCAATGGTAATAGTGGTGGTTGTTCCACCGTCAGGGGCTGTCATACCACCTGTCCATTCAGCCGGCTGGTCGAATGTAAACACAACTGCAGCACCTGCAGTGATGTTCAGGTCAAGCACATCAGTAAGAATAACCGTCATACTTACGGTTTCCACATCCTGTGCTTTAACATTTGTTGCTGCAAACATTAAAACTGCAGCGAAAAGAATCATTAATTTTTTCATATTGATAAAAATTTAAAGGTTTGTGATTGGTTATACTTGAAAAGTTCTGGAAGGTTTCAATTTTTAATAAAAAAATACATTTCGATGGTACGAACAAATTCTTGTCGGGCAAAGATTTATCAAATAAATAAAAAAATAGTAAATTTAGTTGAAGAGACGGCGGAAGCGTTTTCAGGTGGTTATACAGGAAAAATGGGTTAATGGTTTCAGATTGAAATAAATACGGAAAACTGTTTCTGCATCCAAAAAGCCTTTTACAAATCGAAAGGTTTGATGTCTCCGCCAATTGAATTTTTCTATATAAATTGTTTGTTGGTAGGGATACCAACTTTGGGAAGAAAAAACAATAAAATATATTTTAAAAAACGGGGGAAAGTGTAAGGATCACATTCAAAGTATATGTATCAGCGGCAAGGTTCTGATCCAGCATTCGCAGTGGGTTCATGTTTCCCCGTTGTGTCCCGCATTCCCAGTTTAATGTAAATGAGTTACGAAGAGCATATCCTATATTGGTTTGTGTACCCTTTGTCATCAACAATACATCTGAGCTTGAGAGAGCCAGGGGAAGATTTTTTGCATAGTTGATAATGTTTGAGCCGTCATCATTATTTGTACCGGTTGAAACTACGACAACCCCGACATTATCAAGTTGCATGGTATGTGCTGTGTTATTGGTGCCATAAAACATGATCTGGTCTGCCTTGAACTGGAGTTTCCAGTCATATACTGAGCCGATGCGTATGAAAGTGGATTGGCCCCCACCCATTATTCCGTTTTTATATTCATCCATGGTGTCGAAAACAAAAACAATACTTTGTCCTGAAAGAATATTGATGACCAGGTCAGGGTTTGGCGGGGGAATATCCTGAGCCCTGACTGTAAATCGAGCTAAAAAGATGATTAAAATAAAGACCAGTATTTTTAGTTTTGTTTTCATCAGTAATTATTAAAACAGGCTCCACTTTACTTTATTCTTCTGACAAGTTGATTGTCAACAAATTCTGCCTTTTCAACCATAATACCATTTTCATCATAAGCAGTGGCAATACCATTTAACATACCATTCTGAAAATGCAGTTCAAGTTTTACCTTTCCGTTTTCATAAAATTCTGTCCATATTCCCGTTTTCAGATCGTCCTCGTAAGTTCCCTGTTTCATACGATTGCCATTCGGATAATAGAAGATCCATTTTCCTGTGGCCTTTCCCTGAATAAAATTACCAGTCTGTTTCAGGTTTCCATTGTTAAAATAAACAAGCCATTTACCGGTTGGCAGACCGTTGGCATAAATACCTGTCATATATAATACGGAATCCGGGTAAAAAGTATTCCATTTTCCGGTTCTTTTTCCCAAAATCATTTCTCCTTCCTCATATAATGCGCCATTTGGATGGAACTCTTGCCACAGTCCGTTGGCTTTACCATCGGAATAATTGACTTTTATTTTGATCTTTCCGTTATCATGATAAACAAGGTAGGGTCCGTCAATTTCAAAACCGTTGTAATGATAGGATTCTTCTTTCTGGCCGTTTTTATAATAGGAAGTAAATTCTCCGATAAAATAGGGATCGTTAATAGTTGCTTTTTCCTGAAGTTGGCCATTGTCATAATATTTCTCATAAATACCATGTTTTATACTGTCGGCATACTCGAAACGATAATGCAGATTGCCATTCGGCCAGTATCCGGTTACCATTCCGTTTAATTTGTGACCTTCATACATTCTGGTTTCCGTCAATCGCCCCTGACTATCATACAGTTTCATTTCTCCGGTAAGAGAATCGTTTCTGTATGTACCTTCATATTGCACTTTACCATTTCGGTAATAGTTCGCAAAAGGCCCATTTTTCAATCCATTCTCGTATTGAACTTTTCTTTTAATTACTCCTGTTGGATCGTATGTTGTCCAGATACTATCCATCAGATTGTTATGATAGTACCCTGTTTGCCATATAGTTCCGTTTGAGTAATAATAGGAAGCAAGGCCTTCCTTTAAAGTATCGCTTCCTGAAATTGTGTATTGAAAAATACTTTTGATGTATTTTGTTCCCGTATTATTAAATACGGTATCCACAAAAACTTTTGGTTGTGAAAAAGTTAATTGCGCAATGGCCAGTAGAAGAATTAAAGTTACTGATTTTTTCAACATAAGCTATTTTACTTCTATATCTAATTGAACACCTTCAAGTTCATCATTGTAACCATAGTCAAGTATTGCCGCCACGGAATATTTTCCCGGTGCCAGTTCCTTATCCAGTGTATAGGTTATGTTTTTGGATGATTCGGGAAGCAATGAGAATTCGATGGGGTCAGATGTAAATTCTTCGGCAGTGGCAATATTGGAAACGGTAAAAAATACTTTACAATTCAGGATCTTGTCTCCGAGGTTAATTACTTTTGATTTATAAGTTCTCTTGTTATCATCCCCAATGGTTTCACTCAACCCTTCGATGCTTGCCTTATACAGCGTATTGCTCGGCGGCGACTGAAAAATAGGAATAGCAATTCTGGCGGATATTTTGATACCCATCTGAATGTTTTTATCAATCGCTCCCGCACCTGTCTTTTCCACAGCAGATTGAACAAACATAACTGACCACTTGGTTGAGTTATCATTTTCAGGAACCAGGATGGTTACGTTAACAGTACCTGTTTCGTTAGGTTGTAAGGTTAAAAGCGGGGGAGATACTGTCAGCCATTTTGAGCAGGAACGTTCAACCGTTCCGGGTTCAAAATATTTAACTTCCCCGTTTTCATCGGTCAGCCAGTCGCTGAGATTAAAAATAAAATTCTGTTGGGTCGTTCCCTTGTTTCTGACATGAACCTGTTTGGTTTGAGAGGAACCCGGGTTTGCCGTAAAATTTAACTTGGCCGGAGTTACCTCTAATTGCTGGGCAATCAAGTTGCCCGAGAATAAAAAGATGACGGATACAGCCATCATCAGTTTAACTTTTTTCGACATTTCCATGATTTTTGTTATTAAGTTTGTTATTAACATTATTTTAGGTTGAAAAATATCCATGTTAATTATTGAAAATTAAAACTTTTGTGTTGATTACCGTTTCGCTTGTTTGAACCCTTACAATATAATATCCGGTTGCTCTGTTAATTGTCAGTTGAGATCGTTTATTTTCGGATATGGGTTGCATTGAGATGATTTGCCCCTGCAGGTTGTAAACGATGACCTGCCCGGTTAGGGTACGGGTCGTATTTTTGATAATGAATATTTTGTTTCCGTTTGAATACACGGAAAAATAATTATCAGGAGTAATTCCGTTTAAAACATCTTGTGAAGGATTGAAAAGAAGCTGAAACCTGGCATTGTCATTATCAGAGGTATGATAAAAACCGTAAGCACCTTCTTGTTTCAGGTTAATGATCTTATGCTCAAGCATATCCTTTAAATACAATTCTGTATGGTTACCAATGTTTGTGCGGTCTGTCAGCCTGATGGTATAATAACCTGCTTTCGCACATTTAAAGTCCAAAGGTACATAAAGATTTTCTTCAATCTGCGGAAGGGTATTCAAAGCAAAGTCGTAACCGTTATTTTCGATGTAAAGTTGGGGGACATCAGGGTTCATACTGAACAGTTTGGTGGCATCCCAGTTACGGTCGAATTTTTTTGTCGTGCCTTCAATGAAGCGGACTATGGTTTCATCTGTGTGCCCGTCGCCTTCGGCAATCAAACTGACGAGAGGATAGTCGAATACTTCTCCGGATTTATAAAAATCAGGTGTGCCGGTGATGTAACCTGTCCGAACAGCATTGCTGATCCCAAAATTCCCGTTTGAGGTGGCCTGAACCCAGAATCCCTGGTTGGAAGGGATGTATTGTGTGCCTCCGTTTATGCCAACGGGCGCTCCGCCACCCAGCCAGATCGTATATTGGTCATTTGTCCCGTCCCAGATATATTTGGCGTCATTGATACTTGTTTTGGTCCACCCCGATGATGCCTGCCAGTCCACAGGAGACGGGTAGGGATTTCCTACAAGATTCCAGCCTTTATGGGAAGCAATCTCCGTAGGAGTTGAGCTTGTATTGGTGACAGCTATTGTGTAAGCACCTGTATTTAAAGCAGCGGATCCTGACCCTGTGTAATCCACCGTGATGTCGGCGCTGTCCAGCACATCATATCCTTTAAAAGGAGTCAGCGCATCACCCGAATTCATCAGTACCCAACCGAAGTTCCAGTCATTATAGACCATGGTTTCATCATAATAAAAGACCAGGTCATAAGTTGAAAAAGAATCATCATAAACGCTGGTTGTGGCACTGCTTACCGGAGATGCCACATTATGCCATATTTCTTTCACAAGGTATCTTTCGACAGACACATTACCGGTTATCGTCACATCGCCGTTTGTAGTCTGATCCGAAAATATGCCCGAACCGCCATTGATGGCATTGATCTTAAAATCGGTTCCGATATACATTGAGCTGCCCTGTTTTATGCTGATCAATCCGCCGGGGTCGATAGTGAGTTGGGCGAAAGACGCAACAGTCATAACCAGTACTATACAGACTATAAACAGATATTTAATATAATTGAAGTTTTTGTTCATTTTAAATGGTCAGGTAAATTTTAACTATTGAGCATTACCTAATTTATTTTTAAGTTTACTTTCATCCAATTTGATTTCTGTCATTTTAACTTCTTTAGCATTGGTTTTCATTATTGGTTTTTCTGCTTCAGATGTTTTAACCTCTATGTTTTCTCCTGGGTAAAATATCCCTTTTTCCGGTGGCTGGTTATAGAGTTCCGGCATGAGATATTTCCCTTGCATATTATCATCTTTTTCAATAATGTCCGTTTCACGGTCCCTGTATGTTTGCATGTAGGGATCATTTCTGTCTGCATAAACCACCCAGGATACTTTCTGATTGGGTTTACCTCCTCCAATAATAAACTGGCCATTATTATCAATCTCATTTTTTATAAATAGGTTTGGCGATTGGACACCAATAGAAGTTAATGTGTATGAAAAATTAATGTTGATAGTGTTAAAATAATCGGGTAGTGTAACTGTTGCTTCCCCGTTACCATCAAGCTGAATTACTCCACGGTACATATTTAACACTTCGTTTGATTCAATAGAATAATGTTTAATAATCTTGTTTTCAGGATCTCTGGGGTCGTCTATCACAAAAGATTTTGTACCACTGGCCCCGAGATTTCCGTTTGCGTATACTCCATACCTGTTTCCCTGACCATAAACGCCATACCCACGTCCGCTATTGGCTGAAGCGATACCTTTCACCCCGCAGCCGTCTCTGTTTGAACCGGCACCATCATAATAACCATAAACACCAACGCTGTTATTATTGTTTCTTGTGGCCCATCCTGCAACACCACATCCAGCGCCTGTAAATGCACCTCCACTACCATAATGTCCAGACCCGTCATTAAAAGTATAATATGATGTACTGTTGTTCCCGATACCGACAATTCCGTTTCCATATGTGGCATTATTTCCTTTAGCAACAATTCCATCGTAACCTGTAAAAGATCCACCACTTCCATTTGTAAGAGAAACATATGTTCCGCTATTTGAAACACCAATTGCTCCAATTCCTGAACTATTTGTGGCATAAGCATAAAGACCATCAACACCTGTAAAAGCACCACCACTACCAGTTGTTGTGGTATAATAAGTACTTCCGTTATTTCCAACGCCAATGACTCCAATACCAGTGCTTGGGTCAATAGCTTTGCCGTATAAGCCGTGAAAACCGGTGAATGCTCCTCCCGTTCCGGTGGCAATGGTAGAAAAAGTAGAAACGGCATTTCCACCGGCAATTATACCGATACCACTTGCTCCTTTGCCTGCGGCAAAGACTCCATCACTTGCCACTGCAGATATACCTGCCACATGACCGGTTAAAAGAGTGAGTGATTGTCCGCTTCCCGAAAAAAGCGCACCCCAACCGTTTGCATCCTGATTTTGGCCTGCCACAGCGTAACTCGCACTATTGTTCACAGCTCCAACAACACCAAAGGTTCCACCTGAGCCATATAAACCATAAGATCCGCCACTTCCAAATACACCACCAGTATTCCCATAACCGCTCAAAGCCCATGTAAAAGTGGCATTGCTGACTGCTGAAAAAAGATCAGTTCCGTTATTGGGAGCATTTTGCCCGATGACAACCTGTCCGTTGGCCATTACCCTCATCCTTTCTGAATTATTGGTTCGGAAAGCCAGATCCTGATTATCAGTTGTACCTACAAAATTATTCGTGGGATTTGTACTTGTATTACCCAATATTTTCCAATATGTATTAGACTCCGATGAAACCACCCATTGCGAACCATCCCAATAATAAAGTCCTACAGGTTGATTGCTTCCCGTATTAAAGACCAAAAGCCCAGTTGCGGGACTGGTTACAGGGTTGGAATTGGTTAAATCATTGGTCAGGGTTACTCTGGGAATCAACAGCCCCTTGTCAGTTGCTGTGATATCCAACGCCGAAGAAGCATCCGGCGAATTTGTATTAATCCCAACCTGGGCAAAACCGCCAATGCTACCTGTTATAATAAATAACGAGAGGAGTACTTTTTTCAACTTCATAATCTTTTCTTTAAAGGTTATTCTGTTGTTATACATAGACAGCGCCGTAAACAATGTTTTCAATCAAACAATGATAAATATAAAAGTTGATATCAAACCTGTTACGGACTACCACTTGTAAACAAGATTCTGTTAATAGTGTTATTGTTTACGAAAGGAATGCAAATCAGTTACATCAATTGATATAAAATAAACGTAAATTCAGCTTAGAATCCTGGCGTTTTAAAAAAAATTAACTTTGCCTGTTATATTTAAAAAATACAATCCGTCTTTATTGGAAATTGTTAAGCCATAATGAAAATTATGAAACAGATGAAAAAAACCGTTCAAATCAGTTTGACAGCCATTCTGACTTTTTTTGTTTTTGTTGCCTTGTCTCAAAGCAATAACCTCATTCCATTGAATGTACAGAAAGCCTATCAGAATGAAACACGATCCGTGATCGGTATGCCTGGTCCCAGTTACTGGCAAAACCATTCAAAGTATGTGATTCATACAGAACTTTTACCTGGAAGCAGTACCCTGAAAGGTAATGAGACGATTGTCTATTTTAATGAAAGTCCGGATACCCTGAAGAGGATTGTTTTACGTCTGTATCAGGATATCTATAAAAAAGGAAACACCCGAAACTGGCCGATCAACCCTGATGCTGTAGGTGAAGGAATGATAATTGACGAGATGAAAATTAACGGTAAAGAAGTTGATCTGACAAACAAAAAGACGGCTTCACGTTCTGCGACTAACCTGTACATTAAACTGAGTGAACCCTTATTGCCGGGCGATTCGATAGAAGTGAGTACAGTCTGGAATTTTCATGTTTCGGAGGTCAGTCCCGTAAGGACAGGAAATTACGGACATGACCGCTTTTTTATCGCTTACTGGTATCCGCAGATGGCCGTTTATGATGATATTGATGGCTGGGACCGGGTCGAATATAAAGGTACCGTGGAATTTTATAATGATTTTAGCGATTACGATGTTACCATCAGCGTGCCCCGCGATTTTGTTGTCTGGGCTACGGGTTTACTGAAAAATGAAAAAGAACTTTTCACGCATCAGGTGATGAAACGTCTGCAGAAAGCAAGGAGCGGAGACGAGATCATAAATATATTTACCTCTGATGAAAGCAGGAGTAATAAAGTATTGAAATCCAAAACAGAAAAGAATAACTGGCATTTTAGTGCGAAAGGGGTTCCTGATTTCACTTTTGCCACAGCTCCGCATTTTAACTGGGATGCCTCGTCGGTTGTGGTGGACAGTACTACTGGCAGAAGGGTACTTGTGGATGCCATTTACCCTGACTCGACCAAAACATTTGGAAAAGCAGCAAAGGCATCCCGCGAATCGATCATTTATTTTTCTTCCCAAATGCCTGCGTGGCCTTTTCCTTATCCGCATATCACTGCTTTTTGTAACGGACGCCGGGGAGGTGGAATGGAATCACCCATGATGACCAACGATGGCGATCCTTCGGGCGATACATGGCTTTTTGGTTTGCTGGCTCATGAAAATGCGCACAGCTATTTTCCGTTTTTCATGGGAACCAACGAAAGAAAATATGCATGGATGGACGAAGGATGGGCGGTTTACCTGATCGCCGATTTTTTGAAAGAAATCTTTCCGGATTATAAATATGCTGAAAGAGGTGTTTATTCATTTGAACAAATGAACGGCCAGGAAAAGGAGGTGAACCTGATGACGCTTTCGTATTTAATCGCGGGTTACGGGAGTTATCGTGATCATGCCTACACGAGGCCCGGACTGGCTTATGCCTACCTTAGAAATGCTCTTGGCGACAGTCTTTTTTTAACAGCAATGCACACATACATTGACAGATGGAATGGAAAACATCCCACACCTTATGACTTTTTTGCTACCTTCAGTTATGTGTCAGGCGAATCGCTTTACTGGTTTTTTAAACCCTGGTTTTGGGAACGTGCAAGAGCTGACCAGGGAATAAAGAAGGTGACCGGGCGCAACGAGATTATTATTGAAAACTACGGAGGATTGCCTCTTCCTGTGGCGGTTACATGCGAATTTGCAGACGGGTCAAAAGAAACATACAATGAGCCTGTGTCTGTTTGGCGGACGCAAAGGCCAGCTATAATTATCCGTGCAAATCCTGATAAAAAAATTACAAAAGTCATCCTGGGAGATGATCAGATACCCGATATTAACAAAGAAAACAATCAGATGGAGATAAATTAACAAGTCGCTGTTATTTGTTAAATATCTTTGTCAACCAATTTAAGCATTAAAACATTTATCATTATGAACAAAATAAAGTTTCTTGTTTTTTTATTTATTCTGACTGCTGTACAGGCGACAGCTCAAATAGCACCTGATAAATATTACATTCAGTTTACCGATAAAAACAATTCACCTTATTCGCTTGATCACCCGGAAGAGTTTCTGACCGAAAGAGCCCTGCAACGACGCGAAAAACAGGGTATTCCCATTGTGGAAAATGATTTGCCTGTTAATCCACAGTATTTACAGGGTGTTGCGGATATAGGTGTTCAACTGTTGAATGCCACACGCTGGTTGAACGGCGTGACAATTTATACAACTGACTCAATAAAATTAGATCAGATCAGGGCGTTGCCTTATGTTGAAGATGTGATGCTGTTACAAAGCAAAGGAACAGGAAGGGAAAAAGCATTCTTTGAAAACGAACATTACGGTACGCTTCCAGCTTTTCAACCGGGTAAAAAACAAACCCGAGCAACGGATGAGTTGGATTATGGCGAAGCCCGTTTCCAGATTAATCAAATCAACGGAATTCCTTTGCACAATGCGGGATTCCACGGAGAAGGCATGGTGATCGCTGTGCTGGACGGCGGGTTTGTGGGAGCATACCAGAACCCTGTTTTTGACAGTGTCTGGGCCAACGGCCAGGTGCTTGGAACCAAGAGCTTTGTGAATCCCGGCGGTAGTGTTTTTGTAGAAAGCTCACACGGAAAAAGCGTTTTGTCCACCATGGCAGCCAACTATCCGGGTCTGATGATCGGCACAGCACCCAAAGCTTCTTATTGGCTGCTTCATACCGAGGATGTAAAATCGGAAAATGTTATTGAAGAATACAACTGGTTGTCAGGCGCCGAATTTGCTGATAGTGTCGGTGCAGATATCATCAACAGTTCATTGAGTTATGTTGATTTTGACATTCCCAAATGGGATCATACTTATGAAGACCTCGATGGGAACACGGCAGTTTCGACCATTGCTGCTGATATTGTTACCGGTAAAGGTATCCTGGTATGCAACAGCGCAGGAAATTCAGGAAGTTCCGATTTTCCATGGAACGGTGCACCTGCTGATGCCGACAGTGTCGTTTCGGTGGGAGCTGTAGGTTACAACAATGAACGGGCGGGTTTCAGCTCTATTGGCCCTACAGTGGACGGACGCATTCGCCCGGTAGTGATGGCCCTGGGCTCCAATACGATTGTGGCGATTGGGAATGACACCATCGGAACGGGTAGCGGTACTTCTTTTTCGTCTCCCATCATTGCGGGGATGAACGCATGCCTGTGGCAGGCCAATCCAAACATGAAAGTCATGGATGTTTATGAAGCACTGAAACAAAGCGGTAATTATGCCGATAGTGTGAATAATCTCATGGGGTGGGGAATTCCCGATTATCAGCTTGCCAACTCATTACTGACAACAGTCGAGATTAAACCGGATGACAAAGAACATTTTGCAAGTGTTTCACCTAACCCGTTTGAAACGCAATTGAACCTTACGATTAAAACAGAACATCCTGCGAGTTTTCAGGTTGAGGTCTTAAGTATTTCCGGGAAGATTCTTTATTCGGATGAATACTTTATTTCAGCTCCTGTAAATAAAATCCAACTCGGAAATAAGTTATCAGGATTATCCGCCGGAATTTACTTTTTGAAGGTGAAAGCAGGTGAGCAGGTTGAAGTATTAAAGATGATCAAACGTTAGTCGGGAAATTAAAACCTGCTCTTGGAATACGGCGCAATGTTTTGCGAAGCGAAATCGCCGTCCAGAAACTTAAAATAACCTGCAATGGCGATCATGGCCGCATTGTCTGTGGTGTACTGGAACTCAGGAATGTAAATCTGCCAGCCCAGATTTTTCGAGGCTTCTTCCATTGCCGTCCGTAGTCCCGAATTTGCCGAAACGCCTCCCGCGACAGCCACTTCATTGATGCCGGTTTCTTTGACGGCTCTTCTCACTTTGTTCATCAGGATGTTGATGATGGTTTTCTGGATGGATGCCGCAAGATCGGCTTTGTGTTTTTCGATGAAATGATCGTCTTCTTTCAGCCGGTCGCGTAAAAAATATAAAAAGGAAGTTTTTAATCCGCTAAAGCTATAGTTCAGCCCGGGCATACTGGATTCCGGAAAACGAAAAGCATCAGGATTTCCGGTTTTCGCCAGCTTATCGATTTCGGGACCCCCGGGATAGGGCAGTCCCATAATTTTTGCGGCTTTATCAAATGCTTCACCGGCAGCATCGTCAATGGTTGTTCCGATGACTTCCATTTCAGACGGACTGTTTACTTTTACAATTTGCGTATGTCCTCCTGAAACCGTCAGGCAAAGAAAGGGCAGGGCAGGCGTTTTTTTATCAGGCTTGTCTTTGATAAAATGACTGAGAATGTGGGCTTTCAAATGATCAACTTCAATGATGGGAATGTCAAGGCCCATGGCAAAGGCTTTACTGAAAGAGGTGCCCACAAGCAAAGAACCCAACAGTCCGGGGCCGCGTGTAAAAGCTATGGCGTCCAACTGTTTTTTGGTTATTTTTGCTTTACGTAATGCCACCTCCACTACCGGAATAATATTTTGCTGGTGGGCACGGGAAGCCAGTTCAGGAACAACACCGCCGTAGGTACGGTGAATATCCTGGTTGGCAATAACATTCGATAAAACACGGGTGTCCTCCAGCACGGAAGCAGAGGTGTCATCACAGGAAGATTCTATACCTAAAATGTAGATACTCATTTGGAAGATTTAACGGACAGCAAAAATAGTAATTCGCAGGACACTACCCGTTCAGGTGGAAACTTTGAAGACGGTGGGAATGGCAATACCTCTGCAAAAAGTACGGTTCGTGCTGAAAAGCCCCGGCAAAAAAGCTTCTGGATGAGGTTTCTTTCTGTTTTTCTGCATATTATACTTGTTATTCTACTTATCCCGCCCTCGTTGGCTTTTTTGTTCAGGAGTCCCGAGGTTCAGACACTTACCGCCCGCCTGGCAACATTTATTCTTTCCGATTATCTCGATGTGCAAGTAAAAATTGATGCCATTAAACTTGATCTGCGATCCGGGATTACAATAAAAAACCTATCGGTAAAAGATCAGAAAGGACAACCGATGATTGCCATCGGCGAGTTGCATGCCAAACCGGTACTTACAGACTTTTTGGTGTTTTCAAAGCTGGAACTCGATGGTGCGGTTTTCAGATATGCCCGCTATAAAGGGGATGAAGAGTTTAATCTGAAAATGCTGATCAACAGGTTTAACCCGCCTGACACACTTGCTTCACCGGGTACATTTAAACTTCGGGCACGAAAACTGATCCTGAAAAACTCACGTTTTCATTTTTATGATGAGACCCGGGAATTGAGTGACAGCATCGGAATGGACTATGACAACATTATTTTTGACAGCATAAATCTTGTCGCCGCACATTTTCAAATTATTAACGATTCAATCAATTTCAAGATTGAAGACATGTCCTCCCGCGAAAGATCGGGATTCCTGATATCGAATATGTCCACCGACTTCATCATCAGTCAAACCGGTTTACATGCCAAAGGACTTGTGATGGACATGGACAGCAGTCATCTGAACTTGGACCTGGATTTTAATTATCATTCATGGAAGTCTTATGCTGATTTTATTGATTCTGTTGAAATTGTTGCCGAGATAAGACCTTCTGCGATCATGATGTCTGATATTTCATATTTTAATGAGATCATGAACACAATGCCCAATAAAATAGGCGTAACGGGAAAAATTCGGGGAACCATCAGCAACATGAAAGGAGAAGATATCAAGGCACATTACGAAAAAAATACCCGGCTGGTTTTTAACGGAAGGATCAAAGGATTACCTGATTTTTACACCTCTTACATCAGGGCTGACATAAAGCAGTTAACAACAAGTACCTGTGAATTAAAGAAATTCGGGCTACCGGTGGAAAACGGTTCCATTGATCTTACTTCATATCTGGACTGCAATGACATAGTGAAAGGATCGCTCCGATTCAAAGGATACTATAACAATTTTGATGCTGATCTGGCCTTGCGGAGCAGGGAAGGGGATCTAAAAGCAGAGGTGCAGTATTTCGATACTGATGACTCGCTGCATTTTAATGTGTCGTTGCAGGGAGACCGAATCCACTTAGGCAGGCTGATGAATGAACAAGACCTGCTCGGCAATGCAAAGGTAGATGTTCACTTATTGGGTGTAGGTCATGATTTTAATGATATGCGTATTGAGAGTAGTGGGACACTTTATTCTTTTGATTTCGGTGGCTACCGGTACAGCCGTTTAAGATTTTTCGGGCAATATGTCAATGATTCGGTCTGGGGGAACCTGGTTGTCGGCGACAAAAATCTGATGTTGAAAACAAATGTTTTTGCGTTGATTAAAAAAGATCCCCGAATAAAACTCTCGGCTGATTTGAGGCAGGCAAATCTGGATGACCTGAACCTTGGAATAAAACGGGATTTTGGCGTTTCGGCCGGAATCAATATAGATATCCGCGGAATTGATCCTGACCGAATGACAGGAAGCTTAAAATTGTCAAATGCTGTGCTGACTTTTGGCAAAGAGATATATAGGGAAGGTGATGTGAGTGTTGTGAAAGCGATTGATCCCCGGGGAATTCATTCGCTGCAACTGAATTCGGACATGGTGGATTTGAATTTAACGGGGAAATATCGCATTTCTACTTTGTTTCAACAAGTTGAAGGTCTCCTTGATCATTATTTTATAATCATTCCGGAAGATACAACAGGGATGCCTCCGGCAGGCGAATATGCGATCGCTGATATTCATTTGAAAAAGGACAATCTGATCGCTGATCAATTTGTTCCGGGGCTTCATATTTCGGATGCCGAGCCGTTTCGAATGGATTTTAATTTTGACGAAAACAGCGTCTCCAGTGAGATAAATATCCGTAATATTGATTTTAAAGGCATTGAATTCAGGAACAATACATTCAATATCAATACAGCAAATGGGCGATTTATTCTTCAATATGCGAATCAAACCACGGTTTTACATGACAGCACTGCAGATAACAAGCAGGTGTTCGGCATGGATAGTCTTTCCGTGAAGCTTGATGCCGGTGCTGACAGCCTGGATTTTGGTCTGTTCTGGAATAACGACACCCTGCCCAAAAACAGTTGTGATCTTAAAGGTTATTATGCTTTAAAAAATGAAAAATCCGTTTTCAGGATCAGTAATATGGAACTCATCATTAACGACACGATCTGGCGGATTGACCAGGATAACCGGATAGTGATTGATACCTCGGGAATCAATATCGAAAACTGGGAAATTATGGGCGGAACCTCACGGATCAGTGTGATGGGAAAATATCTCCAGCGTGATGGCGATACCCTGAAAATAGATTTTCACCACTGGAATCTTTCAAATTTTGACATGCTGACAAAATTGTGGGGCTTTGACGTTGACGGGATCATTGAAGGCAATATGG
>JAOZOO010000005.1:18030-25873 GCA_029933225.1 Bacteroidales bacterium | reverse complement strand
TGGTTTCTGATGTCGAAGGGGTGGCTTCGGGAGAGCTTAAGCTAAAAGGTTCACCGGATAAGCCCGTGTTGACCGGATATGTTGATACCCATCGCAGCGCCATGAGAATAGACTATCTGAATACCAAATACTCATTTTCCAATGTGATCAATTTTGAACCTGAAGGGATCGACTTTGGTAAGCTGATCATTTACGACACATTGGGAAACTCGGCGAAGGTTACGGGCCATCTTCAATATGAGTATTTTAAAAATCCCCGCTTCGATGTGACCATAAATACAGATAAACTTTTGTTTTTCAACACAGACCGTAAAATGAATGATCTGTATTACGGGACGGCTTTAACCTCAGGAATTATTCATTTAAGCGGGAAACCCAATGATCTCCATCTTGACATGGATGTGCAAACCCAGCCCGGCACGCATGTTTTTTTACCTTTGGATTATTCTGTGGAAATATCCGATAAGGATTATATCGTTTTTGTTCAGCATACTGACTCTCTTGATGTTGGGGAGATGGAGAAAGAAAAAAAGAAAGAAGAGACCAAACAAAAATATAATATCAGATTGAACATGACTATTACCCCCGAAGCGAAAATGTCTATATTCCTGCCTTCGGATGTTGGACGGATAGAATCGCAGGGCAATGGCAATATTTTGCTAAAAGCCAATTCGGATGGAGATTTTAAAATTGTTGGGGATTATATTGTGGAGGACGGAATGTTCAATTTCTCGCTTGCTAACCTGGTTCAGAAACGTTTTGACCTGGTTAGGGGCGGGCGTATTTCATGGACCGGAGATCCTTATGATGCCGATATCAATATCAAAGGATTGTACAAAGTAAAAACCAGTCTGCAAAGCCTGGGTATTGTCGTCGATTCGACGACCAGTTTCAGGAATAAAGTGAATGTGGATTGTTATGTCATCATGAAAAACAAATTGCTGAATCCTGATATCCGCTTTGAAATTCTTATGCCCGATCTTGACCCGGACCTCAAACGAATCGTCTATTCAGAATTGGATACTACAAACCAGGCTATGATGAATGAGCAGATGATTTCATTGCTTATCCTCGGTACATTCAGTTACAGTAATGCATCCAATATCAGCCTGAGCTCTTCCTATTATGCAGTATTGTCAAATCAGTTGAGCAGCATTTTGTCAAAAATCAGTGATGAGGTGGATATTGGTGTAAATTATAAACCGGGGGATGCGGTTTCGCAAGAGGAATTTGAAGTAGCTTTGTCAACGCAGTTTTTGAATGACCGTTTAACCGTTGAGGGACATTTCGGGATGACTTATGACAGGTCAAACCAGAATGCAAGTAACTTTGTGGGCGATATCGATCTGAGTTATGCCCTCACTGAAGACGGGCGATGGATATTGAAAGCCTTCAATCATTCAAATGTTACCTCGTGGTACAATGCTTATGATAAGGTTTCACCTTACACACAGGGTGCGGGCATCGCTTACAGAAAGGATTTTAATAATATTGCCGAGTTCTTTCGCAGGACAAGGCCGAAATCAAAAAAGAAAAAGAATACGAAAAAATAACAACAGGATGAAAACTTTGATTCAAACTTTAACAATAATGATATTCCTTATTTTCTCGGGAAATATTATCATTGCACAAATTACAATTGATAAAAACGATATGCCTTCAGCCGGTGACACGGTCAGAAGGAGCCTGGCGCTGAATTTTGAAAACTATGATTTTGAAATGACAGGCGAAGATTTTACCTGGGATTATTCCGACCTGCTTCCCCTGTCACAAAGCGTGGATACTTTTATCAGTGTCAACGAAACCCCGATTATATACCGTCTCTTCTTTCTTACAAGTGCCAATCTTGCAAGCCCGGAACTGGGGGATTTTTCATTTGCCGATGTTGAGCTGAAAGATGTGTATTCATTTTACAACAACAAATCTTCGGGTTATTATTATGCTGGTTTTGCAGCTACACTTTCGGGCATTCCCATTCCTTTTAAATATTCAGACCCGGATCGTATTTATCATTTTCCAATGGATTACGGCGATGTGGATTCGTCATTTTCCGGCCTGTCGTTTGAATTCCCTAATGTTGGATATATCAAAATAGAGAAAAAAAGAGTGAATACCGTGGATGGCTGGGGGACGCTGATCACACCTTATGGAACTTTTGAGGTTTTGCGCCTGAAATCGGAGGTGGACGAATACGACAGCATCTTTCTTGATTCGCTGAATATCGGTTTTCCGGTCACCAATCAACATACGGAATACAAATGGCTGGCAAAAAACGGCAAAGAACCGGTGCTGGAGGTCAATGACGATTTCTTGAACTTTTTCGTTTATTATGTTGATTCGGTTCGTAATATAAATGTCGGAATGCCCGATAATCCGGGATACGAAGATCCCGTCGTCAACCTTTATCCCAACCCGGTTCATGACGGGTTTGCACTTTCATTGAACCTGAAAACACAGGGAAAAGTAACAATCCGGCTTTTTGATATCAACGGACAGAATATGGGGACACTGAAAGAGGGGAATTTCAACAGTGGGAGTGTATTGCTCCGGTTTAACATGAATGATTACATTACATCGCCGGGCAAATACCTTATAAGCATTGAAACGGCAAAAGGCAGAATTGTTAAAAAGATCATTTATAACCCCTGATGAGATGACGGTTTTTTCAGTCAACAGTCTTCAGTCCACAGTCGGCAGTCTTGGTTCCTGGCTCTTGGTTCTTGGCTCTTGGTTCCAATTACAAGCCAACAGTCGGCAATCTATTCATCCGTTTGCTTACACTTTCACTCCAACACTCCAACATTCCATACCACTATACCTTTATCCCTGTTACACAATTAACCAGTAACTGAAAATGCCTCTCATTATTTACAAATCATCAGCCGGATCGGGAAAAACGACAACTCTCGTAAACGAGTACCTTAAAATAACACTGAAAAACCCGGCAGATTTCAGGCACGTTCTCGCCATTACTTTTACCAATAAGGCCGCCAACGAAATGAAGGAACGCATCCTCAAAGCGCTGGATGAAATAATAAATGGTGCGGCGGAAGGCAAAGGTGAATATGAAAAACTTTTCAGAGAACTGGAAGCAGGTAAGGACACTATTAAGAAACGAGCCATGCAGTTACGGTCGTTGATTCTGCACAATTATGATGAGTTTTCGGTCAGTACGATTGATTCGTTTGTCCATCATATCATCCGGACTTTTGCGAATGATGTGGATCTGCCGCAGAATTTTGAGGTTGTGATTGATCCGGAAGATATTGTCCCTGATATTGTTGCCGAACTTTTCGATAAAGTGGGTTCCGACAGGGAATTGACTGACATACTGGTCAACTTTGTTTTGTCCCTCGCCGAAGAAGAAAAAAGTTACGACCCGGAAAGGCCCGTGAAAGAGTTTGTGGTCAAACAGTTTAACGAGGACAGCTTTCACTGGTTAAGGAAAATTGAAAACCTGGGGCCTGCTGAATTATTAAAAATCATTAGTCAGATCAAGGCAAGATATTTTTCTTCAAAGGAAGAAATAAAGAATACCGCTTACGATGCGTTAAGAATCATTGCTGAGAAGGATTTATCTGATTCGGACTTTTACCAGGGCGCAAAAGGTATTACCGGGTATTTCAGAAAATGCGCAAAATTTAGTTCAGATAGCGATATCCTGCCCGGTAAAAATGCCATTAAAACAATAGAAGAGGACAAATGGACTTCAGCAAAGGCAAGTGAATATACCCGGTCTGCAATCGAAGGGATAAAAGAAAACCTCGCCGGTTACTTCAGACGGATACTTCAGTTAAAAGATGAATATTTTTTATTCAAAACGGTTTACAGAAAAATATATGCCCTCGCCCTGGCCAATGAAATACGAACTCTTTTTGATGATTACACTTTCCGTACGCAGAAAGTTCACATTTCTGATTTTAACAAAAGGATCAGCCGGGAAATTGCAGGCCAGCCCGTACCTTTCATTTATGAAAGACTGGGCAGGCGTTACCGCTATTTTCTGATTGATGAATTCCAGGACACTTCTATTCTGCAATGGCACAACCTGTTGCCTCTGATCGAAGAATCACTCGCCAATGGTAATTTCAATATGCTCGTGGGTGATGCCAAACAGGCCATTTATCGTTTCAGGAACGGTGAGGTGGAGTTGTTTGTCAGCCTGCCGGATATTTATCCAAACGATGGTTCGGAACTTACTAAACAACGTGAGCAACAGTTAAAAGCCGGGCACAGGATTGAAATCATTAAGGAAAACTGGCGTTCAAGGGAAGAAATCATCAGCTTTAATAACCGGTTTTTTAAGGCCGTCAAAAGTACCTCAAACGACAGGGTAAAGAAAATTTATGAAGATCATGAACAGCTTGTCCCTGAAACAAAAAAGGATGTTAAGGGCGGGTATGTTTCCATCGAAATGATAGAAGCAGAAAACAGTGATGAATACATGCATAAACGCATGGATAATATTCTGGAATACGTACAACGACTGAAGGCAAAAGGTTATGAAAACAGAGACATCTGTGTGCTGTCAAGTATCAATAAAAATGCTGCCGATGTGGCTTCTTTTCTGCTTCGCAACGGTTATCCCGTTATTTCGCCCGAATCACTTTTAATCGAGAATTCTCCCCCGGTACGACTGATCATTTCTCTGCTGAAATTGCTTCTTGATCCCTCATCTCCCGTTATACGCGCAGAAGTAGCCCGGAACCGGGGGCGGATTCAGAGGGAAATCAATGATTACCATAGTTTGTTCAGGGAATTTACCGCAATGGAGGACGCCGGAACGGAAGCTGTATTTAAAAAACTTGGCGTGAAATCAGATATCTCCGGCGTGGCAAACAAACCGGTTTATGAAATTGCCGAATGGATGATCCGTGAGTTGGGCCTTAACTCGGAAATAGATATTTACCTTCAATATTTTCTGGATTTTATTTTTGATGCCCATGAAAGAGGCATTTCCACGGTTAGTTCTTTTATTGAATTGTGGGAAGAGAAAAAATCGAAAGCTTACATCACACTCAATCCGGATGAAAATGCCATCCAGGTAATGACTATCCACAAAGCCAAAGGGCTGAAATTTGAAACTGTGATCGTGGACATTGCCGGAGGCCGAAACGGCAACACCAAAGACGAATTGTGGGAAGAGATCAACCTGCCGGGCGTGCCTGACCTGAAAGTGGTTATGTTACCTTCCGACAAGTCAATTATTGAAGCGGGCTTTGGCGATCTTTACCAGGAAGAGAAAGAAAAATCGGAGCTGGATTTTATCAATATGATCTATGTGGCTTTTACACGGGCGGTGAGCGCTATGTTTATTTTAGGACATGAAAAAAGCAGGAGCAGGTTTACAAAAACGTTAAAAACTTTTCTTGAAGAAGAAGGTGAAACCATTGAAGGAGGTTTAGTTTATGAGGTTGGGGAATTGCCGGAAAAAACAACGGGGCAAAAAGGTAAAAGTCCTGAACCGGATGATAACAGGACAGAGTTGAAAAAAATGATTTCCTCTTCATGGGATACGCTGATAAAAGTTGCTCAAACGGATGAGGTATACTGGGAAGCCATTGACAGCAAACCTGCGCGGACTTATGGCAATCTGGTTCATGCCATTCTGTCGGAAATTAACAGTGCCGGAGATGTTTCAAAAATTGTTGGTAAATATTATTTGGCGGGTATTATTGACGAAAAAGAATCGGAGGAGATTACCGTGCTTATTGACAAAGTTGTTAATCATGAAAAATTAAAGTCTCTGTTCAGCAAAGATGTCCTTGTTAAAAACGAGATTGATCTGATTGAAGTGGAGAATGACACGAGGCAAACATTACGTCCTGACAGAGTGGTTCTTAAAGACGGGAAGCTGGTGATTATTGATTATAAAACGGGAGAAAGGTCAAAAGCCCATATCCGGCAGATCAATCAATATTCCGGGGTTTTTGAAAAGCTGGGGTATCGGGAAATTGAAAAAAAACTGGTTTATCTCGATGAAAATATTGAGGTAATAGATGTCATGTCTGATGTTGCTATTTGATTGTAATCGATAATTTTTTAACTTTGTTTTCTTTTGGAATAAATGGTTTGAAATGCCAGGGCATAAAGTGAACCCGGAAAATTTAAAGTTGATTAACCAAACCGCCAATCTATCAGATAGTTTGGTATTAGTATAAATAATAATAAAAATGAAAAAGATTATTTTTTTATTAGTGTCCGGTATTTTGTTTGCCGGCATGCTGATGGCCGGAGAAGATGTCCGGTTATTGCGATTTCCTGCCGTTCATGGCGATCAGGTAGTATTTACTTACGCAGGTGACCTCTATACCGTCCCGCTTACAGGTGGCGTGGCACGACGGCTTACCAGTGACGAAGCGGGCTACGAAATGTTTGCCCGTTTCTCTCCCGACGGAAAATACATTGCATTTACCGGCCAGTACGACGGGAATACAGAAATCTTCCTGATCCCGTCGGAAGGTGGTATCCCGAAACGGCTCACCTATACGGCTACACTGAAACGGGATGATATTTCCGACCGGATGGGCCCCAACAACATCGTGATGGCTTGGGAAAACAATGATGAGATCATTTACCGTTCGCGAAAACAATCGTTCAATTCTTTTAAAGGACAGTTGTTCAAAGTTTCACGTGATGGCGGGCTGTCTGAAGAATTGCCTTTGCCCTCGGGGGGCTGGTGCTCTTTCTCACCTGACGGGAAGAAAATGGCCTATAACAGGATTTTCCGTGAGTTCCGAACGTGGAAATATTACAAGGGTGGCATGGCCGATGAGGTCTGGATATATGACTTTGAAACAAAGCAAACAACAAAGATCACAGATAACATCTACCAGGACATTTTCCCCATGTGGCACGGCGACAAAATATATTATTTGTCTGATCGTGACCGTACAATGAATCTTTTCGTTTACGATGTCAACACCAAAGAAACCAAAAAGCTGACCAATTACACCGATTATGACATCAAGTTTCCTTCTCTCGGCGATCATTCCATTGTTTACGAAAACGGAGGTTATCTGTATAATTATGAACTTTCCACCGGTGAAATCACAAAAATACCTGTGACCATTGACAACGATCTGCTTACAGGAAGAAATGGTTTTGTTGACGCAAGCAAATACATTGTCTCCTGGGCTGTGTCTCCCGATGGCAAACGCGTTGTTTTCGGCGCACGGGGCGATGTGTTCACACTGCCGGCAAAATCAGGTATAACAAGGAATCTGACAAAATCTTCCGGTGTGCACGACCGGAATGTGGAATGGTCTCCCGACGGAAAATATATCTCGTTTATCAGCGACCGCACTGGGGAAGACGAGATTTATATCCAGGTGCAGGATGGAAGCGAAGACGCTATTCAGTTAACGACCAATTCTGATACATACAAATACAATCCGGTTTGGTCGCCCGACAGCAAAATGTTGCTCTGGTCTGACAAAATGGGCCGCTTGAATTACCTTGATGTGTCTTCAAAAAAAGTAACACAAGTAACTGAATCGGAAGACTGGGAAATCAGGGAATATTCCTGGTCACCCGACAGCCGCTGGATTGCATATACGCTTCCGCATAACAACACGGTGAATGTGATTTATATTTACGATACACAAACCGGCGAGTCGCATCAGGTAACGGACAACTGGTACTACGCGGGAAACCCCGTTTTTGATACCAGCGGCAACTATCTCTATTTTGTTTCGGCACGTGATTATAATCCCATCTACAGTTGGGTAGAATGGAATTATGCCTATCAGGACATGCTTTCCGTTTATTTTGTTACACTGCAAAAAAGTACACCTTCGCCTTTTGAACCGGAAAATGATGAGGTTGCTGTGAAAGAAACCGA
>JAOZOO010000005.1:12671-17930 GCA_029933225.1 Bacteroidales bacterium | reverse complement strand
GTACACCTTCGCCTTTTGAACCGGAAAATGATGAGGTTGCTGTGAAAGAAACCGATAAAGAAAACGGGAATGATAAGAAAGGGAAAAAGGAAAAGGAAGCTGAACCGGAAGAAAAAGTGGTGAAGATTGATTTTGAAGGAATCAGCAACCGGGTGGTCAAATTACCGGTAGAGCCGGGTAATTACTGGAGGGTAACCCCTCTTGGCGACAAGGTTTACTACATGTTCAGTTCAGCCAAAAGCAATGGATCAAAATTTAAAATGTATGACCTGAAAAAAAAGAAAGAAACTGAGTTGGGAAAGGTGGATGCTTTTCTTGTGTCGGCTAACCATAAGAAGATGTTTATCAGTATGAAAGATAAATATTATGTGATTGATGTTCCTGTGTCAAAAATTAAACCGGAAAAAAACATTGACCTTTCCAATATGAAAGTGTGGGTGGATTTTGAGAAAGAATGGACACAGATATTCACCGAATCGTGGCGGCAGATGCGTGATTTTCTGTATGCCCCGAATATGCAGGGCCTGGACTGGCCGAAGATAAAAGATAAATACGCTGTATTGTTGCCGTACGTGAAAAATCGTAACGATCTCAATTACGTTATTGGAGAAATGATCGGTGAAATTAGTGTGGGACATGCTTACGTAAATGGAGGCGACAAACCCAAGCCCAAAAGGATTTCTACTGGACTGCTCGGAGCAAAGATCAGTAAAGATGAATCCGGTTATTTTGTCATCAATGAAATACTTCCCGGTCAGAACTGGACCAAAAATGTACGTTCACCACTTACGGAGGTGGGGGTGGATGTAAGCGAAGGCGATTACATCATCGCGATTAACGGAAACTCAACAAAAGATGTGGATGATATTTATAAAATGCTTGTGGGAACAGCCGGAAAACAGGTGATGTTGACTGTTAATTCCAGTGCAACGGAAGATGGTGCACGCGAAGTAATAGTTATTCCGGTTGCCGATGAATCCGGATTATATTATTACAAGTGGGTGGAAGATAACATCAAAAAAGTAAGCGAAGCAACGAATGGTCAGGTTGGTTACATCCATATCCCGGATATGGGACCCGAGGGGTTGAATGAGTTTGTAAAACATTTTTATCCACAGCTCAATAAAAAAGCCCTGATCATTGACGACCGGGGTAATGGCGGCGGGAATGTGTCACCCATGATTATTGAGCGACTGATGCGCAAGATCACCATGTTTGTGATGTCGCGTAATAATGCCGTTTCCACCAAGCCTGCCCAAATGATCCTGGGGCCTAAAGTGTTGCTTATTGATGAATACTCCGCATCCGACGGCGATTTCTTTGCTTACCAGTTCAAAAAACTAAAAATCGGGACGGTTATCGGGAAACGTACCTGGGGAGGCGTTGTGGGTATTCGCGGATCGCTTCCCTTTATTGATGGCGGCGACTTGCGAAAACCGGAATTTGCACCAATCAGCACAAAAGGAAAATGGATAATCGAAGGGCACGGCGTGGACCCGGATATTATAGTTGACAATGACCCCGCAAAAGAATATGAGGGTATTGACAAGCAACTGAATAAAGCCATAGAGGTTGTACTTGAACAACTGAAAAATTACAAGGAACCTCCGCCGATACCACCTTATCCTGATAAGACGAAATAATAAAAAAAGCCGCCTGATTGAGGGCGGTTTTTTTAAGCTAATATGAAATAGTTTTCAAAAGAACTACCAAGTGATTGATCAGTCCTGCAGCAAAATATAATTTATTTGAAGAAAACATGACAGTTTCCAGGTATGATTTGGAGATTTAATAAATATTTCTTCTACCTTTGAGGTTAGCAATTATGTTATGGGATGTTCATTACTATTTGCCAATTTATTTTTTATATTGATAACATTTTTCTCTACTTTACGTATAGTAACTGTTAACAAGATGGTTTAATTTTAAAGTAACTATAGATGAGATTGTTAATTATGAGCGTCGGTAGTCTTGTCGGGCAAAATATTCTTGATGCCATTGAAAACAGACGGGATAAGATTTATGTGATTGGGACTAACTCTATTGCTAAAAACCCAAGAAATTTTCGATGCGATAAGACATATTTAACTACTCAAATTTCTAATGAAGAGCAATTTGAGTCTGAATTTATTGATGTATTAAAGAAGGAAAGCCCCGATTTAATACTTGCCGGCCGGGATGAGGATGCGCTCTTTTTGGCAAAATTCAAGGAAAAGTTTCCGGAATATTCAGATATAATAACATCAGGCAAATCTAGCGTAGTATCACTGATGCTCAATAAATATAAAAGCTTTCGTTTTGCCAAAGATCATGATCTACATTTTGCAGATTCTTTTTATTATAACAATGGTTATGATATAAATCAACTCAAGGTATTTGTCCATCAGGTTGGTTTTCCTGTTGTAATCAAACCTATTGTGGGACACTCTTCCCAAGGGGTTTATTTTATTATTAATGAGGAGCATTTAGATTCAGCTCTCATAGAACATGAAAAGAAAGATATTTTATTTCAGGAGTATCTTGGCCATGAACGTGATTTTGAATATTATTTTAGCTATCTTAAAAAAGGAATCCCTTTGTATTTTGGTTTCCCTGATGAGAATCAATGCGCGGGGCAAACCATTATCTCTCCAAATGGAGATATCTCAAGGATATATTTAAGTATTGTTAAAATGGTACGCGGTTATCCGGTACATAGTGAGCGCATTATCGAACCAGAAATGGAAAACCTGGTGTACAAGTGCGCAAAAGCTTTTTACGATATTGGATGGTATGGTTTACTCAACGTTCAAATGAAAGCCGACAAAAATGGAAAATGGAAAGTTTTTGAGTTTAATCCGCGAATGACCGGTTCGACATCTGCGAGAAGATTATTGGATTATGATGAATTCGGAACTTTAACAGATATCTTCAAGCCTGAATTTAATATTCCGAATGATTCACGGGATGGTATGTTGGAAGGAGTTGTTTTCCGTGATTATGTTGACTTCCTGATGATGAACAAGGATGTTGAAAAATTAGAAAAAAATAAAATTTGGGAAAAGCCATAATTGACACCTTATGATTTTGTAGAATAAAGACAGAATTTCTCTCTGATAATATTCTTATTATGAGTGTAATCCTTAATTCAGTTATTGCACTACATTAATACAAAATAAACTATTTAATAACCTTTAACTTTATGGGGGCTAAAATTGATACTGTCTATTTAAAGGAATCGGAATATGATCAATGGAATGAATTTGTTGCAAATTCTTCCTATGGGAGCATATATAATACGCCGGAGTATCTTGATGTTTTATGCGGAGTAACTGATGGAACATTTAAAATACTGGCAGCAAAACAAGGAGACAAAATAGTTGGCGGAATTGCATTATATCAAAGAACATCAAATGCCGGTCAGTATGTGTCACCGAGATTACTCCTTTATTATAACGGACTGGTTTTACTCGATTTTGATTCGATATATCATTCAAAGAATGTATCACACCAAATAGCGGCTTTAACAGCGTTAGAAGAAGCACTCTCAAAAGAGAATTATAAAACTCTTCATTTCAGGAATCGAAGTAGTTTTTATGATGCCAGGATTTTTCAGATGAAACACTGGCTTACAAGATTGAATTACACATATACTGTTTATATCGAGGATATTGAGCAATTATGGAGTAAGGTTGATCCGAATTTACGCCGCCTGATCAATCGTTGCAAAAAACAGAATTATTACATCGTCAAAGATGATGATTTTGATAGTTTCTATAATTTACATCTCGATACTCATGAAAGAAAAGGTTCCCCCCTTTATCTTCCTTATGATAAATACAAAGTCTATTATGATCGTTTGAGATCACTTGATTTGTGCTCATTATATAATGCCCATGAAGAAAATGGAAAAGTGGTATCTTCACAACTTGTATTAAAGGGGGTACATCCGGTAACTCATACGGTTTGTGCAGCTACTGATGAGGCATTTTTAAATTCAGGTGTTAGCGCATTTATCCGATGGAAGGTATTTGAAGATCTTTCAGAACAGGGATATAAAGCCAATGATTTAACGGATGCGGCATTAAATGCCGTGACACGATTTAAAAGCCAACTGGGGGGAGAACTACAGATGTGCATAGACTTGGTTAAACAAACACCTGTAAATCTGCGAATTGACCAATTAATGATCAAAAAACTGAAAAAAGGAATCAAAAAGATCATTTATCGGTCATCTTAAATTTTATCTATGAAAAAGAAAGCAAAGATTCCGGGGAGCGATATTCTATGTAAAACTTTGGAAAGCTTGGGTGTTGAGACCGTTTTTGGATTACCTGGTACACAAAATACTCATTTATACCGTTCTCTTCACCATTCATCCATTCGAAACATTACACCTACAAATGAACTTGCCGCATCCTTTATGGCAAATGGCTATTATCGAAGTTCCGGAAAATTGGCTGCTGTTACTACAATTCCGGGGCCGGGATTTACTTATGCGCTTTCAGGAATTGCAGAGGCCTTTTTAGATTCAGTCCCACTGATTTTTCTTGTTGGAAGTCCTGAAGTAGTCAAAGGAAAAACATTTCAGCATCAGACCATTGACCAGAAAGCGATTGTCAGGCCTATTGTTAAAGAAATATTCGAGATCAAAGATGTTACTCAAATACAGGATATCATAAACAAAGCATACCTGACTTCATTAAAGGGAGAACCGGGACCTGTATATGTTGAGATTGATAGTTCAGTATATTCCGAAACGGCCGTATTTGATCAAAGTTTAATAGAGAAATACTCTTCTGTTAAATCCGATACCTTCAAAAAACAATCGAAAAAGGCAATTGCTGAAATCCTGAAGTCACAACGTGTTTTGTTTTATTTAGGTCAGGGGGCAAGTCACGCCAGTGCTGAAATCCGTGAAGTTGTTGAGTTATTTAATGCGCCTGTGTTAACAACATCATCCGGGCGGGGTGTTTTACCTGAAGATCATCCTTTACTCTTTCCATATAATGTGGTGATCAGGGGAGGAGGTAAAACGATGAAAGAAATGATGAAATCATCAGACTTGATCGTAGCATTGGGATGTAAGTTTTCATTTAATGGCAGTGGGGCTTTCCAATTTGAATTTCCTGAAAATAAATTAATTCATGTTGATTCATCTTCAAAGGTGCTTAATGCGAATTTCCCTGCCAGGTTTGCAATTCAGGGAGATGTACATGACTTTGTATCCGAATTAAAAAAAGAGAGTGCTAACTTAAAAGAAAGTATTCATGGTTGGCC
>JAOZOO010000005.1:0-12571 GCA_029933225.1 Bacteroidales bacterium | reverse complement strand
TATCCGAATTAAAAAAAGAGAGTGCTAACTTAAAAGAAAGTATTCATGGTTGGCCAAATGATGAGTTGAATGATTGGAGAAAAAAAGCACAAAATGAAATTATCAATAAAAATAAAGATGACGTTGCTTTTCAAGGTAGCTTAGGTTATGACCCGGCTACATTTTTTGAAAATTTACAGGAGAATTTACCGAAAAATTCAATTATTGTAACGGATTCCGGGCAACATCAAATGTTGGCAAGGAAATATTACAAAGTTCTGAATCCCAGGGGATTTATTATTCCCAGTAATTTCCAGTCAATGGGATATTCTATTCCGGCAGCTATCGGCGCTAAATTAGCATCACCGGATTCAACGGTTTTAGCCATTATTGGTGACGGCGGTTTTAATATTTCGGCTACTGAATTATTGACTGCAGTTCGCGAAAAAATCGCAATTAAAGTAATAATCTTAAATGACAAAAGATTTGGGCTTATTAAAACAAACCAAATAAACAAGTTCGGTTATAGCTATTCAACAAAATTAACAAATCCGGATTATGCCAAACTTGCAGAATCTTTTGGAATTGATTTTGTTAAGCTATCCTCAAAAATTGATGATTTAAAGCATCATTTAAAAAGTTCTGATATTATCCTGTTTGAGGTTGGAGTGAAGGATTCGATGGATTTTCTTAAAAAAAGAAGCAGAGGAATTATTAGCCGTTTTGCACGAAAGCTGATCGGTAAGATTAAAGGTTCTTGAGAGTTTGATTCGCATCTCCGGGTATAAATCGCCAAGCTATAAGCGATAAAAATATTGCCACCATTTTCTTATTTTTATCGGATTAAAACCTGAATCAATATGGATGCTGATACTAATTTTAATTTCCAAGCTATAAAACTTAAATTAAAAGACGATTACGAAGGCGAAGTTGTCGCAACACTTTTTAAGCGGAACGCAAAAAAAGATGCAGGGAAAGCCATCTTGTATCTTCATGGTTTTGTGGATTATTTTTTTCAGATACATCTTGCGGATTGGGCCAATACGCTTGGGTTTAATTTTTATGCTCTTGAACTGCGGAAATATGGCAGGTCGCTTTTGCCTCACCAAAAACCCAATATGTTCAGGGATTACAAAGAGTATTTTGAAGAGATTGACCTGGCTGTCAAACAAATCAAAGAAGAGGACGGAAACAAAACGCTGGTCTTTATGGGGCACTCTACCGGAGGATTATTATCCTCATTATACGCACACCATTTCAGAGATAAGAATAATATTGATGCCCTGATCCTGAACAGTCCCTTTTTTGATTTTAACAAACCTCCGTTGATCAAGAAACTTGTTTTACCATTAATGGCTTTCATCGGACGAAGAAATCCGGATATTTTATCTCCCGAAGGATTGGCGACAGGATATCCAAAAAGCATTCACAAAGATCATTACGGGGAATGGGATTTTGACCAGCGTTACAAACCGGTTGAAGGATTTCCCATAAACCTGGGATGGATAAACGGAATATACCGTGCGCAAAAGGACTTGCAAAAAGGTCTCGATATTCAATGTCCTGTGCTGGTGATGTTTTCGGATGAAAGTGTGAAACCGGGAAAATACAGGGAAGCAATGAGAACGGCAGATGCGGTGCTTAACGTGAAGGATATTGAGAAATATGCCAGCGGCCTGGGAAAAAATGTGAGAAAGATAATTGTTAAAGATGGAGTCCATGATCTGATCCTCTCAAGAAAAGAGGTAAGAGAAAAAGTTTTTCAGATTATGGAAAACTTTTTACGAGAGAATGGATTGGCAGGGAAGGGATAAGAACCAGGAATCAAGACACAAGAACCAAGACATCGAGTCAAAGCTCTATACTCTCCCGAAGGCCCAAAAGGGATTCCTTCGGAAGATGCCTTTGGCATAAACTCAAGACTCTTCCTATGCCTCAGCGGTCGGCCCTCCCATAGTAAAGGGTGGCATCATGTCCGGTTTGGTTTCTTTGATGTGGCCGTGTAATGACTCAAATTTCCGGATGTTATCACTCAAAGCGTGAAAAAGCCGTTTGGCATGTTCAGGTGTCAGGATAATTCGTGATTTGACTTTTGCCTTTGGCGTTCCGGGCATCAGTTTGACAAAATCAATAATGAATTCGGCATGAGAATGGGTGATGATGGCCAGGTTAGAATAAATGCCTTCTGCTATTTCATCACTCAACTCAATGTTAATCTGTTTTGTATTTTTTTTCTTTTCGTCCATAATTTCCGGATTTATAAAAAAAGCGCCCCATCAATAGTCCGGGGCGCTTTCGTCAATTTATTCATTTGTTTCATCAACTTCCTGCACTTCGGCATCGGATGCCGATTCCATCACGGCTTCGTATTCTTCAAGAGAACCAACGATGATGTCTTCATATTCACGAAGACCGGTTCCCGCAGGAATTTTGTGCCCCACGATTACATTTTCCTTCAAACCAAGCAGTCCGTCACGTTTGGCATTGATGGATGCCTGGGTAAGAACTTTTGTGGTTTCCTGGAAAGAAGCGGCTGATATCCAGCTTTCGGTTTGCAACGATGCCTTTGTAATTCCCTGCAATACCTGTTTAGCCGTTGCCGTCTGTGCATCACGAGCTTCAACGAGTTTCTTGTCACGCCGTTTCAGCATGGAGTTTTCTTCACGCAGTTTCCTGGCGCTGACAATCTGCCCTTTCGTAAAGTTTTCCGAATCACCGGGATCAACAACAACCTTTTTGCCGTAAATCTCATCGTTTACTTCCTGGAATTCGATCTTGCTGACCAGTTCGTTTTCAAGGAACCGGGTATCACCCGAATCTTCAACCTGCACTTTACGCATCATCTGGCGGACGATCACCTCAAAGTGTTTGTCATTGATCTTTACACCCTGCAGACGGTAAACTTCCTGGATTTCATTCACAATGTATTCCTGGACTTTCATCGGCCCCTTGATGGCCAGAATATCGGCAGGGGTCATTACACCGTCAGACAAAGAAGTACCGGCTTTTACAAAGTCGTTCTCCTGTGCAAGTATTTGTTTTGATGTGGGGATGAGATATTTTTTCTCTTCTCCCGTTTTGGAAGTAATGATTACTTCACGGTTACCACGCTTCAGTCTCGGACTGAAACTTACAACACCGTCAATCTCGGAAACAACAGCAGGTTCCGAAGGATTCCGGGCCTCGAACAATTCCGTAACACGAGGCAGACCACCGGTGATGTCACCGGCTTTTCCAAAGGAGCGTGGAATCTTTACAAGTATCTTACCGGCTTTGATTTTATCACCTTCCTCAACAAGAATATGAGCGCCAACAGGCAGGTCATAACTCTTCAGGATGGTACCATCTTTGCCGAGCACTTTGATTTGCGGATTCTTTGTTTTTAAACTGGAACTGATGATGACCTTCTCAAAATAACCGGTTTGTTCATCAGATTCAACTTTAAAAGTCTGTCCTTCAATGATGTTCTCGTAAGCAATACTTCCTTCAATGTCCGAAAGGATCACAGCATTGTAAGGATCCCAGTCGGCAATGATATCACCTTTTTTAACTTTTGCCCCGTTCTTAAAGTACAGATTCGAAGCATACGGAATATTACTCGACTGGAGAATGATCCCTGTTTTCGGATCGAGCACCCTCATTTCAGCCGAACGGCCCACGACGATCTGATATTTTTTTCCTTCGTCGTTTGTAAAGTCAACGGTACGCAATTCATCAAATTCGAGAATACCGTCGTAATTGATCTCAATTTTTGACGTAACAGCAATATTGGAAGCCGTACCTCCCTGGTGGAAAGTACGCAATGTCAACTGTGTTCCCGGCTCTCCGATCGACTGGGCTGCAATAACTCCCACAGCTTCTCCTTTATCAACCATCCGTCCGGTAGCAAGGTTACGTCCGTAACATTTGGCACACACGCCGCGTTTTGATTCGCAGGTAAGTACTGACCGGATGGATACAGATTCGAGCGGTGATTCTTCAATTGCTCTTGCGATGTCTTCTGTGATCTCTTCACCTCCCGAAACGAGTAATTCCCCGGTCAGCGGGTTGTAAACATCATGAAGTGTTACACGGCCAAGTATTCTGTCGTATAAGCTTTCTACAACATCTTCTCCCTTTTTCAGGGCGCTGATGGTCAGGCCACGCAAAGTACCACAGTCTTCTTCATTGATGACAACATCCTGGGATACGTCAACCAGTCTTCTTGTAAGATAACCGGCATCGGCTGTTTTCAAAGCAGTATCTGCCAAACCTTTACGGGCGCCGTGTGTGGAGATGAAGTACTCCAGTACCGACAATCCCTCTTTAAAGTTCGATAAGATCGGGTTTTCGATGATCTCACCGCCGGTAGCGCCTGATTTCTGGGGTTTGGCCATCAGTCCCCTCATTCCCGAAAGCTGACGAATCTGTTCTTTCGAACCCCGGGCGCCTGAATCAAGCATCATATAAATCGGGTTGAACCCGTCTGCATCTTTCGATAACTGTAACATCAGTTTGTTCGTCAGCGCTGAGTTGGTATGTGTCCAGATGTCAATGATCTGGTTATACCTTTCATTATTGGTGATGAACCCCATATTATAATTGGCCAGAACTTCTTCTACCTCTTCGTTGGCACTTTTAATCAGCTCTTCTTTCTCTTTCGGGATGATAACATTCTTTAAGTTAAAAGAAAGGCCGCCTCTGTATGCCATGGTAAATCCAAGATTCTTGATGTCATCAAGGAATTTGGTCGTAACCGCAGTACCGGTTTTCTTCAGTACATCGCCAATGATATCCCTTAAGGCCTTTTTCGTGAGCAGTTTGTTGATGTAGCCATACTCTTTGGGGACAACCTGGTTGAAGATCACGCGGCCAACAGTAGTTTCAATCAGTTTTTTGACCGGCTGCTCATTTTCCACGTCATCAACTTTAACTTTGATGATCGCATGGAGGTCAACTTTATTCTCATTATAAGCAATGATCACTTCTTCGGGAGAATAGAAAATCATACCTTCACCTTTCACAGGATGTTTTTCCGTATTTCTCCTTTCTTTGGTGATGTAGTACAACCCGAGAACCATGTCCTGTGAAGGAACAGTGATCGGAGCACCATTTGCCGGGTTAAGAATATTATGCGAAGCCAGCATCAATATTTGTGCTTCAAGAATAGCTGCATTTCCGAGGGGTACGTGAACAGCCATCTGGTCACCGTCGAAGTCGGCGTTGAATGCCGTACAAACCAGTGGGTGCAACTGAATGGCTTTCCCTTCGATCAGTTTGGGCTGAAATGCCTGAATACCGAGACGGTGAAGGGTAGGAGCACGGTTAAGCATCACGGGATGTCCTTTAAGAATATTTTCCAGGATATCCCAAACGACGGCATCTTTGCGTTCAACGATCTTCTTGGCTGATTTTACCGTTTTAACAATTCCTCGTTCAAGAAGTTTCCTGATGATAAACGGTTTGAATAGCTCGGCAGCCATATCTTTCGGGATACCGCATTCGTTCATATTCAGTTCAGGTCCTACGACGATTACCGAACGACCGGAATAATCCACACGTTTACCGAGCAGATTCTGGCGGAAACGTCCCTGTTTACCTTTCAGACTGTCGCTGAGTGATTTCAGCGGACGGTTCGATTCGGTTTTTACAGCGCTTGATTTCCTTGAGTTATCAAACAATGAGTCAACGGCTTCCTGGAGCATACGTTTTTCATTACGCATGATCACGTCCGGTGCCTTGATCTCGATGAGTCTTTTCAAACGGTTGTTACGGATGATCACCCTGCGGTACAGGTCGTTCAGGTCGGAAGTGGCAAAACGTCCGCCATCTAACGGAACCAGCGGTCTGAGTTCAGGCGGAATAACCGGAACAATCTTAACGACCATCCACTCGGGACGATTTTCAATCCTGTTCCTTGCATCGCGGAATGCCTCAAAAACCTGAAGCCTCTTCAATGCATCCGCTTTCCTCTGTTGTGATGTTTCCGTGTTGGCCTTGTGCCTTAACTCATAAGAAGTTTTGTCAAGGTCAAGACGTTGAAGCAGGTCATGGATTGCTTCGGCGCCCATCTTGGCAATGAATTTGTCGGGATCGCTGTCGTCAAGATACTGATTATCCTGGGGCAGGCTTTCCGTAATGTCAAGGTATTCTTCTTCAGTAAGAAACTGCATGTATTCGATGCCGTCCTTTTCCTTGATACCGGGGTTGATGACCACATACCTTTCATAATAAATGATCATTTCCAGTTTTTTGGTCTGGAGACCCAGCAGTGCACCAATTTTGTTCGGCAGTGAACGGAAGAACCAGATATGTACAACAGGGACAACCAGTTGAATATGTCCGCCCCTTTCGCGACGTACTTTCTTTTCGGTAACTTCCACTCCACAACGGTCACAAACAATGCCCTTGTACCTGATCCTTTTGTATTTGCCGCAGTGGCATTCGTAGTCTTTGACGGGACCGAATATGCGTTCGCAAAACAGTCCGTCACGTTCCGGCTTGTATGTCCGGTAGTTAATCGTTTCAGGTTTCAGTACTTCTCCGTAAGAACGGTCGAGAATTGTCTCGGGCGAAGCAAGGCTGATTGTGATGTTGTTGAAGCTCGCCGGTATTTTACTTTCTTTTCTAAAAGCCATATATCGAATGTGATTTATTCAATTTAAAAGTCATTAATCAAAACTTACATCAAGGCACAGGCCACGGAGTTCGTGGACGAGTACATTAAATGATTCGGGAATATTGGGTGAAGGCATCACCTCGCCTTTGACGATGGATTCGTAAGCTTTGGCACGTCCCACAACGTCGTCCGATTTCACGGTCAGGATTTCCTGAAGGATATTGGAAACGCCGTAAGCTTCAAGTGCCCAGACCTCCATCTCACCAAAACGCTGGCCTCCGAACTGGGCTTTACCGCCAAGTGGTTGCTGTGTGATGAGTGAATAAGGTCCGATGCTTCGGGCGTGCATTTTATCGTCAACCATGTGGTGCAGCTTCAGCATGTAAATGTAACCTACTGTTGCCGGCTGGTCGAAACGCTCGCCGGTTTCACCGTTATAAAGATAAGTACTTCCGTTTTCAGGAAGACCTGCCCTTTTCATGCGCTCGTTGATCTGATCAATGGTGGCACCGTCAAAAATCGGAGATGAATATTTCTCACCGAGTTTAATGCCTGCCCATCCAAGAACCGTTTCATAAATCTGTCCGAGGTTCATTCGCGAAGGTACGCCCAACGGGTTAAGTACGATGTCAACAGGTGTTCCGTCTTCGAGGAACGGCATGTCTTCTTCACGTACAATTTTGGCAACAATACCTTTATTACCGTGACGACCGGCCATTTTATCACCAACTTTCAGTTTCCTTTTTTTGGCAATATAAACTTTGGCCATTTGCACGATACCATTGGGTAGTTCATCACCTACCGAAGCCACGAAAGCTTTGCGGTTATAAACCCCAAGCAACTCTTTATACTTAATTGTATAATTGTTGATGAGCTTTTTGATCAACTCATTCTTCTCCTTGTCGGTAGTCCATTTGTTCGGATTGATGTTTGTGTAATCCAAACTGTTCAGAATCTTCTGGGTAAACTTGGTTTTCCGGGGAACAACCAGCTCGCCGAAATTATTGGTAATACCCTGTGAAGTACGGTTGCTGACCAACTGGGTGAGTTTGTCAATCAGTTTAACCCGCAATTCTTCCGACTGTTTGTTGAATTCCGCTTCCAGCTCTTCGAGAATGGTTTTTTCCCGTTGCCTTGTGCGGCGGTCTTTTCCGATCTTTGAGAAAAGATTATTGGAAATGACAACTCCTTTCATCGAAGGTGGTGCTTTCAGTGAAGCATTTTTCACGTCGCCTGCCTTGTCGCCAAAGATGGCGCGAAGCAGTTTTTCTTCCGGCGTAGGATCGCTTTCACCTTTCGGGGTGATCTTTCCGATGAGGATGTCGCCTTCATTCACTTCGGCGCCAACCCGGATGATGCCGTTCTCGTCAAGATCTTTGGTAGCTTCTGCGCTAACATTCGGAATGTCGTTGGTGAGCTCTTCAACACCACGTTTGGTATCGCGCACCTCAAGTGTGAATTCTTCGATATGAACCGAAGTAAACAGGTCTTCCTTGATGATCCTTTCCGAAACAACGATGGCATCCTCAAAGTTGTAACCTTTCCAGGGCATGAAAGCCACCATCAGGTTACGGCCCAGGGCAAGTTCACCCTTTTGTGTGGCATAGCCCTCACAGAGAACCTGACCGTTGGTAACTTTATCGCCTTTTCTGACGATCGGACGCAGGTTTACTGAAGTATTCTGGTTTGTCCGCTTGAATTTCGGCAGATAATATGTTTTGACATCATCATCAAAACTGATCAGTTTTTCCACCGGGTCACGTTCATAACGGATGATGATCTTTTCGGCATCCACATATTCCACTTCGCCGTTACCTTCTGCATTGATCAAAACCCGAGAGTCAATGGCCACGTTGGCTTCAATGCCGGTACCCACAACGGGGGCTTCCGGGTTGAGCAACGGTACGGCCTGACGCATCATGTTTGATCCCATCAACGCACGGTTGGCGTCGTCATGCTCGAGGAAAGGAATCAGTGAAGCAGCGATAGATGCGATCTGATTCGGTGCAATGTCAATCAGGTCAACCTCTTCACGCGGCGTGATGGGATAATCTGCGAGATAACGTACTTTAACCTTCTCGTTGACAAATTTTCCGCTTTGGTCCAGGATTGTGTTTGCCTGGGCAATGATCTTGTCTTCCTCTTCTTCAGCACTTAAGAAAATCGGAGGATGCTCATAATCGATCTTTCCCTCACTTACTTTGCGGTAAGGTGTTTCAATGAATCCAAGGTTGTTGATCTTGGCGTAAACACAGAGTGAAGAGATCAGACCGATGTTCGGGCCTTCCGGTGTTTCGATGGTACACAGCCTTCCGTAGTGAGTGTAGTGAACGTCACGAACCTCGAAACCGGCTCTTTCACGGGAAAGACCACCGGGACCAAGTGCCGAGATACGGCGTTTGTGTGTGATCTCCGAAAGCGGGTTGGTCTGATCCATGAACTGCGACAACTGGTTTGTCCCGAAAAATGAATTGATTACCGAAGACAGAGTCTTGGCATTGATCAGATCGGTAGGGGTGAAGACCTCATTGTCGCGAACGTTCATCCTTTCACGGATTGTCCTCGCCATACGGGCAAGACCTACACCAAACTGATTGTACAACTGTTCTCCGACAGTCCTGACCCTTCTGTTACTCAAATGGTCAATGTCGTCAACAACGGTTTTTTGATTGGCCAGTTTGATCAGATATTTGATGATCAGGATAATGTCTTCTTTTGTCAACACCCTGACATCCATGGATGTATTCAGGTTCAGTTTTTTGTTGATCCGGTATCTTCCGACTTCACCAAGGTCATACCTTTTGTCGGAAAAGAAAAGTTTTTCAAAAATACCTCTTGCCGTTTCTTCATCCGGAGGCAGGGCATTCCTCAACTGGAAATAAATATATTCGACAGCTTCTTTTTCAGAGTTTGTCGTATCCTTTTGGAGGGTGTTGAAAATGATCGAATAGTCGGTCAGGGTGGGATCATCCTTATGAAGAAGGATAGTTTTAACACCTGTGTCGATGATTTGCTGGATGTGTTCGCTTTCCAGAACGGTTTCCCTTTCGATGATCACATCGTTACGTTCGATGGAAACCACCTCACCGGTATCCTCATCCACAAAATCTTCAAACCAGGAACGGACAACCCTTGCAGCCAGTTTTCTGCCGAGGACTCTTTTCAGTCCTGCTTTACTGACCTTCACTTCTTCAGCGAGGTCAAATATTTCCAGGATATCGCGGTCGGTTTCATAACCGATGGCACGCAACAGAGTGGTTACCGGCATTTTCTTTTTACGGTCGATGTAAGCATACATCACATCGTTGATATCGGTCGAGAACTCCATCCACGATCCTCTGAACGGGATGATCCTGGCCGAATAAAGCTGGGTTCCGTTGGCGTGTCTGTGCTGTCCGAAAAATACACCAGGTGAACGGTGCAACTGGGAAACGACGACGCGTTCGGCACCGTTGACAATGAATGTTCCTCTCGGTGTCATGTACGGAATCATCCCGAGATAGACATCCTGGACGATGGTCTCAAAATCTTCATGGTCCGGGTCGGTACAATAAAGTTTGAGTTTGGCTTTGAGGGGAACGCTGTACGTTAACCCGCGTTCGATAGTTTCTTCTATCGTGTAACGGGGAGGGTCAATAAAATAATCAAGGAATTCAAGAACAAAGTTATTCCTTGCATCGGTGATGGGAAAGTTTTCGGAAAAAACTCTGAACAGACCTTCGTTTTTTCTGTTTTCGGGATTTGTTTCCAGTTGGAAAAAATCCTGAAACGATTGCAATTGAATGTCAAGAAAGTCAGGATAAGGCAATTGGTTCTGAATTCTTGCGAAACTGATTCTTTCGGATTTAATGTCAGCCAAGGCAATTAATTTTTTAAGTTTGTACAAAAATCTGGTAAGCAACCAGTTATGAAAAAGAAATATGTAAAGAACATATAGTCGCAAACCTCTGATCCAAAAATGGGTCAGAGGTTGCGACTAAGAGTAGAAAAACAACTTATTTCACTTCAACTTCAGCGCCTGCTTCCTGGAGCTGGCTAACTAAAGCGTCGGCTTCATCTTTCGAAACGCCTTCTTTGATAGCTTTCGGTGCGGAATCAACTAATTCTTTGGCTTCTTTCAGGCCAAGGCTTGTGAGCTCTTTGACCAGTTTAACAACAGCCAGTTTTGATTGACCGGGGTGCTTCAGGATTACGTCGAATGCAGTTTGTTCTTCTTCGGCGGGGCCTTCAGCAGCAGCGGCCGGACCTGCAACTGCCACAGCGGCGGCAGCGGGCTCAATACCGTACTCTTCTTTTAAAATATCAGCCAGTTCGTTAACTTCTTTAACTGTCAGGTTGACCAGTTGTTCTGCAAATGCTTTTAAATCTGCCATTTTATTATCAATTTTAAATGTTTGAAATTCTAATTAATTAACTTTTGTTTTATTTTACCTTATTCACTCTTTTCAGATAAGGTTGTCAGAATTCCGGAGAGCGTTTGGCCACCGGATTGCAATGCCGAAATAACGTTTTTGGCCGGCGATTGCAGCAGTGCAATAACATCCGCAATAAGTTCATTTTTCGATTTAAGGGCCACAAGAAAATCGAGTTGCTCGTCGCCGATGTATGTCATCTCTTCGATGTATGCACCTTTTAAAACGGGCTTTTCCGATTTTTTCCTGAACTCTTTGATCAATTTTGCCGGGGCATTTGCTGCTTCGGCAAACATGAGGGATGTATTACCTTTTAATGTAACGTATAACTCATCAAGGTCCTTTTCAACATTTTCCATCGCCTTTTTCAGAAGCGTGTTTTTAACTACCTGCATTTTAATGCCGTATTTAAAACAAAGTCTTCTGAGCTCGCTTGTCCTCTCTGCATTGAGATCGGCAACATCGGCGAGATAGAAATTATCATTATCTGATAATAGCTGAGTCAGGGAATCAATGAGTTGTTTTTTGTCTTCTTTTCTCATAATGATTACAAGCTTTAAACTTTAAGCAGTAAATGATTTGAGATCGACCTGAATTCCGGGGCTCATGGTGCTCGACATGTAAAGGCTTCTTACATACGTTCCCTTGGCTGCCGAGGGTTTCAATTTCAAGATGGTGGAGACAAGCTCTCTTGCGTTATCCATGAGCATTTCATCGTCAAAACTCAGTTTGCCGATGGCGGCATGAATAATTCCGTATTTGTCCACTTTAAAATCTATTTTCCCGGCTTTGGCGGCTTTTACTGCCTGGCCAATGTCCATGGTTACCGTTCCCGTTTTGGGGTTCGGCATCAGACCTCTCGGTCCCAGAATCCTACCCAGTTGTCCGACTTTCGCCATCACGCTGGGCATGGTGATCACAACATCAATATCGGTCCAGCCGCCTTTGATTTTCTGGATATAATCATCCAGTCCAACGTAATCGGCGCCGGCTTCTTTAGCTTCATCCTCCTTGTCAGGGGTACACAAAACCAAAACGCGCACGTTTTTACCCGTGCCATGGGGGAGCGTTACCGATCCCCTGACCATTTGGTTTGCTTTTCGCGGGTCAACACCCAACCTGACATTCATGTCAACGGAAGCGTCAAAATTTGTATATGAAATTTCTTTCAACAATTTAACGGCTTCTGTCAAGGAGTACTGTTTTCCTTTTTCGAATTTGGCTAAAGCTTCTTTGTGTTTTTTACTCAATTTTGCCATATTCTCCTCCTGTTAACAAGATGCGTCAACTTTTAATTGTTTTTAAACTTCCGCAGGGAATTTGCCTTTAACCTTGACACCCATACTGCGTGCCGTACCGGCGACCATGCGCATTGCCGATTCAACTGTGAAAGCATTTAAGTCTTTCATTTTTGCTTCTGCAATGGTTTTCACCTGGTCCCAGGTAATGGTTGCTACTTTCACCCTGTTGGGTTCTGCCGATCCTTTTTGCAGCTTTGCAGCTTCTTTGATCTGAACAGCTACCGGGGGTGTTTTGATGATGAAATCAAAGGATTTGTCCTTATAAACAGTAATGATGACAG
>JAOZOO010000153.1:1615-6609 GCA_029933225.1 Bacteroidales bacterium | reverse complement strand
CCAAGATAATATTCGATCATTCCTTCCATCGGCTCTTTGAGAATTTTGCCTGTGGATATCCCGTTCTCTGATAAAACTTCTTCAAGAATCTCGCGGAAGTTGGCCGCAACCGAACCCACGAAGCAGACAGGCAGCGTGTTATATCCCGGATATTTCGACAACTGCACCCTGACGAAATCACGAAAGTTCCGTTGAACCAATTGCCGGCAATACGGTTTATTCAGGTTTGTTCTGATAAATCTGGTTTGCTGTGAGAAGAACAAATTGGGATTAGGCTGTTTGTAAATCCTGTCGAGTGTATGCGTGAAGTCAAGCTGGTTGTATTGATAAAACAATTTTGCAATTTCTTCGCCGGCATCACCCATCAGCACATCCCTCACCAGCATCTTCCCCAAATAAGTCCCGCTGCCTTCATCACCCAGCAGGTAGCCCAGCGAGGGGACATTGGTTACAATTTTATGTCCGTCCCACAGGCAGGAATTGGAACCGGTACCCAAAATACAGGCGATCCCCTTTTTATTACCGAGCAAGGCAATGGCGGCCCCGTGCAGGTCGTGATGTGTTTCGATGATGGCGTCGGGGAAAGCGGACAGGACAGCTTTTTCCACAATGGCTTTATTGGCATCGGAGGATACCCCCGAACCGTAAAAATAAATGTGGCTGACCTCCTTTTCCGGAATACTGCCTGCCAGATCTTTCCTGATTGATTCCTCAAATTCCCGTGTTTCGTAATAATACGGGTTAAACCCAGACGTATAGATTTCTTCAACAACTGATTCCTTGTCAATCAGCACCCAATGTGTTTTGCTGGATCCGCTGTCGGCAATCAGGATCATAACCATCTGATTAAATGTGGAACAAATATGAACAACCCGATGATGGCGGCGGTAATGGCTGCGATCAGAACGGCCCCGGCAGCCATATCCTTAACCCGTCCGGCCTTTTCGTTATACCCCGGCGAAACAAGATTTACAAGTTCTTCGACGGCCGAATTGAAGATTTCCGCCGAAAAGACAAAACCCATAGCCAATACAATAAAAAGCCATTCCGCAATACGCAACTGAAACCATATTCCGGCTACAATAACCAGCAATGCAATGATCACATGGATTTGCATGTTGCGCTGGGTGTGGAATACACGGGCAATTCCCCTGAAAGCATACCGGAAACTGTTGACCCTTTTTTTCAGTTCCGGTTTTTCTTCTGACATAAGCTGGATGTTTGAATTTTCTCAAACAAAACTAAAGAAAGTTTTGCATTATTTACAGAGAACATCATTTTGATATCTTTGCCCGAAATTCCAACACGATGAAGCAGATATTAAAATCTATCCTCGCCGTTTATATGACCAAACGGAAGAAAAAACGTGAATTCACGCTGGAAGAGCTTGAGTCAAAACACTCTGAACTGGGACGCAGGTCATTCAACGACAGCTCATATTTTGCCGGTATTTCCAAAGAAGGATTTACGTTTGTCACCCGCATGTCGTTCCGTTCCGACAAACCCAACGAAAACTGGATGAAGGTCAGCATCCCCGGAGAAGGGGTCTGGGGTTTTGAGAATCGAGAAATGCCTGAAGGAGATGGTTTCAAACAAGGGCCGCTTGAATATATATGCCTTGTGCCTGGTGAGAAATGGCGGATAAAATATGAGGGGACATTGCCACAGGGTAAAAAAGAAGAACCTGTTAAAATTGATGTGGAATGGACCGGCGCCGCACCGCTGGTGGTTTTCGACAAAGTGGGGACTACGGCATTGCAGGTGGGTAAACAGATTGCGAGAGAAAGATGGAGCCGTAAGTTTTTTGAAAAACTGCGTGAACTTGACCAGGTGCATTATGAACAGGCCGGCACAATGAAAGGTACCATCGAATGGAGAGGTAAAAAACATGAGCTTGAGTTTGTGGGTGTGCGTGATCATAGCTGGAGCATCCGCAACTGGGAAGACTGGGAACGTCATTTCTGGTTACTGGGATTGCTTGAGGACGGCCGGTTTTTCAACTTTTCGCTCATCAGCTACAGCTTTGTCAAAAACCTGCAGGCTGCATTCATCCGGAACAATGACAAATACAAGACCATCTATAAGATTCCTTCTTTTGAAAATCTGCAGTTTGACAGCCTGATGCCCAAATCATTTACATTCAAGGTGCAGGAAGATGCCGACGGGCCTGAAAAAGAACTGACTGTGAACATGCGGGCGTTTTTTCCTTTCAGAATGGATGATGTTTATTATTTACGGCAGGCGGAAGCCGAATTTATTTATGACGGCGTGAAAGGTGTGGGAATTGCAGAAATGGGAATTAATTTGGGGAAATATGAAATTGACATCAATAGTACCTGTTGAATCACTGAATACGGAACAAGGGGGAGGGAAAGCCCGCGGACTGGCATTGCTGAAGAAATTCGGGATGGATATTCCCGAAACTTACGTGGTGCTGCAGAATAACCCTGAAGAACTGGAAGCGTTTCTGAAAACTCTCCCTTCTTTTAAATCTTATGCGGTCCGGTCTTCGGCAGATGCTGAAGATGGCAAAGAGCATTCTTATGCCGGGCAATTTGAGACTTACCTGAATGTCAAAGGGGCAACAGAGCTAATAAAAGCAGTAGATGCCTGTTTTGAATCGGCACACTCACTCACAGTTGAATCGTATAAAAAGAATTTTCAGGCTGCCAACGGAACCGGCATGAATGTCATTATCCAGGAGATGATCGAGCCGCAGATATCGGGTGTGCTTTTTACGGCCGATCCTGTCAGGCAACGTCATGACCTGATCACGGTCAGCGTTACCGAAGGTATCGGCGAAGAGCTGATGTCGGGTCACAAGGCAGGAGAAAACTTTTCATTTTATAAATACAATCCGCAACTACCTGAAAGCAAGCTGATCAAAAAGGAGTGGCTTGCCAGTCTGGTTGAAAAAGCCCTCGAAATTGAAAAAAAATACGGGAGTCCTGCCGATCTGGAATGGGCCATTGATAAAAACGGCAGGTTGTGGTGGCTGCAACTGCGTCCTGTAACCAACCTGGAGGAAGTGCATTTGAATGAGCTTGACGACAAACCGCTTTATGATAAACCGATTTACACACGGGGAAATATCGGCGAGATGATGCCCGGCCCGGTTACGCCGCTGACACTTTCTACTTTTGCACGGGCCATTGAGGTGGGGCTTCAGGTTTTCTACAAAAAGATCGGGGCGTTAGATAAACTTTCGGATAAGAATCTTTTTGTCCATTCGTTTTACAATCATCTGTTTTTCGACATGAACCGGCTGTATAACAGTGTCCGTTATGTGTTTCTGTCGAAAAAGCAGAACCTGGATTACATCATTGTGGGTGAACTTGTCCCTGATGTTGAGATTGATAAAGAAACCGGATTTTTCAGGGGGTTTGCCAACTTTCTCAAAATGATCGGCTACATCAATACGGCGCCCAAAGCGAGGAAAAAGCTGAAAAAGCTCTATGATACTTTCAGGCTGGACTGTCCCGGTGATATCAATGCCTGCTTTGAACTGATTGATAAAAACCTGCCGGTGCTTTTTGATGCCTACACGTTGCATTATGTCACCTCCTCGCAGTCGGGGTCGCACTTTGCCACTATTTTGAATATCCATTCCAAAGGGAAGATGCCGCAGCGTGAGCACCTGGAACAGGTGGCCCGCCTTTTCAACAATATCCCCGAAATCGAAAGCGCCCATGTGCTGGAATCCATGGATAAACTGGCTAAACTGCTGGCCGGAGAGAAAGACATAAAAACAATATTTATTGATGTTCATAATGATTTCTCGCTGCAATATCTGATAGAAACAGGGCCGGAAAATATCCGGGAAGCATGGAATGATTTTATGGAACGTCATGGCCACCGGTGCGTGCGGGAAGCCGAAATGATCGAGAAAGAATGGGCGCTGGATCCCACAACGCTGATTGAAGGATTGAAAACAAAAGTCAGTCTTATTCTGGAAGGTTTCAACGGGCATGTCAACGGGTATGCATCACAGAAAATCTCGTTGAAAGAAAACGGACTGGGCTGGACGGGAAGAAAGATCGTGGGTGCATTGTTGCCCAAAGCACGAAAAGCGGTGGCCCGGCGTGAGCAAACCAAAGCCTGGTCAATCGGTGTGCAATATCAGTTTAAAAAAGCATACCGGCGCCTGGCGGAAATGATGGTTTCGAAAAACATCCTTGATGATAACGAGTTGATATTCTTTCTTCAGCACAACGAAATAGGGGAGATGCTGAAATCGGAAAACTACGACTACTGGAACAAAAAGGCAAAGACAAGACAGGCACTGTATCCTGAAATGAAAGCGCTTTCTTTTGCCGATCTGGTCAAAGGCATTCCGTATCCGGAAGAAGCAGGCATGACGGAATCTTCTTCCGAATTGTCGGGTGTCCCGGTGAGTCGTGGTGTTGTTGAAGGAAAAGTGCGTCTGGTGGACTCGCTGAACGATGCCCGGAAGCTGAAAAAAGATGAAATCATGGTGGCCCGGTTCACCGATATCGGCTGGACGCCTTTTTACAGCGTGGTCTCGGGATTGATCACCGAAATCGGCAGCCCGCTTTCACACGGCGCTGTCGTTGCCCGTGAATATGGTCTTCCGGCAGTAGTCAGTATGAAAGGCGCCATGACCAATCTAAAAACTGGCCAGCGCATAAAACTGGATGCAGTAAAAGGCGAAGTGGTGGTGCTGGATTAAAAAATTATTTGCAATTTTGCAGACGGAAAAAATGCGGCAGTAGCTCAGTTGGTAGAGCATCAGCTTCCCAAGCTGAGGGTCGTGGGTTCGAGCCCCATTTGCCGCTCGAGAAGCCATCCTGTGAAGGGGTGGCTTTTTTTGTGTGGCAATAGATCAGTTGGTAAAGCATCAGCTTCCCAAGCTGGGGGTCGTGGGCCCTGATGATCCGTCATCTGACGGATATCAGGATGCTGACCGCAAGCGTCAGCATTCGAGCCCCATTTGCCGCTCGAGAAGCCATCCTGTGAAGGGGTGGCTTTTTTTG
>JAOZOO010000153.1:0-1515 GCA_029933225.1 Bacteroidales bacterium | reverse complement strand
TGATGATCCGTCATCTGACGGATATCAGGATGCTGACCGCAAGCGTCAGCATTCGGGCCCCATTTGCCGCTCAAAGGGCCATCTCTGGAAAAGTGGTTTATAAATTTCTATTATTTTTTCCTTTATTATCACGGTTTATATATCTTAAAAGGAAAGAAGCGTAGTACTTGTTTTAAATAATCTTCATATTGTTTTCCGGATCTTTTAGTTAATTCCGGTTCCTCGATGCATAAATTTCCGTGTAAATATATGCTGATTTGCCGGATTTTTTAAAAAGTAACAGGTAAAAGTTGACGGGAGCGGGCAGGCATAATTTAAAACCCAATTGAGTGTCAGTTTTTCCCGGACAAACAGAAAAAAACCAGCAGACGGGTCTTTCCTTAATCCGCTGCCTGGTTTTTTGGGCTCACCCGGGTCTTAAATTCTATTAGGTTAGGAAAAGTAGTTTTTATTTTCTTTCATTTCTTGAATTGTCTCTTTTAAGCCTTCTTTGTAGGATGGATAATTTGGATACCAGCCTAATATTCTTTTTGCTTTTTCATTTGATACTTTACAATTCATCCGGATTATTTCATAAAAGTCTTTTCCTAATATCAACTTTACAATAAATCCCGGAATTTTACCCGGTCGTTTTTTATTCATTAGTTCAGCCATGAAAATTGTAAAGTCTTTTTGAGTGGCGGGCGTGTCATCTGCTATGATAAACTTTTCCCCTACCGGCATTTTATCAATGGCTTTAACAATTGCACTTGCGGCATCGCCTGCATGAATATTGGGAACATAATTATCCCCTTTACCAAGAATTTTACCTCGTCCTTTTTCCATCATATTGTACATGAAACGAAAAAGTCCGCCATTGCCATAAATCTTACCATAAATCAACTGAATTATTTTAGGATTATTGGTTTTGATAGCCCTGTCTATCATTTCATCCGTATCTCTTCCAATTTCAGTTAGCCCGACCCTTAAAACGGGCCATGTCTCATCTGCAATTTCATCTTTTTCTGTATGATAACTTGTTCCGCCCGGTAAGATGACCGGTGCATTATAACTTATTGCCAGATCCATTGAATTACGAAAAAAATCATTTGTTTCTTCCCGTAATTCTGCTTTCCGTTTTCTTGTCATTCTGTGTCCGGGTTTTACACCTGGCATGGCAAGCAAAACGATTATGTCAAGATTTTGAGGCAAACTGTCTTTAAACGAACGAGGGTTTCTAATATCACCTAAAATACCGTGAGCACCTATTCTCTTAATTTTTTCGATTTTACTTTCATTTCGGGTAAGCGCATAAACTTCGTTGCCATTGTCAACCAATAACGGAAGCAAATAACTTCCCACCAATCCGGTTCCACCAATTACAAATATTTTCATGTAAGCTGCGGCATTAACCTACCGAGAATTCGGTATAAAATATAAAATGTCCTTTGGACTAATTATTAAGAATTTGTATAATTTCCGTGTAAATATAAGCTGATTTTCTGGATTTTTTAAAAAGTAACAGGTAAAAATTGT
>JAOZOO010000045.1 GCA_029933225.1 Bacteroidales bacterium | reverse complement strand
GAAATTCGTGCAATTTTCCCTCATTTTGTCAAATTTCTTGCATCATTTGGAACATATCTGGTAGCCTTTTGGGCTTTGATTGATTAATTTTGGAACTACTAATTCAATCAACTCTAACTCTAAACTCAACTCGAACTAAAAACACTTATGTACTTTTCGTTCTTTCCGGCAGGGAACAAACATAACGTCAGGTGAATACGTTATGTTTTGTTCCCTGGTTTTTATTGTTTCCGGTCTTGTTCACAAACCAGGGAACTGTAAACTTCAAACTCCTTCCACCCCAACCGGCAATTATTATTAATTTCGCCCTCTCAATTATTTTACTATGAATCATAATCTTAAAGACATTAAAAAGAAGATCAGGGAAAAACGAAAATCAACTGATCCTTTTCAGATCGAATTCATTGGTGATCAGTATCTTGACAATCCCGACCTACAGTTATTTATTTATGACAAAAATGATTTTGAAGAAAATAAAAATGTTGATTTAAAACACGTCCCCGAGTTTGATCAAAAGAAAAAAGTTTACTGGTTAAATGTAAACGGTATTCATGAAGCAGAACTGATCAAAAATCTCGGTATCAAACACGGTATTCATCAGTTGGTTCTTGGTGATATCCTCGATACAACCGAACGGCCGAAGATGCAGGACTACGAGGAATATCTGTTTTTTACGGTAAAATCAATATTGCCGCTCAAGGGAGCTTTTCTTGAAATCGAACACATCAGTTTTATCCTTGGTGAAAATTACCTTTTATCTTTCCAGGAGCGTAAGAGTGATCATTTCGAACATATCCGCAACAGAATCCGCCAGGATATCGGAATCGTCAGGGAACAGGGAAGTGATTTTCTGTTATACCTCATGTTGCAGGCTATCCTGGATAACTATTTCAGCACAATGGAAAACATGGAAACCGAGATTTATGAATTGACCACCATGGAGGAAGCCGATCCGGATCCGAATATTATACGTCAGATCGACGAATATAAAAAGCTGCTTTTTCAGATCAAACGTTCGCTGCATCCGCTGAAAGAAGCTGTCGGCGGTCTCGGAAGAGGCATATCGGAACTCATCAAACCGTCACAATACAAATATTTTTCCGACCTTCATGAACAATGCGTAGAGCTGCTTGAAAACACGGAAGCACTGAACATGCGGCTCGAAAGCGGGCTCAACCTGTTTTATTCCCTGCAGGGCCACAAAATGAACCAGATAATGAAAACCCTCACGGTAATGGCAACTATCTTTATTCCGCTGACCTTTGTCGCCGGCGTTTACGGGATGAACTTCCGTAACATGCCCGAGCTGTACTGGGAATGGGGATATTTTACCGTCTGGACAATCATGATCATGATGGTGATGGGGATGATGTTCTGGTTCAGGAAAAAGAAATGGTTTTAGAAAAACCCCTGCCCGAACGTTCAAAAAATGTGGCGGTGGTACTCTCTTAAGATAAAAAGATAAACGATTTTTATCTGATAAATCTAAATATTCCGTAAAGAGGACAAAGGTTCGAACGCAATCATCATTTTATCCTGACCCGCAATAAAACCGAGGCAGGATTTTTCCTTCAATTACTTGACATTCACCAATATTTGTTGTATTTTGTAGTCGTATTTGATTAAATCAAAATTCCTTTGAAAATTTTTGAAAACCAATAAAACTTACCTGTTAATTAAAAATCATTAAAAAAGGAGGAGTACTATGAAATTCAAAACTGTGATGATCATCAAAGCCATAGTATGCCTTGGCTTTGGGCCGCTTCTTTTATTTTTTCCGGAGTGGTTACTGAATCTTCTCGGCACATCGTACGGATCGGGCGCTGCGCTAACCGCAAGAGAATATGGCGCTGCGCTGATCGGCACTCTGCTGCTCACATGGATAGGCCGTAATGCCGGCGAATCCATTGCCCGGCGGGCAATCATCTGGGATCTGTTTATCTATGATGCCATTGCCTTTGTTGTCACATTGATTATCCAGCTATCAGGAGGTTTGAATTACCTCGGATGGGGTATTGTCGCTGTGTATCTGTTCTTCACAATTACTTTTGGTTATTTGCTGATTCCGCAAAAGAAACTTACAGTGAATGCCTGAAAATTGCTTTCGTTCGTTAACATCCGGAGAATGATCATGCTATCTTTGTGCAATCTCCGCACCGTGCCCTTCCAGCCTGAAATGTTTCCGGATAAAGTAAACCGAGGCATAGATCACCGGCGTATCGGCTAAAACAAACAATACTTTGAAAAGAAAACCGTTGGCCATCAGGGGCCAGAAGAGTTTCCATTCGATGACGCCGAAACTGCATAGCAACAGCAAAACCGTTGCCGTATCAATAAACTGCGAGGTAAACGTCGAGAAGTTGTTCCGCAGCCACAGGTGTTTGCCGTCGGTCAATCTTTTCCAAAAACGAAAGATTTGCACATCGGGGAATTGTGCAGTACAATGCACAAATTGAGTGAAATATTAAAAAGATTGAAACGAAATTACAATTAAGAATTAACCTTGTATTTCTAAAACCCCTGTTTGGATTATACCTCCCTCCTGCCAATTGCATCTACAAGTGCCTGTTTTTCATCTATGAATGCTGTTCATCTTCTCATTCCCGGATAAAAAAGTGTTTGGGCTTTTTGGTCAATCCGTTGTTTCGGTTTGTCTAATAAACTTTTAAGCGTCGCGGGTGGTGTATAATTTAGCGCATGATAAAACTCAAAAAAGATTTCGCAACCTTTAATTACTAACTAAAATTTAAAACAATGAAAACAAGAATCGCAACCTTAATGATGGCATTAAGCTTTCTCTTTGCAACGACTGCTTTTGCCAATGAACCCATCCCCGGCTCAAAAGCCGTTTCCAAATCAGTAGCCAGTTACCTGCAGGACAATCTTGAGTACCCTCTTTTCGCCAAAGAGAAGGGACTGGAATGTTGTGTGGTGGCTGAAATAACCATCCAGGACGATGGGAGCTTCAAAGTTACCGGCTGCAATTGCGTGAGCAAGAAAATGAAAGAAGCAGTGGGAGAAAGCATCGAAAAACTTCACAAAAAATCGGACTTCTATGCGCCCTATGCCGGACAGAAAGTTTATGTAAAGATTATCTTCAACCTGCTCTGAAGAAATCAGAGAATCCTTATTCCATGCTGCGTCGCGGCGCCCGCAACGTTCATTCTATAAAAGACGTGGCGGCCGCTGCGTCGTTGCGTGACAGGAGTCCCTTTTCAGTTGATCTTTCGTTTATCAATCACCTGAAAAAACTCCCGCCGGTAACTGTCGCCCACGGGCAAACTCTCTCCGGCAATTTTCACATGATTCCGTTCGATACTGTCGATTTTATCAAGCGCAATCAGATAAGATTTGTGGATACGCATAAATCCTTTAGAAGGAAGTGCTTCTTCCAGTTTCTTAAAACTTAACAAAGTCATCACTTTTCCCTTTGTTGTCCAGATGCGCAAATAATCTTTCATCCCTTCCACAAAGAGGATATCCTCAAAATTGATCTTCCGGGTAATGTTCCCGTCTTTCACATAAAAATAACCTGCCGCAGCTTCGGCAGTGCCGGGTTCGGGAACAGAGATGTCGGGCTGGGGCGAGGGAAACATCTGGTCATACACCTTTTCGCAGGCCTGCAAAAACCGCTGAAAAGAGATGGGTTTCAACAGGTAATCGCAAACATCCAGCTCGTATCCTTTCAATGCATATTCGTCATAGGCAGTTGTCAGCACCACTTTCGGCTTTTCATGCAGCGTTTCCAGCATCTGGATGCCTGAGAGTTCTTCCATCTGGATATCGAGAAAGATCAGGTCAACTTTTGTGGTTTTCATAAATGCGATGGCTTCCATAGCATTGTCAAAACTCTCCAACAGGTTCAGATAACCGATCCGCCGGATGTATTCCCTGATCTTATCCAGGGCAAGGGGTTCGTCGTCTATGGCTATGCAATTGATCTTCATTTGTCAGAGCATGATGGTTAAGCGGGATAAGTAATACCCGTTCTCCCTTTTGATAACATATTCATGGCGGCCGGGATAAAGCAGCTCCAGCCGTCTTTTCGTATTGGTTAGTCCGATTCCGGGCGTCTGGTCTTTGTTCATTTCCCGTGTTCCGTCCACAAAGTTTTTCACCTCAAAGTTAATGGAATCTTTCAGGCATTCCAACTTAATTGTAATCCCCGGCGCTTTCACGTTCTTCAGCCCGTGCTTGAAAGCGTTTTCCACAAAAGGAATAAACAACATGGGTGCAATTGATTTTCCCGCACAAACCCCTGTTATTTTCACTTTCACAAATTCAGGGTCTTTCAACCGCATCTGTTGCAGCGAAATGTAACTTTTCAGGTAATTGATTTCTTTTTCAAGCGGTACGACATCCGTCGAGGTATCATACAGCATAAAGCGCATGATATCAGACAACTTTATGATGGCATCGGAAGCTTTCTCCGGATTGGTCAGTATCAGCGAATCAATATTGTTCAGCGTATTAAAAAGAAAATGCGGATTGAGCTGCGTACGCAACAAAGCCAGTTCGCTGGTTTTGTTCTTGTTCTCAAGCTCGGCCTTTGCCTGCTGGTTCTGGTACCAGTATTTCAGCAGTTTGATGGAAGCGAAAAATACGACCACCGTGTAGATGTTGAAAAAGGAATAAAACGGATTGATATGCCAGAACGAACCTGCTTTTTCCTGGTAATCAGGGTAAAAGTAAGGGTATGAAATATAATACAACAAAACCCTTTGCAAGATAATGGCCGCAGCAGCCGAAAGAATAAAAATGGTGGCAAACTGCCAGTATTTCTTTTTAAATAAAAAACGGGGAAGGAGGAAGTAAACAGTAAAATAGGTAGCGGCAATATCCACAACGGCTGTCAAAGTTAAACTGGCTGCTGTTGAAACATAATCCATATCTTCATAAAACAGGGCATATTGCAGTATGAAGAAAACAATATAACCTGTCCAGAACATCACATGCAGCAAAACCCTGTTTATTTTTAAATCAATATGTGGTGTTTCAATATTCATTAGAACCTGAATTGTTGTACAAAATACGTGATAAATCACCGGATTAAAAAGGAATTAACCGTTAAATATACCAACCGATGCCTTTAAAGTATAAACCGGCTTTTATTTTCTATAAACTGATTTTGTCGGTCAGACAGCCAAGGTCGTCAGGTCGTTATCTATGGTGATATAACATATTTTGATTTACGCAAATTGCACAGGACATTAGCGGTCAAAATTATTATTACCATGAAAAGAATACTTACAATCACAGCTCTTTTGTTAATAATGTTTAACAATTCCCGCGCACAGGAAGTCTTTTTTTTATCCCACCTGGTGGATGATAATTTCGACGGAGCGACAGGCATCTTTATTGCAGATATCAACAATGACGGGTACAAAGATATTATTTCTTCTGCCCTCGATGCCGGAGCAATCGCCTGGTGGGAAAACCAGCCGGGTGATTCGATTTCATGGCAAAAACACTTTGTTGACAGCAACTTCCCCAATGCCATATATTGTAGTGCTTATGACGTGGACAATGATGGTAATAAGGACATTCTCGGAGCTGCATACTACAGCAATGTTATCGCCTGGTGGCACAATGACGGCGAAAACCCTGTTCAGTGGACCAAACAGGTAATTGATAGCAATTTTACGCACGCACACGAAATCATGGCCTTTGATGTGGACCTGGACAACGACATGGACATTCTGGCGGTTGCTGCCGGAGCAAATACCATTGCCTGGTTTGAAAATGACGGGAATTACCCGGTTCAGTGGACAAAACACATTGTTGATAATGATTTCGCCGGAGCCAGATCGGTTGATGCCGGAGATCTGGACGGTGATGGGGATATCGACCTGGCCGGGGCGGCTTTGGATGACAACGAAATAGCATGGTGGCGCAATGACGGCGGCACTCCGATTGTATGGACGAAAGTTTCAGTTCATACCAACTTCATGTATGCCCATAAAGTCCAGATCGTTGATGTTGATCTCGACGGCTATCCTGATATTCTGGGCACGGCCTATTCATCAGGCATAAGCTGGTGGGAAAATGACGGCAACGACAGTATCAATTGGGAGAAACACATCATTTCGCAACATTACTCTCTTGTGATCGCCTGGGCTCTGGATTTAAACCTGGATACCGACATGGATGTTGTCGGCACAGCGCAAGGATCGGGCTTCATTGCTTTTTGGGAAAACAAAAATCTCAACTCTTTAGACTGGGATTTCAACTATCTGGAGGCACTTGCCGGGGCCTGGCCGCTTTATTATGGCGATCTGGACAATGACGGCGACTTCGACCTGGTGTGTGGCGGCAGAGATGCCAATGAAATAAGATGGTATGAGAATGATCTGGTAACATCTATTGAAACGCCCCTCAGCATTGCAACTAATAAGCCGGAGATCCAATATTATCCGTCACCTTTTGATCATGATGTGACATTTTCCATGTTGATTAAAAAGAATCAGTTTGTCCAGGTGCGGATTTATGACATTACCGGTCAGAAAATAAACACCCTTGTCTCGGGGCACCTGCAAAAAGGTGAACACCAAATTGTATGGCACGGAAATAACTGCAACCCCGGAATATATTTCGCTCAAATATTATTTGAAGACTATAAAAAAACCATTAAACTCATAAAAATCAAATAGATCATGAAATTAATAATCCATTCTGTAAAAGTATTGTTATTCGCTTTTTCAAGCATTCTTACTATCGTGTTAACTGCCCAACCTGAATTTGTCCCGCACGTTGTTACTGAAAGCTTTACAAAAGGCGTTGATGTGATTGCCGTGGATTTAGACCAGGATGAAGCAGTGGATATTGTCGCTGTTAATTCGTACAGCAATGCCGAGGTTGCCTGGTGGAAAAACAACGGGAATAATGAATTTATAAAAATCACAATCAGGGGGGGGTTAAATAAGGTAAGATCGGTTAGAGCAGAAGATTTGAATGATGATCAACACATCGACATAATTGCGGCTGTTTATGGTGAAAACAGGATTATTTACCTGGAAAATGATGGAAACGAAACATTTGTTGAATATGTAGTGGACACCAATTTTGTGGGTGCACACACCATTGATATCAAAGATGTGAATGATGATGGCAATCCCGATATACTGTGCTCGGGCTTTGATTATTATTATCACAATGGAGAAATTGCCTGGTGGGAAAATGACGGAAACAACCCGATTACCTGGACAAAACATTTGATTTCTGACCGTTTCCAACAGTCCCCGTTCATATTTGCGTACGACATGGATGGAGATAACGATATGGATGTGATTGCCTGCGGTGAGTTAAATGATGAAATATTATGGTGGGAAAATGACGGAAATGAAAATTTTACCGAACACATGGTTGACAGTTTGTTTGATGCAGCCCATACGGTTATTCCCAGAGATGTTGATATGGATGGAGATATGGATATTCTTGCTGCCGCCTGTATAAGTAGCCATATTGCCTGGTATGAGAATGATGGTTCACAGGAATTCACAAAACATTATATGGGGTATTTCCCGGGAGCTTTGTGGTTTGATGCTGCCGATCTTGATAATGATGGTGACAATGACCTGTTTGGTGCTGCTATGGGTGCCAGTCATCTTGCCTGGTGGGAAAACACCGGAGATCAACAATTCATCAAGCACAATTTTAACAGTACTTTCACTCAGGCATTTTGTGTTGTCCCCACAATGATGGACAATGATAATGATATTGACCTTGTGGCAATAGGCTGGCAATCGAACAGGATTTCGTGGTTTGAGAACGACCTGCTTACCCCCGGTTCCGTAATTCATGTACCCGGTGACCAACCGACAATACAAGCAGGAATTGATGCCGCTGCCAACGGCGATACGGTACTTGTGGATGATGGGGTTTACCTTGAAAATATCAATTTCAAAGGGAAGAATATCGTAGTGGCCAGTCAGTATATCATGGATGGAGAATTGGAGCATATTGCCAATACGGTTATTGACGGAAGCAACCCGGAGACAACAGATACGGCAAGCTGTGTTTTGTTCTGTTCGGGGGAAGACTCAACAGCCATTTTGTGTGGATTTACTTTGACACAGGGTACGGGAACACACTGGGTTGACCCGCAGTTTCCTTCCTATACGTGGCACAGCGGAGGCGGAATAATGATTTTTCAAAGCTCTCCAACAATAAAAAACAATTACATTATGAATAATCATGTGGATGATGATTCGGGAGTTAACGGTGCTTCCGGCGGAGGGGTTTGCATGTACGGAGGAAATCCTGTTTTAATTAACAATGCCATATCGAATAATACGGCAAAGTATGGCGCCGGCGTGGTGATTGATTACTCGGATTGTATTTTCAGGAACAACATTGTCAGCGGTAATGTTGGCGGACAGAGTTACGGTGGCGGCGGTTTCTGGATGATCGGGGACGGAACGGAAGACATCCTCATCGAGAACAATACGATTGCTGACAATGAATCCGTTATGATGGGTGGCGCCATGTATTTGTGGTCAACACAGATTACCGCACGCAACAATATTTTCTGGAATAATATCCAGTCAACGGGAGAACAGATTTACATGCGAAACGGCGCTTCGGCAGATATTACCTATTCCGATGTGGAAGGAGGTTTTTCCGGTGAAGGCAACATGGATCTGCCGCCGGCATTTGCCGATACCGGTTTCATCCTGCTTCCCTCCTCACCCTGCATCGATGCAGGAAACCCCGATTCCCTTTATAACGACCCCGAAGATCCGGGGAATCCGGGCATGGCGCTCTGGCCGGCACAGGGTGAATTAATAAACGACATGGGCACTTACGGTGGGCCTTTCACCTGCCTGTTGGAAGCAGGTACCACAGGAATCCATAACTTTGAGCCGGATGATACGGAAATAAAAATGACAATAACTCCTAACCCCTTTTCGGAATCCACTGTAATCTCGGTAAAAGGGGCCGATCCGGGACAAGATTACGCACTCAGCATTTATGATGTTACGGGAAAAGTAATTAAACAATCCGGACTGTCCCAATCTGATGCGGAATTCAGATGGTACGGGGAGGACAATAACGGAGCCCGAGTTAAGCCGGGAATATATTTTCTCCGGTTAACCCTGGCGAAACAAACACAAACAGCGAAGTTGATTTTTAAAAAATAATCCTCATAATTATGAAATACAAAGTGCATCGTTTTGAAATCCGCATGGAAAAAGACCGGCAAAAGCTGGAAGATTTTCTGAACTCCTTGAAAGGGGAAGTGGTAACCATTATTCCGAACAATAAAAATCTGGGCCTTGGGCAGATTTACGGCCTTGCCCGGAGAATAGACTTTCTGTTGATTGTTGAAAAATTAAAATAGGAGATCATCATGACAACAGGTATTTTGATAATCATCCTCTTACCGGGATCGGTGCTCCTGCTGCTTGTGATGCAGCGGAATGCATCGAAAAGAAGATTTAAGGAAATTAAGTGCCGGCTGAACGACATTGAGGAAAAACCGGACAAAATGGAAAAGAGAGCATGAAAACAATTCATATTATTATTGCTTTGTTAATTCTGGCAGCCCTTTTTGGGAGTTGTAAAGAAAAAAAACAACAACCTGATGGTGATACCGACATCTATTATTCAGCTATCGAATTCAACAATGTACTTTGCGGATATTCGGTGATCAGTCTGTCGGACAGTCTGGTCAAAGGCAACACGATTAAAGTATTGCGGCAAAACACGTTTTTCAATTTCACCGCCCTCGGTAAAGATGTTACTCAATTTCATAAATACACATATTTTATTGATACCTCATCCGGCAATTTCATATATCACGATAGTTATCACAAACAGGGAAACATCGAATCGGGCGGGTTTGTTTATGTGGAAGATGGAAAAATCCGGGTTACATCGCTGGATGGCAGTGGAGATACGCTTATCCCGTTACCGGAAAATGTTGTTTTGCCCAATACCCAGTTCTTTCCTTATCTTATCTATGATTTTGGGGATGGTAATCTGGAAAAGAAAACTTATCAGATCTTTGAAGTCAGGACGCAAACTATTGCAGAAATTACCTATACCCGAACCGGTGAAGAACAGTTGGATTTGACGGGGAGCCGCTACGATGCAGTGGTATTAACCGAATCGAACCCGGCAACGGGGTTGGAAACAAAGTTGTGGATTGATAAGAAAACAGGAAAGCGCCTGAAAATGGAATCTCAAAATCATCTGCGAATGTATCTTGCAGAAGCGGCTGTGCAAAAACGAATTGAAACAGGAAACTGGGATGAAGTCGTTTTCATGAAAACCAACCGCTTCATTAAAGATATCCATGCCATTTCTTACATGAAAATAAAATGCAATCTGGAGCAGGTGCCGGCAGCTACCAAAGAAGACCTCAATGTGCCGGGGCAAACATTTACGGGCCATATTAACGGAAACAAACTGGAAGGAATATTTGAGATTGCACATAAAAAATATGATGGTAAAAATCCACCTTCATTTCCACTCAATACTGATCGATATGAGGATATGGGAAAATGGCTAAAGGCAGAAGGAAGGATAGAGTCCAATGATCCGGTGCTTGTTGCAAAAGCCAAAGAAATCACGACTGGTTCTCAAGATTTATGGGATGCGAGTCGTCGCATAAGTCAGTGGGTGATCGAAAACATTGATGGTTCCATTTTGGGCGGCACGGCCCGTGAAACTTTTGACCGGGGAAACGGTGCGTGTGGATCGCAGTCTTTGCTTATGGCAGCCCTCTGCCGTGCAGCCGGCATACCGGCAAGGGTTGTGTGGGGTAGCATGTACACACATGAAATGGGTGGAAGTTTCGGTCAACATGCATGGAATGAAATCTTCATGGGCGATGCCGGATGGATACCCGTTGATGTGACTTTCCATGAAGCGGATTATGTTGATTCGGGACATCTCCGGCTCGGTGTTTTACATACACAGCAAACAATAATAAACTTCAGTGAGTTGGAAATCATGGAATTTAAAACGGGTAATTGATAATGCTAAAAGATCAAGCATGAGAAACTTGTTGCATATCAGCTCATTTATTTTGACTTTATCTATGATTTTTGCAGTTCAGTCATGCAATCAAACTACTCCGGATAAACCGTCTGTTGAAGTATTAAAACAATACAGTCAATTTACCGTTTTTACGGATCCGGGCGAATACTTATACCTCTATGAAAACCTGCCCGAATCAACAGAAGAAATCTGTAACCTGATCAAAAAGCAACTGATCCATCCGTTTGAGGCACGACAAATGAAAGATATCCTGCCCGAAGGCCGGCTTATGGAGGATGAAGGTCTTTCCTCGGTTTCGGAGATGCTTGAAAAATTGATGGAGAGGGATTCCGGTGGGTTAACAATGGACCGGAAGCCGGAAAACCGCCTGGTTGTTGGCTGTTATCATCACAGTTTGTTACTTGCTTCGATATTAAGATCACAAGGTATTCCGGTAAGGATGAGGGCCGGTTTTTCCCGGTATTTTGAAAAAGAGGCAAATGTGCGTTTCGGGCATATTATCTGCGAGATTTGGGACTCGGACAAGCAGCAATGGATAGGGGTTGATCCTGACCGGAATATCGTCAATGTATCATCCAACCGTTTTGAATCTTCTTCCCATGCCTGGGACAGCTATAGAAAAAACAAACTTTCTCATATTGAATATACCAGCTCCATTGGCAAAGGAGCAAAGATATTTTTCCATATTTTATTGCTCGATCAGGCGTTTGTGCTGGGCAATGAAAGAAATTACTGGCATACGCCTGGGTTTTTGTTTGCTGATAATTTTTCAGTTGACGATCTTACGGCAGATCGGTTACAGGTAATAGACCAAATAGCAGAGCTGATGCAAAATCCGGAGATTCACCTGGACGAACTCCGGCAACTTTATGATGACAATGATTTTTTACATACCCATGCGCGTTCAGTAGAAACTTATTACGAAAGATTGTTGGAAAATCAATAAAAAATAATTTTCATAAACTAAAAAGAATCGCACCATGAAAAAACTGATTATACTCACTGTCCTAATCATTGGCGTTATCATAAACGCAAACGCCGGTGACAACCAAAAGATCATCACCGGAGAAAAAATAGTCATCAAATCAAACATCCTGAACGAAGAAAGGACAATCCTGATTGCGCTCCCTGCCAATTATGAGAATACCGGTTCGCGTTATCCCGTATTGTATGTTCTCGACGGCAGGACACATTTTCGCCAGGCTTCCGGCGCAGCAGACTTTTTAAACCGGTTTGGCACAGGCCCTGAAATGATTGTCGTTGCCGTTACCAATGTTGACAGGGTACGGGATTTTACACCGGTTCACCGGAATAACAGACCCACAAGCGGAGGTGCAGAAAAATTCCGGGATTTTGTTGTGTCCGAGCTTCTTCCGGTAATCAAGGATAATTATCGTGTCACAGGCTATAACATCATAATGGGTCATTCACTCGGCGGGACGTTTATAACCTATTTGTTTTTGAACGATCCGGATGTTTTTGATGCTTATATATCCGTTAGCCCTTATTTGCAATTTGCCGATAATTACATCGTTAAACAGGCGAAAAAAAAGTTGAAAAAGAATTATGATACGCCAAAAAGTTTCTTTATGACCATTGGAGAAGAGCCGGACTATTTTCAAGCCCTTGATGAATTTTCGGATCTGATGGAAAAAAGAACCAAAAACTCAGTAAATTTTCTTTATGTCCAGTTAAATGGCGAGACGCATGGCACAACGCCCTATTTCAGCTTATTCGACGGACTTCGTTTTACATTTTCCGATTGGGCGTTACCGGGAGACACATTCAGGGAAGGATTAGAAGCTGTTGACCGGCATTACGACAAATTATCAAAAAAATACAACTGCAATATTACTGCTACGGAAAAGACGATTAATATTATGGGGTATTATTTTTTACAGCAGGGAGAAACGCAAAAAGCAATAAATATTTTCAGGGAAAATACGAAACGTTATCCCGGTTCTGCCAATGTGTACGACAGTCTTGGCGAAGCGCTGGAAAAAAACAATCAGTTGGCTGAAGCAGAAAAAAATTATCAGAAAACAGTGGAAATTGCCAGGCTGCAATCACATCCCAATTTGAATATTTTCGAGCAAAACCTGAAAAGGATACAGGATAAGCTTGCTCAAAAGTAATGTGATCAGAGCACTCAAGTATTTTTACCCGAATCATTTTCAAACCACCCATTCCCCGCATCCGAATAGCAGTCAATTTCCGGGACATAGGGCTTGATGTCCAGCAAGGGTGTGCCGTCAATCATGTCGGCGCCGGTGAAATGCACAATATTATTTTCAACAGATGTTATTTTCACAATCGTCAAACCAATCTTATTGGGACGCAGCGGGCTGCGGACGGCAAATACACCACGCGGCCGGGTTCTGCCTTTGGGATATTGCAGCAGCTTCAGCTCTTCATCGTTTTTGTGAAAATAAAATATCAGGTGGGCATGGGTAAAACTGTCAAGGTCTTTCAGTCCTTCGGCATATTCGTCAAATATTTCGGCATAACCGGCTGTATCCTCCCCGAAGCGTCCCTGGCGGGGTATTTTCTCATAACCGTTAAAGGGTGTGTGGATGATACCGATGGGTTGGAAAATGATTTCTTCCGTGTTCATTATTTAAATATTTTCGGAACCAAAGTTAAGTATTTGGTATTAATAATTTAAGCACAGATTATCACGTCCGGATTTGTAATCCGGACAAGCCGTTTCAGACAATTTTCAGTACCTTTATCCACCTTAACAAAAAAAATTTGTACTTATGAAACGACTCGTTATTGCCACATTAAGCGGTCTGCTTTTCGGATTTGTCTGTTTTGGCTTTGCCTGTAGCGGGCCCAATGAAATTGCTCCCTGGCTCGGCGCATCCATAATTGCCAGCCGTACCCTGCTGGGTTTCGGTATCGGCATCAGTCGGTTTCCGATGAAAAACTGGGCTGTCCACGGAATAGTTATGGGATTTCTTTTCAGCATTCCAATGGCGTTGGGTTCGATGATGGGGCCCGGAAATGCAGAAATGTCTGCATCAACCATTGCCATTTCTTCCCTCGTCATGGGGGTGATCTACGGGTTTCTTATTGAACTGATCACCAGTGTTCTGTTCAAAGCCCGGCTGACGGACAATTAATGACCCGCATATTGTGATTTCTGACTTAACCCGGTTTGGGTGCCGGGGGTGGAAACAATCCCATTTGTTTGAGCATACTCAGGTTGTCACATTCAACCCAGATTTCTGCGATTCGTCCCTCTTCGATCCGGAAGATGGTTAAAAATTTGCTATCCACTGATTTACCCGTCGGGGGAAAATCACCCATGGGCCCGGTTAACGTTCACGAATAGGTAGCATAGGCCGCCACCTTGTCTCCTTCAGCTACCAGCATTTCAACCGTGATCTTCTGGTCAGGCATGCTCTTGTAAAAAGATTTCTGGAGCTTTTTGATATCATCCCGGGATTTAATTTCCACATCAGGTGTTGCCTGACAGTGTCGTTTGAAATCGTTAGTAAGCAATTCATCAAAAGCGTCCCAATCCGTACTGTTTGTCGCTTCAACAAACCGGTGAATCAGGTTTTTGTTTGCCTCCAATTGTTTCGATTGATTTTTGCAACCGGTGATTGCCAAAATCCATAAAGGCAATAATAAAAAATGTCAGCTTGTGTTTTTTCATTTGAATACTCCTTGTTGTTTAGTTATTAATCAGTTGTTGACTGCAATTTTCTTTCGATGATTTTGAAAATATGAAAGAAGTTTTAATGTACTGAATGTCATTTCCTTGAACTCTCCGGAAAGAAATTGAATTTGGATTTCATTTATTTGTATTTAATGATCTTTTTCACAGCCACTTCCCCATCACTGGTTTGCAGATAAAGTATATAAATCCCGGGAGTCAGATTCCCGAAATCAAACATGATTTCATGCCTTCCGATACAGAAATTCTCATTTAGGAGGGTCTTAATGATTCTTCCATGAAGATCACGAAGTGAAATCATTGTAGTCATGCTGTTTTCAAGTTGAAATGAAATCCTGACAGAAGCAGAAAATGGATTCGGAGATACAATCAACACAATTGTATTATCTCCCGTTTGTATTTCATGCATACCCAAAGGAGAAGAACCGTATTCGTAAGCACCCATGTCCGCCACGGCTTGTCCGTCATTGTCGCCATCCCAAATACGTACATTACCGAGAATATCCGTTTCCGGGAGGTCGATACCGTCAACACTGTTTGCCCCGTTATCAATACATGCAGATCCCCCCAGCAACTCACAATCATGTTCCGCCTCACTGTCAAAACCGGGAGTGATATCAACATTTCCTTCCTTCTCGTCGTATTCCCCCGTTATACCATCTTCAGCAAGTCCTTCAATATCATTGTACCACAAAACAGGGACATTTCCCTGAAGTGAATGTATCTGTTGTCCTTCGTCCGCTGTATTGAAATAGAAAATATTATTTGCCGTCATCGGGTCACTGTAATAAATATACGGCCCCACAGTCTCCTGCATATTATACATTCCCCCTCCATGAAGATTCGCATTATTCCTCACGATTGTATTGTTGAATATTTCATTACTAGAACCCTGATTCCAGATTCCTCCTCCGTATGAGGCCTCGTTATCGGCTATCAGGTTGCTGAATATCTTCGAAAACACCCCCTGCACCTGAGACAGATAGTTTGCAATGCCACCGCCTTTTCCGGAGGAATTTTCCCGGATAATATTGCTCTGTATCAACGATTTTCCGCCGGACTGATAAATCCCCCCTCCAAAACTGCCTGCATAATTACCGGCAATTTCATTATTCAGAATATCCGGTGAAGAAAAGATAAAAGTCGCTATGCCTCCTCCCCGGAAGGATGCTTCATTATTCAGAATCTTATTATTCGAAATAACGGGACTGCTGGAATTGCAGTAGATGCCGCCACCGTCGTGACCCGAATAATTATTTGTGATCAGATTGTTTTCAATGACTGCTCCCGCATATTCGCAATAAATGCCGCCACCGCCCCATTCACCGGCACCGGTCTCAGCCCGGTTGTTCCGGATGCAGCTATGGGAAATTACAGGATCTGAACGCAGGATATAAATACCTGCTCCCCGGTTATTGGGACAAGAGCCTGATGATATTCCGTATTCAACCACACAATAAGTAATTTTTGATACAGGCTGGTTGTTCTTTCTTGTATCCTGAAAACGCAACCCGTGCCATCCCGTGCCGGTGTCGTCTGTTGTAAAAACAATGCTGTCAACAAGAGTTCCTTCGGCAATCAGACATCCGTAAATGTTGAATTTATAATAACCTTCGAAATTAACCTCAACACCGGGTTCAATGGTCAGTGTTTTGTCGAGCGGCACATTAATTTCTCCTCTAACGAGATAAGGAGCGGAAGATTTCGTCCAGGTTCCGAAAACATCACCGCCATCAATAATTGTCTGACCCGGTGAAAAAGGAATTAAGAAAAACAGAAAAGCGGCGGAAAAGAGCACTTTTGTTTTCATAGTACTTTGAGCTTGATTGGTTTTAGCACCTTCAAATATACAAAACCGGAGAGGAAAAGTCAAGTGGCTTTTTTAGCCAAATTTCCCTGTCCACTCTTTTCCGCAATCGATATTTCGGTAATGCTTTTGTTTCTTTAAATATGCGGCTGTAATACCTGAATGATCTGCTGTGCCGGGATAACTCCTGCCTGACGGAAGACCACCTGACCGTTTTTGAAAATCATCAGTGTGGGTACATTTCTGATTTGGTATTGTTGCGAAATGGCCGGGTTGCGGTCCACATCAATCTTCAATATGCGAACCTTGTCGCCCAGTTGTTTTTTGACGTCTTTCAATATGGGCGGCATCATCCGGCAGGGGGCGCACCACTCCGCCGAAAAATCAATCAATACCGGTTTATCTCCGTTGATTATATCTGTGAATTTGCTCATTTTTCCTTTTTATTTTCCGGCAAATCAATATTTGTTCCTTTTGGGAAAAACTGACAAAATGTTATCCGGTTTTTAAATAAAAAAGGCATAAACTGATTTCCCGGCCATACATAATTGACCGGGAAACTGAAACTACAGATACACTTTACAAATACGGGAAATTATCGTGGAACAGAGGGGTTAACCCCTCTGTTTGCTCATGCCGGTGCAACATTTCATTCATTCCGTCCTGTTGTTAGTGTCCCGCTGACACTATTTATCAAACCTGGAAATTCCGCATACATCCGGCAAAATAATTTCTAACTCTTTACATTGTATAAATCTTCCCCGGCAAACTGCGGACAATACCTTCAAATTCAAGATTCAGCAAAGCGGCGGCTACTTTTGAGGTGGATAATCCGCTTTTCAATACGATTTCGTCGATGGCGATTTCTTTGGCTTCTTTGATCAATTCAAAAACGGCTGTTTCTTCTTCCGTCATATTGACGAATAGTTCAGGTTGTTGCTTTTTCTTTACGGGTTTATCGTCCCACCCCATCAGGTAAGCAATATCGTTTCCCGTTTCACACAGCGCCGCCCGGTTGGTTTTGATCAGGAAGTTGCATCCTTCCGACATTTCATCATTCACTTTTCCCGGCACAGCGAACACATCCCTGTTGTATGACCCTGCCAGGTCAGCCGTAATCAGCGCTCCTCCCCTTCGCCCTGATTCGATGACCAACACTGCATCGCTTATGCCTGCGACAATACGGTTGCGTTTGGGGAAGTTCTCTCTGTCGGGAGTGGTTTCCGACATAAATTCGGTGAGCAGGCCGCCGTGTTCGAGCATTCTCTCTGCCAGTTTCCGGTTTTGCCCGGGATAGATACGATCGAGGCCGTGGGCAAGGACGCCTATGGTTTCCATTTCATACTCCAGTGCTTTACGATGCCCGCAACTGTCCACGCCATACGCCAGGCCGCTGACGATCATTATACCCTGTTCACGCAAATCGTTCAATATCTCTTCGCAACGCCATTTCCCGTAATTGGTCACCCGCCGGGTACCGACAACCGCCAAAATGCGCCCGGCATTCAAATTGGCCGTGCCCTTGTAAAACAGCAACATGGGACCATCCTCGCAATTCAGCAGGCGGGCCGGATAATCCGGATCAGTGTAAAAAAGCGGCTTGATCTTATATTTTTCGATGAAAGCAATTTCTTTTTCCGCCCGGTCGAAAGTGTTATGATTTAAAATATTACTCACAATAACATGACCGATTCCCGGAATTTTCATCAATTGCTTTCGCTTTTCATTGAACACAGCTTCCGGGCTGCCACAATAGGCCACCAGCTTTTTTCCGTTCACATCACCCACATTCGGAATAAGGGTCAGCGCAATCTGATATAAAAGTTCATTGTTCATCGGCTGGTCAAATTTATTGAAATTTGGGGTTGATTTTTTTATTACCTATTATTTTTTCCCAAACCCCAACCCTGAAAGGCAGGGTAATTAAATTGTTTCATAGTTTTTTATCTGCTTCGCTGTCAGTTTCCCGGCCCTTCAGGGCCATGTAGATTCCATCCATTCTTCCATCCTTCCAATCATCCATCCTTCCAATATTCCACAATTCCATTCTTCCAACCATCCATCCATCCTTCCATCCTTTCATATTTATTCATAGCTTTGTAAATCATGCCTTCACAAAAAACCATACTGGTCTGCCCACTGGACTGGGGCCTTGGTCATGCTACCCGGATGGTGCCGGTCATACAACTGTTGCTCGACAAAGGGGCAAAAGTGATCATTGGCGCTGACCACCGGCCGTTGAGCTTTCTGATGCAACGCTTTCCTGATTGCGATTTTGTCAAGCTGCCCGGTTTTTCGCCCGTCTATCCCAAAGACGGCTCCATGGCATTGACCATGCTGAAATTATTCCCGCAAATGCAGGCGGCAGCCCGGAAAGCACATGACCTGCTACAGGATATCATCGCTGAAAAACCGGTGGACATTGTTATTTCGGATAATCGATATGAGTTACATTCTGAAAATGCTTATTGTGTTTTTATTACCCACCAGCTCGACATTGCCACACCGGGCATCACAGCCCCTGCCAGACCCATTATCCGTGGCATCATCAACCAGTATATCCGTAAATATGATGAGTTGTGGGTTCCCGATTTTGAAGGACAACCGAACCTTTCAGGGAAGCTTTCGCATATAAAAAACATACCCGTGAGCAATTTCCATTTCGTCGGGCCTTTGAGCCGTTTCAGTGGTATTGAAGCAGAAGAACCGGCAGAAGAACCAGAAATTCTCGTCATGCTATCCGGACCGGAACCGCAACGGACTTTACTGGAAGAACTGCTTATCAGACAAATACAGGAAACCGGCAAAAAGACCGTAATCTTACAGGGAAAACCGGAAGAAACGCCCGAACGTCAAACAGGAAACATTAAACTTATCCCCCACCTGCCCGATGAAAAAATGGCCGGGCTGATCAAAAGCGCCGGAATAATAATCAGCAGGCCGGGTTATTCAACTATTATGGACCTGGCCGTTCTGGGCAAAAAAGCCCTGTTCATCCCCACTCCCGGACAAACGGAGCAGGAATACCTTGCCGAACGTTTTAAAAAAGAAAAAATCTTTTACTCCAAACCGCAGAAAACTTTTGAGCTGGAAAGGGCAATGGAAAAACAGGGACATTACAAAGGCTTATCTGTGAAAACAAATTACAGGACGCTTGAAAAAAGGATAGAAACAATTCTCAAACAAACTTGAGAAACAGATAAACAATTTTTTTGCATTTTTTTGGCAATTTACTAATTTGCATTTCTTTTATTTACAGATTTACTTTTATAATCTGATTAAAACCACTAACCATGAAAAAAATCAGCATTCTGACTCTTCTTATTCTTTTTTCCATCACTGCCTTCGGTCAGTGGCAATGGCAAATGCCTAAGCCGACAGGCGCAGCCCTGATGGATGTGGGCTCCTTTTCCCCTGATGTCGTTTTTATGGTCGGACTGAACGGCACCATCATCAAAACATCTGACGGCGGTAATTCTTTTACCCAAATCGAGTCGGGAACACACCAGTTCCTGAAAACCATTTACTGTGTTAATGAAGATGTGGGCTGGATCAGCAGCGATTCGGGGCTGGTGATGCGCACCGAAAACGGCGGAGAAACCTGGAGCAAAGTGAGAGAACCAAAAAGCTGGGAGAAATCTTCATTTTTTGCCCTCGATGAAAACACGGCCTGGTTGTCAACTGATTACGGGAAACTGCTGAAAACAACAAGTGCCGGACAAAACTGGGCAGAAATTGAAACAGGAATTGACAAAAGCTTCAGCAACATTCAATTTCTCGATGCAACAACCGGATTTGCTGTGATCAATGAATCAACACCGGAACAAACATCCTTTGCCGACACCGTTGTTCTGAAAACACAGGATGGCGGGCAAACCTGGGATACGCTGGATTTGACATTTCACAACAATGTGAGTTTCATTGAAACATTCCGGGATGATTATGTCTGGATCGGTACAACGGATTATATGATGAAATCGGATGACCTGGGACAAACGTGGGATACAGTGTGGCTTCCCGGTGAAAAATTTAATCTAAATCCTTTAAGCATTGCATTTCGTTCTGAAAATTCATTTTGGTTGCTGACCGTAAAATATACAGGTGATTTAGTTAATTACAACATCTTTTACACTGCAGATGGCGGTCTGACATGGGAAAATCAATATAACAGCTATTATGACATTTGGGGTGGAAGCGGCCAGTGCAAAAACGACCTGAATAAACTTGACTATGGCAACGACGTCTGCTGGGCTGTGGGAAGCCCTGGAAGAGTACTGTCCTCCAGAGAAAATGATTCAATATGGCAGAAGCATTACAAAACAGCGGGAGGCACTATTCACGACCTGTTTTTTCTCGATTCACAAAACGGTTACGCAGTCGGGTATGCCTTTACCTTTTTGAAAACACAGGACGGCGGCAAAACTTGGGAAACCGGCAATGATCTGCCCGGCGGGTATGGTTACCGGGTTTATTTTATTTCCGAAAACACGGGATTTGTTGCCATAACAGATGAAGGACTGTACAAAACGACCGACGGAGGAACGACATGGAAACAGGTCCTGGAAAAAGATAATTTTCTTGTAAGCCTCGTTTTTGAGGGAAGTGAAAACGGATGGGTACTGCACAGTCATGGTGAAGTTTATCGCACTACCGACAGCGGGGAAACGTGGCAATTGCTGTCGGCCCTTCCTGAAGGCACCTGGTGGGATCTGTTTTTTGCAAACGCGCAAACGGGCTTTGCCAGCGGAAAATACGGCATTATGAAAACCACAGACGGCGGCATCACCTGGACAAATGTGCTTAACTCCGACGTTTTCATCAACGACCTTTGGTTCAACGATTCGCAAACCGGATGGGCTGCGGGGGACGAAGGTTTGGTTTACAAAACCACTGACGGAGGTAACTCCTGGGCACTCGTTGACACACTCCCGTCGGGATCACTTTACAATGTCAGGTTTTTAAATGCACAGACAGGATATATTATAAATGACAGTTACGGCATATTCCGCTCTGATGACGGAGGTGAAACCTGGACCTTTGAACCGGTCTTCGGCCTGCCAATGTATTATAACCCATTAGGGTACTTGCGTACGCTTACCACATACAGGAATAACATCTGGATCTCATACAACTGTCAGATTCTGCATAAAACGGATGAAACTACGGGCATTGTGCCGGGTCAAAAAATTTCTGAAAATGAAATCATGATCTATCCCAATCCCGCTTCAAAACAACTTTTTATCGAAAGTAAAAACACCCTGACAGAAATCACGATACTGAACATCAACGGACAAATATTGCTGAACAGGAAATTACCGGAAGGCAAATCTTTTAGTCAAAATATAGATTTCCTGACACCGGGTATCTATTTCCTGAAAACCAGGTCGGATAAGGGAATTATTTTGAGTAAATTTGTAAAGATGAGCAGGTGAGACAGCAAGGTATTCACAGTTTATAGTCCGTCAAATGTTTTGGAGTTTGGTGGAAAAGGAGTTTATCCTATGAAACCGGCGCCAAGCAACCCACGTCATATTTCCGCTCCCGCAAAATAATTTGAACAATCTTGCGTTAGACAAATAACCCAAAAACCCGTTTGCTTATCGAAACATGTTTACGCTGACATTAATTC
>JAOZOO010000276.1 GCA_029933225.1 Bacteroidales bacterium | reverse complement strand
TTCCAAAGCAATACGAGCAGAACCTTTTGAATATCTTTCAATCTCTTTCAAATCATTTTTTTGCCTCGTTAATAAAATCTGTGGGTAGCCGGAGGCTCGGGCAAATTGCCAAGTGTATGAAATAAAGCGACTTCAATAGTTTCGAGGCGTTTAAAACCGAAGGATTTTCTCATAGTGAGTTTTGCTTTAAGATTTAATCCCTCAACAATACCGTTGGATAACCGCTCTTTGAAAGAAAAATAGTTCAGTAAAAGGTCTTGATGCTTGCGTAAACGCTTGGCGACCTTTTTCAATTCCGGTAATTTTGAACGCATGGCCCGGGTAATCCAGGTTTTCAAAAACCGTTCAGCACCCCAGCGTGTTTTGTATGTCCAAAAGTGACCGAAGGCTTCTTTGAGCAAGTAACAACGTATTGTTTTTAAATTGTACTGAACAAGCTCCCGAAGCCTGGCCAATTGTGATGTATTCTGATTACGTTTGTTTTTCAATAAGCACCAGCGTGATTTGTGAAGAATTGGCTCATAACCATCATGCTTCAATTGAGCCGTTTCAGCTCTGCGTGTTTGATCAACAGCGTCATTAAGATATTTCATCACATGAAAACGGTCAAGGATATGTACGCATTCAGGAATCTTGCGTTTAATGACTTTTACATATGCTTTCCACAGATCGGAGCAAATGGCCTCTAATTGTTGTGTTCGTTCTTTGCCAAAACGATAAAAGAACCGTAAAAGCGTTTTAACCGAACGGTCTTTCCCGACAAATAGCAACCTTCGGCAATGTGAGTCGATTTGGTAAACCAGCGTTAAATAGTTGTGTCCGCGTCGATACTGAATTTCATCAACACCTAACGCTTTGACGTTATCCAAACAACGGTGTTTGAGGCCATATTCAACAACATAGTGAACCGATTCAAACACATTTTGCCAGGACACTTTAAAGTGCCGAGCTACTTCTTTCCAAGATAACGACTTGGCCCAATGAGCCAAAAATAATTTAAACGGTTCACAAACAGAACTTTTACCATCGGCCCAGGGAATCTTCTCGATCTTGACTCCGTGTTCAGGACATTTGACTCTTCGGGGCTGATAGCATAATTCAACAGCAAGACCCCATAAGGGGATAAATTTAAATCGACGTTCTTTCAAATGATCGTAGGTGGGTGATGGTCTGTGACAAACACTACATATAGCCCGTGAATTCTTTCGGGGTGTTACGTTAACCACAACCACATTGTTTTCAAGGCTGACTTTGCCGTAAACAAATCCTTTGACAGGATACGTTTTATTCAATATTGTTTTTATGAGCATTGTTGGTCTTCTCCGATTTAGAATGTTGGCGCAACCGCATTCTAACAAATCGGTCCAACAATGCTTCTTATTTTAGTGCTTCACCCACAGATTCTGAGAAAGAGCCACAAAAAGAAAAACCCGTAACACGAAACTCGTAACCTGCAACTTGGCCTGTTGGCCGGTTAGCCTGTTTGCCGGTTGGCCAGTTTGCCGGTTGGCCAGTTTGCCAGTTTGCCGGTTGGCCAGTTTGCCGGTTGGCCAGTTTGCCAGTTTGCCAGTTAAGTAGTTTGACAGGGTTGATTATTTGTAACTAATAATTTCTTAAATGTCATTCCCGCGAAAGCGGGAATCCAGAGAAATAATCTTACCTTTTTAGAAAATAACTGGATTCCGCA
>JAOZOO010000152.1:3545-6683 GCA_029933225.1 Bacteroidales bacterium | reverse complement strand
TTTTAATCAAAACCTAAAAACGAACAATTATGAAAAAATTACTCATCTTTCTTTTCATCGTACTTGCTACGTTCTCCGGTTTCGGTCAGTTTAATGTCAGCCCCATTCTGGGCATTAATTTCGCAACCAAAACCGGAAGGTACAGTGAAAATGACGATACAAAAAGTAAATGGATCACAGGAGCTGCTTTCGGCGTAAACGGGGAATACGGCTTTACGGATATGATCTGTTTAGACATGGAACTGCTCTTCATTACTATGGGAGAAAAAACAATTTACACCGGAGAGGGTGAAAAAAGTACGCTGTCCGAATATGAATATAAAGAAACCGAACGCTATCACTATTTGCAGTTACCTATTCTTGTCAAATTCCTGTTCGGAACAGATTTTCAGTATTACGGGGATATAGGGCCTTATTTCGGGTATAAAATCGCAGGCCATTATAAAGCAGTAACAGAAGACCATACCTCAAAAGGAAGGATTCGGTTTAATGAAGACAAGGTAAAAGATGATGACTGGTATGAAAACCCGGATTACTGGCGGCGGTTTGATATGGGAATGTATATCGGCGGAGGTGTTCAAAAACAGGTTGGTCCGGGAAAACTCGGAGCAGACCTGCGTTTCGGAATGGGATTTATCGATCAGCATAAATTCGACAGTAAAGAAAAAAAACAGCACGCAAAGGATAACGGCTATAGAGCATTCAGGAACATGAACATTTCCCTTACCTTCAGATATGTCTATGATCTGAGCAAATGAGTTTTTTGACAATCTTTGATTATTAAGCCACGGATTATTGAATTCGTGGCTTTTTTTATTTTTGGAAACACAGAAATTAATGACATGAGAAATGAATTATTTGTCACTTTCATTGCTCTTTTTTTCGTATCAATAGCTACGGCACACCGGTTTTTAATTTCCGGTTCGGGCTGGGATTTCTTGACGTCAACAAGTTTGGCGACAAGAACAAGCCGGACGGCTATAAGCCCTTCAAAAACAGAATGATCAATTTGTCTTTTGCCTGCATGTTTGATGTGGAGAAATAAATTCCTACTTTTGATGAAAACATACCGGAATGACAAACCGGATTGACAAAAACTTACAGTATTACAAATTCTGCCTCTACGGCTTTTTGAAGAACCTTCGGTTTTTCGATGCTTTTCTGGTATTGTTCCTGCTCGAAAGCGGACTGGATTTTTTACTGATCGGCGTATTGTATTCCATCCGCGAGATCACACTGTCGGTGACCGAAATTCCCAGCGGTGTGATTGCCGATGCGCTGGGCCGCCGCCGGACGCTGGTTACTTCGTTTGCCCTTTACATTTTATCTTTCCTGATGTTTTATGTTGCCGCGGGCTTCTTCTGGTTTGCCGTGGCCATGTTCATTTTTGCACTCGGCGATGCCTTCCGTACCGGCGTGCACAAAGCCATGATCTTCGATTACCTGAAACGAAACAACCGGGAAAACCAGAAGGTGGATTATTACGGACACACGCGCTCATGGTCGCAGGCGGGCACGGCCCTGTCCTCGCTCCTCGCCGGATTTATCGTGTTTTACACCGGCAGCTTCCGGCTTATTTTTCCCGCCACCATAGCACCTTACATTGTGGATATGTTCCTCGTGTGGTCTTACCCCAAATACCTTGACGGAAAAAATATTCCCTTTTCGTTTTCGCTCATCATCAAAGAATTCAAAGAAGTGCTTGCCGCCTTTTTTCACAGCTTCCGGAAAATCACTTTTATCCGCGTCCTGACCAGTTCATCACTTTACACCGGGTATTACCGTGCCGTGAAAGATTACATTCAGCCGCTTTTAAAACAATATGCCCTGGCGTTGCCTCTCCTTGCGTTTCTGAATAATGACCAGAAAATAGCCGTTACGGTGGGCATTATTTATTTTGTCATTTACCTGCTCACGGCAGTGGCCAGCCACAATGCAGGCCGGTTTGCCGCTTTGTTTTCCTGCCTATTTAAAACGATGAATCTAACCATTTTAATCGGGTTGTTTGCCGGAATAATCACTGGGGTTGTTTTTTCACAGGAGTTTTACGTAGCTGCCATCATCGGCTTTGTCGTCATTCTGGTCATCGAGAACCTGCGCAAACCGGTGGGCACGGCGCTGGTTGCCAACCTCTCCAAACAGCAGGCATGGGCCACCACCTTATCTGCCAGCTCGCAGGCCAAATCGCTGATCGCCGCCATGCTGGCGCCACTCATCGGATGGCTGGCCGACAAATACAATCCCGGGAGCGGGATTGCCATTGTTACGATTTTGTTGTTATTTATGTTGCCGCTTTTTTACCTGAAACCAGAAAATCGACGTAATTAATTTGGTCTCCGTTTATTAAAAACGGTCTGATAATCCCGCTTCTTCGTGACACTTATTTATTTTGTATTTTTACCCACCGAATCAAAAAAAGGAATCTTATGAAAAAGAGTTTGTTCTGGTTGGCTGTTGTTTGCTTCTCCGTAATTACAGGTTTAAGTAATGCCCAGGGAGACAGGCAACTGTTCTTCACTTTTTTGAATCCTGACCCGGCAAAGGCCATGACCACCGGCTCGCAGGGAACCGACCTTCGTCAGCAGCACGAACAGTACGTCAGTAATCTGATGAATGAGAAAACGGTAAAAGCTGACGGGAAAACCGAGAAAAGCGGCTATATCCTGATCGTTCAGGCCACCGACATCGAACAGGCAGACAAAATTGTGGAAAAGGACCCGTTGGTTGTTTCCGGAATTTATACTCCCGAGACTTTTCCGCTAACCGTGGCAAACAACTGGGTTTGCGGACCAAAAAAACCATACCAGCCTGTTCAATACCAGCTTGTCCGTTTGATCTTCAACGAAGACTATTTTGGCGACCTCGATAAAATGGCCCGCGAAAACAGGATATTTATGTCCAACCTGAATAACAATAACGATTTCGTGATGATGCAGGGCAATTTCAGTATTTACAACGAAGGTGTCCTGATCCTGAATGTGCCTACCAAAGAAGAAGCCGAAAAGATCATCAAAAAGAATCCCGCAGTGAAAGAAGGGCAGATACTTTACGATATCACAACGCTGACCATTGCCAAAGGCACTTTCTGCAGGCCGTAGCCGGAGTGAGACGAGGTTCACGGGGTGCGAGGTGCTGGGT
>JAOZOO010000152.1:0-3445 GCA_029933225.1 Bacteroidales bacterium | reverse complement strand
AGCCATCGAACCATTCAGCCCTCGAATAATATCTACTCTCTGAGATGAAGCGAAACCTCTCCAAATACCAGATTCGTCAAATTGAGCATGTAAAAAATTATGTGGCCAAAGCCATCCATGAATACGGGATGATTGAAAACGGCGACAAAGTGCTCATTGCAGTCAGCGGCGGGAAAGATTCACTGGTCCTGATTGAGACCCTGGCAACATACAAACTTCGGGGACTTGTCAGTTTTGATATTGAAGCCATTCATGTTAATGTGACTGATGTGCCCTATCTTGTGGACAGGAACTTTCTGACAGATTACGCCGGACAATGGAACATCCCGATATATTTTGAAGACATCGAAGCGGGCATTGAAAACCGGGGAAAAAAAGGGCCCTGTTTTGTCTGTTCATGGCACCGCAGGAAAGCGCTGTTCAGCTTTGCCAAAAACAACGGTTTCAACAAGCTGGCTCTCGGTCATCATCTCGATGATGCTGTAGAGACCCTGCTGATCAATATGGCTTACCACGGGAACATTTCTTCCCTGCCGGGAAAGTTAAGCATGTTCGACGGCGTATTGCAGCTTATCCGGCCTTTGATCCTGCTGACTGATAAGGACACCCATGAATTTGCCCACATTCGGAATTTTCCCGAACTGAAACAACCCTGTCCATATGAAGACAAAACCAAACGCCATACCGCCAAACAACTCATCAAACAATTGGAAACCATCCATCCCAAAGCCAAATTCAACCTGTTCAATTCAATGCGGAATATTGATGAGGAATATCTGCCGTGAGAGAAGGAGTTTGGAGTTTATGCCAAAGGCATCCCTTCGGGAGAGATTGGAGTCGGTGTTAATTGCGGGTTTCGGGTTCCATGTTACGGGGAGTGATTAGTTTGGAGTCTTGTGTCTTTCAGATTGCGAGGGACAACAAACTGAAACAGAAAACAAAATATATCGTTTAGCTCCGAACGACGAAGGAGTGTGGGAGTCCCCGCCAACAAATGGTAAAAAAGATTTGTGAATAGCGATTGGTGATTAGTGATTGAAGTTTGAGATCGTTGCAGGTTGCAGGTTTCATGTTACGTTGCGGTTTATACCTTTATTCCCCTTATACCTGTATTTCCCCTACACCCTTCGTCCGCCTTCAAATTGTTAAAAAAATCCCTCTCTCCCTGACAACCAAACTGTTCCTTATTTTGTCATCATAAATAAGACAGGCAAAAATGCCCACTGCCCAAACAGGATGAACCAGAATACCACATAACCAATATAAACTCTTGTGCCATGAAAAAAACATTTTACACACTTGCTTTTCTCGTTTTTCTGACCCTTGCCGGCCGGGCACAATACAGTTACAGTTCCATGTTTTGCGAGATGTGCTGGACCATGGCCAACCCTGACAACAACGATACGTCCTGCACTGTGGATGCTTCCACAAGGTTCCAAAAATATTATGATGATGGTTCTGCCGAAAATTATTTCGCCTGGATTTTCCCCGGCGGGATGGCTGCTGTTAAATACTCCGCCGCCTACGGTCCGCTGCATGTGTACGGAGGAAGTGTCTATGTTGGAGATGGTAGTTTTCCGGAAGGCGCTGATTTCCTTGGTCGTGATATTAACGTTTATGTCCTTGATGACGACGGGCCATCCGGTTATCCTGGCTCCATCCTGGATTCCATTACCGTAACTGTTAATAACTTCTACTGGGTTGATTTTAACGGACTGGACGTGGACATCAAGCAGGGCGACACTTATTATATGGCCGTCGAACAACTGGAAAGCCCGCCCCATTGCCCGCCCATCGGTGTGGACGAAGAGAATCCTGTTTTTTACCAGTCTTACACAAAAGCCGCGGACTCAACACAGTGGCAACTATCGTCTTACAATGACTTGATGATCAGGTCTTATAACTGCGGCATCCCAAACTCAAAAAATCAAAGAGGCAAATTATTCCAGATTGCCTTCATTGACAGCTTTAACCCCTGCAACGGTGAGGGCCCCGAAGACGGAACCATGACATTGTTGGATTCCGCGAATTCCATGCCTTATGTTGACGGTAACCACTGGAATGCTTTAGACCCCGGTTATTACGCCTATGCCGTACGACTCAATTGCGACACGAGTTTTTCCGGCTGGCAATATTCCAATATCGTCAGTCATCTGCAGGATGCAGAAGTCACTGTGAATGTGAGTTGTCCGGCAGGAAACGCACCCGATTCACTGTATGTTATCCTCGATGGCAGCAACTGTATCCAGGATTACTATTTTCAGGCATTTTCAGATACGGGAACCGTCATCTTCCCGGAGGTACCTTACGGCTATTATGATATGACCGTCACCGTTCCGGGCGACTATACCGAAACGTATGACAGTGTTTACATCGGCGCCGATACGGTGATGAATATCACTCTGGACTATGAGCTTTCGCCGCCTGACAATTTTACGGTCAATCCCGCAACTTCCTTTGCCACCTGGGATCCGCCGGCAGAAGGTGACCCGCAACCCTGGCTGTATCATCTGTTTCTAAATGGTAATCTTGTAGCCAACATCCCCGGCACGAGAACTTCATTTTTCTTTGATTGTCTTGTTTACGGGCAGGAATACTCAGCAGGAATTCAGGCCGTTTACAACTGCGGAGAGTCAGACACGGCGTTTTATGATTTCTCTTCCGGTTTTCTTTTCCCGCCAAGACTGGTTACAGCTATTTCCTATTACGGTGAGGATGAGCTTCAAATTCAGTTCTTACCTCCCAAAGATTGCGACGGAAACATCCCACCCGGTTTGATGAGTTTTAATATTTACCGCAACTGGACTTTGATTGCCAATATCCCTTACGAGGGACAAGGTACGGAAGACTTACTGTTTCTCATTGATAACAACATCATGCCGGGAGAATATGTATATTGCGTAACGGCACTTTATGACCTTTCAGTTTTCGGCTTTCCGGGCGAGTTCGGAGAAACGCAACCCGTTTGCGATACGGCAGAGGTCATCTGGGGATACGAATTGCCTTTTGCGGAAAACTGGGATCAGGGTTCTTTCGATTATCATAACTGGACAACCACCTCTTCCGACTGGGTTATTGATCAAAACAACGGAAATCCCGCACCTTCCGCAGCTTTTCATCCGGCGAAATCAACGCTGAACTATTTCTCGTCACTTAATTCCGATCCGGTAAACGTTTCCCAGCTTACCGAAGGAAATATCTGGCTTGATTTTCAACTGAAACTCAACGATATCAGTGCCGGAGGAACTGAAAAAATGACTGTGAAGGTTTATGACGGCGATGACTGGAATACCGTCTATGAACGGGCCAACGAAGGCAGTTTCGACTGGGATACCCTGCATCTTGACATCACGTCTTATGCCATGAGCAATGTTTTCATGGTGCGGTTTGAAGCCAGCGGTGAAAATAAGAGCAATATCAGCGACTGGCTGATTGACAATATTGA